>JANOAI010000517.1:0-12872 GCA_031411055.1 Pirellulaceae bacterium
CTTCACCCTCCCTTTTGGGAGGGTCGAGGAGGAGGAACGACGACGAGGGGAGGGAATATGGTCACGAAACATTCGAAATCTCACCCTCCCCGCTGGCTCGTACCTCGCCATCGACCCTCCCGCTCTTCGCGGGAGGGTGAACGTAGATGGCATTGGGCGCTAACCGATCCTCGACCTCGCGAAATCATCGAGACGGAAAAAAGTCGGCTGGCGCCTAAGGCTCAACTGCTAAAGACTGGTAGTTTCTATTCAAAACCTACTCATTTAAATCGGTCTGAAAGTTCGTAATGTCAAAAAGTCGATTCAAAGTTGCGATGGTCGGGTTAGGCTTCGGTGCCGAATTCATTCCGATCTACAAAAAACATCCCCACGGTGAAGTCGTGGCTGTCTGCCGACGCAACGAAGCCGAAATGAACAAAGTCGCGGACCACTTCGGAATCGCCAAGCGTTATACAAAATATGATCAAGTCTTAGCTGATCCCGAAATCGATTTCGTCCACATTAACAGCCCGATTCCCGACCACGCGTGGATGAGTATGGAAGCCCTCAAAGCGGGCAAGCATGTCATGTGTACCGTCCCAATGGCGACAAACATCGATGACTGCGACAAAATTTGTCAGCTCGTGGCCGATACGGGGCTGAAGTACATGATGGCCGAAACGGTCGTTTACAGCCGCGAGTTCCTCTTTATCAAAGAGATGTACACCAAGGGTGAGCTTGGCAAGATCCAATATATGGCGGCATCGCACCCTCAAGATATGGACGGATGGCCTGACTATTGGGAAAAGATGATCCCAATGCATTACGCCACCCATGTCGTTAGCCCAGTTCTCGGATTGGTAAATGGTCGGGCTGAATATGTCTCCTGTTTTGGCTCTGGGACCATTCGTCCTGATTTAGCCAAAAAATCGGGGAACTCCTTTGCGGTCGAAACCTGCCATATCAAGATCAAAGACTCGGATATCGCGGCTCAAATTTGGCGATGCTTATTTGACACCGCTCGACAATATCGCGAGAGCTTTGATGTCTACGGAACGAAGAAAAGTTTTGAATGGACCCTTATCGAGAACGAGCCACATGTGCTTCACACTGCTAAAAAGCCCGAACCGGAGATTGCGTCGAAAGTAGAAGTGCCAGACTATGCGCACCTGTTACCGGCCGAGATTCGCGAGTTTACGCGTTCTATTCAAGATGCCGACCATCTTTCCTTTGTGCAAGGCGGCGGTCACGGCGGTTCGCATCCCCATTTGGTGAACGAATTCCTGAGCTCCCTGGTCGAAGATCGCGATCCGTGGCCCAATGCCGTCACAAGCGCGAACTGGACCTGCGTCGGAATTTGTGCACATGAAAGCGCGAAGCAAGGGGGGCAAATTGTGAAACTACCCGCATTTACGTTGTAGTCGGTGATATCGGGATTGCAGTCCGCTCCCGATTCGAACTTTGTCCCATCCATTTTCAGTCGAATTGACGATCAGATCATGATCAACCGAAATATTCTGGCCTTCCATGTCACTTTTGCCTTTTTCGCGTTGGCTTGCGCTGTTCATGCTGCCGACCCGATCAAAGTGGCGTTTCTCGGTGACAATGGACATCATCGTCCGGCCGATTTGGCAGGACGAATTGTTCCTGTTCTTCAAAGCCGCGGGATTGAGATTCAATACACCGAAGATATTAATATTCTCAATCCGGATCGACTGAAGGCTTTCGATGCATTGCTCGTCTATGCAAATATTGACACGATCTCGAAAGAGCACGAAGCAGCGTTGCTTGAATTTGTAGCGTCAGGCAAAGGGTTCATTCCACTGCATTGCGCGACGTTCTGCTTCCGCAATTCAGAAGCTTACGTCGCACTCTGTGGAGCTCAGTTTAAAGCCCACGGCCGCGAAGAGTTTGATACGGTCAATGTTGCGCCCGATCACCCGATCATGAAAGGCTTCGCAGGCTTTCGAAGTTGGGATGAATCCTACATTCACACCAAACACAACGAAAAGGATCGTGTCGTTTTGGAAGTCCGCCGTCAAGGAAAACAAGCCGAAGGCGTATCCGAAGAACCGTGGACATGGGTACGAACACATGGCAAAGGACGTGTCTTCTATACCGCTTGGGGCCATGATGCACGGACTTGGAATCAACCTGGATTTCTCAACCTTTTGGAGCGAGGAATTCGCTGGACTGTCGGAAGCGATCCGTCACTGGCCGGAGAAATCAGCAGCGATACACTTGAAAACGTGAACGGCTTTCCCGTTCCCAAGATGACTGCGTTTCGCAAGGATGTCCATCCATTCACGTTTACCGACGTCGGTCCCAAGATCCCGAACTATACCGTGAGCAAGGCGCACGGCACCCAAGGGGCACCCAAAACATCGATGCAAGATCCGCTTCCACCCGAAGAATCGATCAAGCACTACATCACGCCCGAAGGTTTCTCGATGGCACTGTTCACGAGCGAACCAAGCTTACAAGGCAAACCGATCGCCATGAACTGGGATGAACGTGGACGACTTTGGGTTTGCGAAACTTACGACTACCCAAATGAACTACAACCGGAAGGTCAAGGTCGCGATCGGATCCGAATCTGTGAGGATACCGATCATGATGGACGAGCCGACAAGTTCACGGTCTTTGCTGAGAAGCTAAGTATCCCAACCGCGATCGAGTTTTGCCGCGGTGGTGCAATCGTTCAAGATGGGACGAAAACCGTTTACCTCAAAGATATCGATGGCGATGACAAAGCGGATCTTCGACAAGAATTGATCACTGGCTGGGCACTTGGCGATACACACGGTGGCGTCAGCAACTTCAATTATGGCCACGACAACTGGTTTTGGGCCATGCAAGGTTACAACGCGTCAACGCCAGTAATCAACGGTGTCAAGCAGCAAGGATTCAAAATGGGCTTTTGGCGATTTTTCGTCGACAAGGGCGAAGCCGATTCAACAGCTCCCGTCGTGAAAATCGAAGGGAGCCAGGTCGATGCCGCTCAATTCAATACCCATACGGTACGCGTAAAAGAAGTCGAGTTTGTACGAGCGACGAGCAATAACACATGGGGCTTTGGGATGAGCGAAGAAGGGCTAATCTTTGGTTCAACCGCGAATGGTAACCCAAGCAACTTCATGCCCATTCCCAACCGATATTATGAACGCGTCAAGGGCTGGTCACCATCGACGTTGAAAATGATCTCCGACACCTACATGTTCGCGGCTGCAACCGACAAGGTTCGCCAAGTCGACTGGCATGGAGGATACACGGCTGCAGCCGGCCATGCGATTTATACGGCTCGCAAGTATCCGAAAGAATGGTGGAACAAAATCGCTTTTGTTTGTGAGCCCACCGGACATATTGTCGGTTCATTTGTGCTCGAGCGAAACGGCGGCGACTACAAGAGCACAAGCCCATTCAATCTAATCGCGAGCGACGACGAATGGGCTTCTCCGATCATGGCCGAAGTCGGTCCCGACGGAAACATGTGGGTCATCGACTGGTACAACTATATCGTGCAACACAATCCCACCCCCAATGGTTTTCAGAAGGGGAATGGGAACGCATACGAATCGGATCTTCGCGACAAGAAGCACGGACGCATCTATCGCGTTGTCTACGAGGGCAAGCAAGAGCCGCTCAGCCAAGCTTCGCAACTAGCAGAAGCCATTGCCTTGCTTGGATTGGATAAAGCCAGCGACAAAGAACTCGTAAAGGTTCTGTACCACCCGACGATGCGCTGGCGGTTGATTGCACAAAGAATGTTGGTAGAGCGAGCTTCGAACGATGACGAAGTAAAAAAGGCCATCGGACAATTGTTCAATGACGAAGCCACCAAGGATCCTATGGCGGCGACGGCCGAGTCGCACGGACTGGCTCTTCTGAGGTACATCACGCCCGACCACAAGAAGTTCGACATGCGAAGTATGCTGACCGCAAAAGCACTCATCGCAACGAACCCCATCGTCCGGCGGGCCGCGATTCAAGCTCTACCTGAAACAGCTAACGGAAAAATCCTTGTCGATGCCAAGCTTTTAGACGACCCAGATCTCCAAGTTCGATTGGCGGCTTTTCTCAAGCTGGCTGATCTGCAAAACACCGAAGATGAAGCGGTAGCGAAAGGTTTAAGCCAAGTCAGCGAAAGCACCCTCGCCGACACATGGTTGCTCGATGGCTGGACAACCGCCGCAGCGCATCATGCCGAAGCGGTTTTACCGCAACTCTTGATCACGTCAAAAGCTTGGCCGACCGAGTTACGACAACGCATCGAAATTGTGACGCGTCACGTCGCGCGATCAAAAATGTCGAGTGAAGCGTTGAGCAAGCTCATTGTTGCCATTCAGAATAGCTCTCATGAGAAAGCGATGACCATCCTTCAAGGTTTAGAGAGCGGCTGGCCTTCAGACTACCACATTGTATTGAATGACTCTGCCTCGACATCGTTGGGCACGCTTTTGGAGAAGCTTCCATTAAGTGGGAAAAGCTTGGTGGTGAAACTCGCGAGCAATTGGGGAGCAAAGTCGCTCGAAAACCAGGTAGAGAAGATCGCGAATGCTTTGCTCTCCGACGCGAAGAAGGATTCAAACTCGGACGTGCAGCGTATTGAAGCAGCCAATCTCTTGGTTGCGTTACAACCAAGCAATGATTTTATCGTGGAGAAACTGATGGCTGCCATGACCCCGCAGACATCGCCGGAAATCATCGACGGATTCTTGAAAGCGTTGCAAAGCAGTACATCGCCCAAAGTTGCGTCTCGGATCGTTGATCGCTTCTCAACTTTTGGGCCTCAAGCCAAAACGACTGCCGTGCGAGTTCTCATGTCACGCCCGGAAACAACGCTGGTGATGCTGAATTCGATGAAAGAAGGAAAAGTCGTCGTCAGCGATTTGCAGCTCGATCAACGACAAGCTCTGAGAGACCATCCGAATCGCGAAGTTCGCGAACTTGCGACGAAGGTAATGTCGGCCAGCGGTGGAGTGGTGAGTGCGGATCGCGTCAAACTCGTCAACGAGTGGACCATGATCTGCGAACAAAAGGGGGATGCGACGCGAGGCAAGCAACTCTTCACCAAGTTTTGTGCGGCTTGTCACCAACACACCGGCGAAGGCCAAAACATCGGTCCCGACCTGACTGGCATGGCGGTTCATCCTAAGCATGAGTTGCTAACTCACATTCTCGACCCCAATCGAAGCGTCGAAGGCAACTTTCGCGTCTATTCGGTGATGACCGTGGATGGGCTCGTTTTGACTGGCATGTTGGCTGGCGAATCGCGGACCTCGGTCGAGCTGATCGATTCTCAAGGGAAGCGTCAATCGATTCAACGCGAAGATGTGGAAGAGTTGATTTCGTCGCGTAAGTCGCTCATGCCTGAAGGTTTCGAGAGCCAACTCGACAAAAACGCGATGAGTGACTTGCTCGAGTTCCTAACCACGAAAGGAAAATACATTCCGATTTCGTTGGCCAAGGTCGCGACGGCGATCAGTACCAAAGGTTTGTTTCATGACGGTGATGAGGGACCCGATCGAATGGTCTTCTCCGATTGGAAACCCAAGCTGTTCGAGAGTGTTCCATTTGTGCTTGTCGATCCGCAAGACAAACGGATCAACAACATTGTCTTGCTGAATGGCCCCAAAGGATCGATGCCGCCCAAAATGCCGAAGTCGGTCTCGCTCCCGTGCAACATGCCAGCGGCGGCCATTCATTTATTGAGCGGCGTCAGCGGTTGGGGCTTCCCGGCAAGCAAAAAGGACTCCGTCTCGATGATCGTTCGATTCCGTTACGCCGACGGTCAATCCGAAGACCATCCACTACTCAATGGCGTACATTTTGCCGACTACATTCGAAAGGTAGACGTCCCAGGTTCGAAATTGGTAGCCGAGCTAGGCAAACAGCAGATTCGTTATCTTAAAATTGTCCCTAAACGGGAAACTTCGATCAAAGATATTGAGCTCGTCAAAGGTTCCGACGAGTCGGCGCCGATCGTGATGGGCGTAACCATCGAGACGAAATGAGCATGACAGAACCCGACAACGCCACTGTCGAGTACAGCCTGTAGAGACCGTCTAGTTTACGCGTTACCTCTCCCACGTCTTCGTGGGAGAGGTCGGGCTCTCAGGCCCGGGAGAGGGCCGCATTTTCCTTGGTGCAGGAGAAGACCCTCTCCCGGCCGCTACCGCGTCCGACCTCTCCCGCAAGCGGGAGAAGTTACGAAGAATTTCGGCGAAATCGTAAGCTTTTTCAGGCTTCACAATCGCGGGCGGCTGTCCGGTTAGATAGCAGACTCGTTCCCAATCGGGAATAACCAATGGATGAGTTCGTTCTTCCAACGCACAATGACATTGGCAAGGGTGAACGATTCGCTGGCCGGGTGGACATTGCAAATTTCTCCAAGGGCGAGATCTTTTGCAATCGAGGGATCGACTGCGATCTTCGCTTCAAATCGTGGTCGCAATGTTTTGATGGGTGCTTTCGAATCCTTCGACGATGTCAGTTGAACACCAATCGGACCGCCGTAGCGTGCTGCCAGCGATGGATTGTCAAGAACTTCGGTCGCGCGCGGCACGACATCCGTCAGCGTCGCTTCCAGGTCGCTACGTCCAACGAACGAAACCTTCATGCTCTGTCCAATTTGGCGACGATACAACTCGACATCATCCTGCGCAAGCGAACAGTATATTTCGATCGACGATGATGCTGCGATGGTAGCGATCGGTTGCCCCGGCTTGATAAACTGTCCTTCAAGCCGATTGAGTTGACGAGCAATCAATCGTCCCGATTTTGGAGCGTGTATCGTTAACTCAGCCAGTTTTTCTTCCGACTGTTTTAGCTGTTCTTGAGTCGATACGAGTCGAGCTTGTTCCGATTGATACTCGGCCATTCGATCTTGAGCTCGAAGTACGCGACAGTGCTCTTCACTGATCTCAGCCGCATAACGCAACTGCTCGACTTGAAGTTCAAGCAACGGGTTTGTGATTTTAAGAATAGAATCGCCTTCTTCGACGACTGCACCGTGTGTGAAATAGACTTTCTCAACGACTCCTTCCGTTTGCGACCGAAGAATAATTGGTTCTTCAAACACGACATATCCCGGCGCGGCGGGTTGCCATGGTGACGGGAGAAACGAAAGCAGCATCAAACACGCGACTCCTAAGCCAACCAAGCCGCCCACCTTGAGATGGCTTTTCGACTTCCAAAACGGAATCGATGCTTTCGGGTTTGGGGCAAGAGCTTGTTGCAAAAGTCGCAAACTTCGAGCTTTTAACCAAGGCGCAACGAACCACAGATATACTGCCAAGGCAATCAAACCTAATCCGATACCGCGATAGGTAAGCCAAGCTCCCCACCCAACAGCGATCATCATCACGTATCGATAGGCGATTGAGAGTGCTCCGTAGATAACGAGCGGAAAACTATGAATTGTCTTTCGGGAATTTCCCAAAGATTTCCAGCCTTCCATGTATACAGAGCGAAAGGCTTGTTGTGCGTCGGTCCAAAGATTGGGGCGATTCAAAACGTCGCTGAGAATGAAATAGCCATCGAACCGTGACAAGGGATTCGCGTTGAACGCTAACGTCGTAACCGTACCCATGGTCGCGAGCGATATGCAAAAATACTGTACGGACGCATTTTCGGTTACTTGGCAAATCAAGATCGCGATCGCAGCGACCGTCATTTCAAACCAAATCCCCCCCGCTGCACAGAGCGCTCGGGCTTTCCGGGATCGAAGTCGCCACATGTCGGTTGTATCAACAAAGGGGACGGGTGCTAGATAGAAAATGCCAAGTCCAGCGCCGCGCACTTGTCCACCATGTGCCATGCAAACTAAGCCGTGACCAACTTCGTGGAACATCTTCATTACGAACCAAGCGGCAAGCCACCAACCCGCGGCTGCTGGAACGAAAAGTTTGCTACTAAGCCCAACCATCTCGGCATAATTACTTGCGAATGTGATTCCGCCGATAACCAGAAGGAACGCGGCTAAGACCACGGCTGGGACCGAAACGAGAAATTGCCACGGCCTTAGCCATTGATGCAACTTGTCTCCAGAAACAAGCGTGAAACGCATCATGAATGGATCAATCCACTTCGTCGGGCTAGCCGATGTGGACGGATTTGTATGGCTCGACGAATCGGGAGCGGTCGTACCGGGCGATGTGACGAGTCCCGCTCCGATCAACCAACGCAACGTTTGTTCAATTTCCGTCGACTGAATTTCCAGCTCGGGATTTGAATTTGATAGCAACTTACCAATTTCCGTCGGCGAACTTGTCCGCTGTAAACAGGAAGCAATCAAATACTCGCGTCGACCAATACGAAAGTAGCGTTTGGTCGTTGTGTCTTCGACGACGCAATACCAAGGACCATCGCTCCGTTGAGGAACGAAGCGCAGTCCTGCCTTGAGGCTCATGGGGCTGGGTTGTGCGGCGGTGGTTGAATTCGCAGTTGACACGTTATTTTAGGTTCGTTGGCGTAAAGGGCTTACCGTTGCCTACCAAATCCACTGATTCTGGAGCCATTGATAGGGCTTTCGAAAGAGAATCCAACCAAGGGATTTGTTCCCTGCGTTGACGACGACTTCGGCCTTCATGCCCGGCCGAAAGAGTCGGTGAGTATTTTCAACTTCCATTTCTCCAACGAAAACTGCTTTGTCTTCGATAATCTCTGCTTGTGGTTCCATTCGAGCGATCGTTCCGCGCCAAGTCTGGGTAAGGCTTGTATCGGACCGCAAAATAGCTGGAGTACCGACAGTTACCCACGGCAAATCCTCAGCGTTCAAATGAACTTCAGCGATCATTCGGTCCAGCGGTGCGACTTCGAACAAACTCTGTCCGAACGTTACCGGCATCCCTTCATTCCCGAACCAATCGCCTTGTACCAGAACCCCATCCGCTGGACTGACAATATCGAGCCGTTGCAATTGATCCGTAAGCGATTCAATCTTCAATTGTGATTGTTGACACTCCAGTTGAGCAATCCGCAGATCACCAGCTGCTCGAATTGCCAAAGCGATATCCCGCTTCTTACTATGCGTTTGCAGTTCGGCTTGAGCGGCCGCAAGATCACGAGTGATTTGCGAATCGTCGATTTTTGCTAAAAGCTGTCCTGCTTTGACCTCATCGCCAGGCCGAACGAGAATCGACTTCAGTCGTCCTTCGATGGGACTGGCCACATAACGACGCGAACTTGGTTCAATCGAACAGTTCCGAGTCGGACGATACGGAACGGGAACCAGCATGAGACATCCCAAGGCGACCACTCCACAAGCAATCCAGCGAAGGGGTTTTCCCAATAGCTTCATGGCTGTAGCTTGATATCCTTGCCATCGCTTGCCAGTCCCTTGAATGGTCCAGGCTTGCAAAGTCTGTCCAATTCTCGACGCGTTAAGATCCAACCAAGCGGCAATTGGCAAAGCGGCATCGTGGCTTGCATCATCATGCCAAGCAGCCGTTAAAACCCATCGGCCAATGAGATCTGGCGTCGGAAGATGAACCGACATCGAGCTCATGCCTGGTCGACTTGCCCAAATTTGATCCATAATCGCGCTTGGAGAAATCGGTAAGCCTGATTTACAACCTGTTCCAATCGGCGCAGATCCGTGAGCCGCATCGGAAGTAATCGAAGTCAATTCGTCGGTTGAAAGGAGTAACGCACTAGCCGACGTACTCAGAAAACTTTTTGTAACGCGGCCGCGACGCGAAATGAAATTCAGCCATATGGAACAGCCCAACGCATTATCAATTTGATTCGAAAGTTTTTCTGGGTAGCTTGAATCGAGCCCCGCTACCATCGAAGGAGTTCGCCATTCCGCGATTGGCTGCGCGTCATTCTCACCAGTGGAATCCAAGGGAGCAGCGACTCGTTCGGCTCCACGGATGCCCAAGGCGATACTCGGCTCGGCGAATTCGCTTTCAGGGTAAAGCTCGCGTACTGACATCGATCCATTACCGTTGAGGAGCTCGTGCAAGCGTTCTACCGACACATGAACGGTCTCGTCAGCTTCTGATGAAACTGGAGTAACTGCAACGTTTCGATTTTCGACCGGTATGGTGTTCATATATTGTTCTTTAGTCTGTTCGTAAATCGAACTACGGCAGTCTTGTGCAGCGAGATCCGATAATCTTGCCTTCGCGATTGTCGATCGAAACATTGATCATGAACCAACCTGTTTCGGGGTCTGCAACCGGTGGCACGTACTCGATGGTTCCTTCTACGACGGTGCCATTGGCAAGTTGGAGCTTAATAACCTTCCCAACCGTTAAGCCAGGAAGTTCGCTTTCTTGAACGGAGAACGTCGCTCGAAGTGTGCTAACATCGATCATTCGCAAAACAGAGGGCGCGTTCGTGGTAACGACTTCGCCAACTTCTTTAAGAACATCCATGACAATTCCATCAAAGGGTGCGCGAATCGTTCGCTCTTCGAGTTGGCGAACGAAGCGATCAAGGTCCGACTTCGAAACTAAGATCGCCTCTTGTTCGGTTTGAAGTCGCCCCTTTGCAATCAGCAGATCGACCTTGGCACGATCGACTTCCGAAGCGCTCGCCTTCCCTTCGACCAAGAGTTTGGAAAGTTTATCAAACTTGATTTGTTGCAAAGAAAGCTCAGCTCGAGCTTGCTCAATCTTACCGGTCGATTCTGCTTCGGTCTTTTTGACTCGGATTTGAGCCAAAAGCCCTTCGGAGTCGAGTCCGATCAATGGCTGTCCCCGAACAACACGGTCACCGGGTTTGACGAACACTTGCCGAACAATTCCCATTTCGATGCACGCAACGTCAGAGTCACTGGCCGGTTGTATCACGCCGTCCAAGTCTCTTTGCTGAGCGGGCGCCGACGTATATCGATTTTGGCCAAACAAAAGTGGTTGGCCAATGCACCATACAAGAAAGGTAAGTCCAAATTTTGTCGCAGGGTTCATTAACGTGTTCATAGTAGATCCGATCTCGACGGATTAAGGGGAAACTGGAGAACCCTAGGTCGAGATTTGGTCAATGCCGTAAAAAATCGACCTTGGATCGATCAAATTGTGTCCGGTTGTAGCGGTTGTAGCGATTCGCGGCTGTTCTGGCCCCGTCTTTCATCCCCTCCATTGAATTTGACCTTGGATAAGATCGCGATTTTTGCAAGGAATCGGTAACCTCGCCCGCTTGCGGAAGTGGTAACCTAAGACGGACAATCACTGAGTCGGAGAGACGTCCCCCCTGTCAATTACCTTTGTTTTCATCCCGAATTGGGGCAGCCACGCAAAGCCCTGATTAAGATAAATCTGTATGAATACCCTCCATTCCTTTAGCACGAGAGTCTCGCAGGCAACGTTGCTACTCGCCCTTATGGCCAGCATCGCGACAGCGTGCAATATCCCAGTCTTTCGATACGCACTCGAACGCTGGAAATCAGACGACTACGAGATCGTCGTTTACCACGCTAAAAAACTCGAGAGCGACGACGCGACCCTGGTTGCCAAACTCGAAGCCGCTTCGATAAACATCGGAGGCAAAGCAAACGTCAGTTTGGTCCAAGTGGCAATCGAAAATGAAAAGGACCCTAATCGAATCGCGGAATGGAAAGCCATTGCCGATCAAACGAAGGGGACGCTTCCCTATATTACCGTTCATCTGAAATCAGCGTCGGCTAGAACAATCGATGCCTGGCATGGATCGATTGAGGAAGCCAAACAATTCGATATCGTGGATTCGCCAGCTCGACGCGAGATCGCGAAGCGACTTATCAACGGACATTCGATCGTGTGGCTGGTACTCAAATCGAATGATGAAAAGGAAAACACCAGCGTCGTCGAACTCTTGAAAGAACAATGCCACGCATTGGAGTCCTACATTAAATTACCGGAAGGGATCGGTGTTCCTGGAAGTGAACTTTATGCGGAGGTCCCGCTCTTTGTAAAGTTTAGCTATTTAGTAATCGACCCGAACGATCCCGCAGAACGTTTACTAACTCATCTGATCCGCAATTTCCATTCGGATGCTGCCGATTCAAAACAGCCGTTACTCGCACCTGTCTTCGGTCGCGGTCGACTGCTAGAAGTTATCCCGTCAAACGACTTCAACGCCGACCTCATGCGAGACTTATCGATGTTTATGAGCGGTGCCTGTTCCTGCCAAGTCAAAGAACGCAATCCGGGAATCGATCTTTTGATGAATCAAAACTGGGACCGAGAGCTCTTCGGCGAAAATGGGATGCGTCCGCCATCAAACTCAAAATCGCCGATCGGCATCGAGCCGCCAAAACTGGTTATCCCACCTGGCCGAAAGAAGTCATGAGAATTTACGATCGATGAACCGAATTTTACTTTGCTTAATTGGATCCGCTGTTGCACTCGGTGCCCTGTTTTGGTTGATGTCCGACAAGCGCAGCGGCTCGGATCGTTCCACTTTAGATGAGCCACTCCTGGTCTTTTGTGCAGCCAGCAATCGCTCCGTGATGGAAGTCGTCATTACCGACTATCAAAAAGAGTGCGGCCGTTCGGTGCAGGTCCAATACGGCCCGTCACAAACACTCCTTTCGTCACTCCAAGTCAGCCATGTCGGCGATCTCTTTCTGCCAGCGGACGATAGCTTTATTGAACTTGCCCGAAAAGCAGATCTCGTTGATGAAATTCTACCGGTTGCAACCATGCGAGCGGTCGTCGCGGTCGCCAAAGGCAACCCCAAGAAGATTGCGACGCTCGAAGACTTGCTGAAATCAGATGTCCGATACGTTCAAGCCAGCTCAGATGCCGCTGCCATCGGTAGAATCACCAAAGAAGTGCTTGGCCCAACAGGAATTTGGGACCGCTTGCAAGGCGTTTCAAAAGGGGACCGACTAACGGTGACCGATGTTGCTAGCGATGTTGCCATTGGAGCAGCCGATGCGGGGATCGTGTACGACGCAGTTGTCT
>JANOAI010000518.1:0-12265 GCA_031411055.1 Pirellulaceae bacterium
GCGAAGCGCTGAAGCTGACCTCGGCACGTCCCGACAATCGATCTCGGCTTTGCGTTTTCATATTTGCGTACTCGACTGAGACCGTTGCCAGTTTGAGTTTCTGCCCAACTTCCGATACAGGGATCTCGACTTCGATCACGACGTGCTTTTTCTGACGACTATAAACTTGAGCTAGCCGAGTAACCACTTGTTGACCGTTAATACTGGCTTCATTGCC
Organism: Pirellulaceae bacterium; assembly: GCA_031411055.1. GTDB lineage: Bacteria > Planctomycetota > Planctomycetia > Pirellulales > Pirellulaceae > JAIYDQ01. The sequence continues at coordinate 218 of JANOAI010000518.1, forward strand.
TAGGACGCGAACGGGACGCACACCGCTCGGGATCGTGATTTGCATGTCAATCTCTTGAGCGACCACCGAAAGGACGTCGTCGAATTCCCTTCGAAAGACGCTGGCCAGCTCGGTAGCTTGTTCAATGAAGTGGTGGTTCCCGCCGCTCTTCGAGGCCAACTCGACCATGAGGTCTTCGTTGTAGCCAAGCCCCAACCCAAGGCTGGAGACGCTAATATTTTCCTTGAGCAACGTCGCCCCCAGAGATCCTAGCTCCCCTGGTGACGATGGTCCAACGTTGGCGATCCCGTCAGAAAGGAGAATGACGCGATTGACCCGCTCTTTGCTCAAGAATTTACGAACTTCGGCGGCTCCCTTACTCACGCCAGCAAAGAGTGCTGTGCTTCCGTTGGCATTGATCTTACGAATCGCCGCTGTAACCGACTCGGGGTCGGTCAATTTCGTCGCAGGAACGAGAACATTGACGGTTGTGTCATAGGTGATGACCGAAACAATATCGTTGGAGTTCAACAAACCAATCGCCTCAATCGCGCCGTCGATGGCTTGTTTGATTTTTTCGCCTTGCATCGAGCTGGATTTGTCGAGCACAATTGCTAAATTGACAGGTGGGCGCTGCTTTTCGGATTGCAATGCAAAACCTTCGATACCGACTCGTAACCACGTCATTTGCTTGTCGCCGTCGCGAAGGACCCGATAAACGGGCGCAACGTCGAGCGACATTTGGTCAGACGCCAATGCGTTCCGACAAACGAGCGTAGCCCACAAGACTCCACCGAACAAAAGCCAAGGTTTTAGACCATTCATTGACGTCATTCTTCGTCTCCTCATACCAAGTACTGAAATACACCCTATCAAAATCGGGCTACAAGTACGATACGAAGGGATTCAAAACGAGTGGTCAGAAGCCTGTAAGAAGTTTGTAAGACGATTGTAAAATTGCTCGTTTTTGACATCACCCCTGGTCGTTTCACTATCAGCTATAATTCACAGTTTCGGTCTCCCCGCCTCTTCAACCCTCAGCGTTCGAATACCATGAAAACACGTCGTCAATTTATCCAGACTTCGGCCGCCTTCGGTGCACCACTTTTTGTTGGTTCAAAAGTCTTCTCTAAAGACGCACCGAGCAATCGAATCAATGTTGGCTTTATTGGAACAGGCAATCAAGGGATGGGTTTGCTCAAGCGATTCCTAGCTGCCGATCTTGGAAATGTACTCGCCGTTTGCGATGTGAACGAAGGAAGTTACGGCTATAAAGAAGCGGAGCATTTTTATGGCCGCGAGCCAGCCAAGCAAGCGGTCTTGGAGGCCTCAGCCAAGGCAAAGAAGAGTGGAGCACTAGCTCAGTGCGATGCCTATTCTGATTTTCGTCAACTCATTGCACGCAAAGACATCGATGCCGTCGTCATCGTCGTCCCCGATCATTGGCATCGGATCATTTCCGTCATGGCGTTGGAAGAAGGCAAAGACGTCTATTGCGAAAAGCCTCTTACCTTCGCCGTGTCAGACGGTCGAGCGATGATCGACGCCGTTCGCAAAAACAATCGAATTTTGCAAACCGGTAGTCATGAACGATCCAATCCAGAAAGTATGTTTATTTGCGAGGCCGCCAAGGCTGGAAAGATCGGACAAATCAAGAAAATCATCACGAAGATTGGTTACAACAACAAAACAGGACCCGGTCCCGGTTGGGCGGCAATGCCGATTCCGAAGACATTCGACTATCGCACGTGGCTTGGACCCGCTCCTCAACAACCTTACCACGACGATCGTTGCTTGTATCGGTTTCGATTCAATTACGACTATTCGGGTGGCCAGATTACCAACTTTGGCGCCCACTGCAACGATATGGCTCACTGGGGTATGGGACTTGATTTGGGTGGACCGACAGAGATTGAATGCCTCGAAGCAAAGTTTCTGCCCGAGGGGAGTCTCTTTAATACCGCAACCGAAACACGCTACCGTTGCTTATACGAAAATGGTGTTGAACTCGTTTGCGAAAGTGGTCCAGAAACCGTTCAGACTCGATTTGAAGGAACCGAGGGTTGGCTACAAACGGGATATAGGGGGACGACGGCTTCCGATCCAAGTCTATTGGTAGGCTGTCCATCCAAGCCTACTGGAACTTCCGATCCGCACACATCGCACTTGGCTAATTTTATGGATTGCGTGAAATCGCGCAAGGAACCCCGCGCACCCGTCGAAGTGGGGCATGCGTCGGCTGTACTTTGTCACCTTGCGAATGCCATGATCCGAATGTTCCCAGAAACAGGACCAGGCACGATCGCCAAGTGGGACGCCAAAGCAGAGAGGTTCACAAACAACGATGCCGCAAACCAGATGCTCATTCGCGAAGCTCGCGATCCTTGGGCCTAAGTTCTGCTTTGATTGTCTCGCACCATGGTTAACACGCCCCGTTCCATTGAGACCATGCAGTTCGATTCGCATTTTCGAATCGAACTGCGGTTGGCTACCCCCAGTGTAAAATATCTCAATAATATTAAGTTTTTTTGCATCGCGTTCGAATCGTTTTCGATTGCCCAGGCTGAACCATTTTAGAAGTGGCTTGAACTAAATCGCTGTATGTTCCCAGTGCTTCGTCACCCTGGACTCCAGCGCAAAGTGGCGCTGTTCAGTTAGGTTGCGACGGAATTCCAGTCCGTCGTACAGGTTCGACTTAACCCTTATTTTAAGCTGCGACCAAGCACTTGGTCCTTTGGAGATATCGTATGTCGAAATGGAAGTGGATTGAGTCTCTAGCGCTTTTGCTATTCGCAATGGCTTCGACTGCGTGTTCTCAGGAATCGTTGGAGCTTCAAACTTTCGCAAGCCAAACGCTTACCTCGACTTATTATTCTGAAGGCATCGCGGTCGGAGATTTAAATCAAGACGGGCACAACGATGTCGTCTATGGGCCTTATTGGTTTGTCGGGCCAGCCTTCGATCAAAAGCATGAACTCTATCCGGCCGTGGCTCAGCCAATGGATAAATACGCCGACCATTTCTTTGCCTGGGTCTATGACTTCGACAACGACGGGCACAACGATGTGCTTACGGCCGGCTTTCCGGGGACCGCCGCTTACGTTTTGCACAATCCCAGTATTGCGAAGCGCGAAAAGCACTGGGAAAAAATCGAGGTCTTCGATTGGGTTTCAAATGAGTCACCGCAATGGACCAACCTCATCGGCGACGACAAGCCAGAACTTGTCTGTACGCGCGACGGCTTTTTTGGCTTTGCAACGGTGGATTGGGCACAACCGTTCAAGAAATGGACATTTCATCCCATTTCAGAGAGGATCGCGCCCGAAAAGTTTGGACACGGTCTTGGCATTGGCGACGTCAATGGCGATGGTCGGATGGACATTCTGCGAGCTGCTGGCTGGTTCGAACAGCCAGAATCCAATGCGGAAAGTCAACGTTGGCGCGAACACAAGGCCAAGTTTACGAGTGCTGGCGGCGGAGCGGAAATGTACGCTTACGATGTTGATGGCGACGGTGATAACGACGTGATCACGAGTATCGCGGCCCATGAATTTGGTTTGTCTTGGTTTGAGCAGGTTCGTGTCGATGGCGACATCGAATTCAAAGAACACAAGATCCTGGGAAAACGCCGCTCGGAGAATAAGTATGGCGTTCTCTTTAGCGAACTCCACAGCGTTGCGCTCGCCGATATGGATGGCGACGGCCTAAAGGATATTGTTACTGGCAAGACATACTATTCACATCATGAAAAGAGCCCAATGTGGGATGCAGGGGCGGTCGTCTACTGGTTCAAGCTCGTACGAACCAACGACGGAGTCGATTGGGTTCCGTATCAAGTCGACGGAAAAGCTGGGATCGGACGACAAGTCGTCGTTCATGACATCAATCGCGATGGCCTCCCTGACATTGCTAGCGGTGGAATGCTGGGCGCCCATGTTCTGATTCAAAACAAAAAATCGGTCGATCGTATGGCATGGCAAGCCGCACAACCCAAAGTATTTGATCCAGCCACCGATGTAGAAGTCGCTCAAAATCCCCCTGTAAATTCCAAACCGTCGACTGCTCCGGCCCTGCAAGAAAATGCTCAGCTAGCGACGCGTACGCCTGGGTTCTTCGAGGGCGAACTTCTTGCGGCCAGTGTCACAGTTGGTTCCGTCAAAACGCAAGGGATGTCCAATTTCAAAGCGGATCGATGGAGCGGCAATTCGCAACTTTGGTGGACAGGTGGAAAAACGGGAAGTCGCTTAACGACTGAATTCGAAGTTGTTACCGAAAGCAAGTTTTTGCATGTCGTACTTACCAAGGCGAAGAATTATGGCATCGTTCGAATGCAAGTCGATGACCGAACGATCGCTGAACAGATCGATCTGTTTAGCCCAGACGTTAAGACGACCGGTGTTCTCACTTACGATGCATCACAACTCAAGGTCGGAAAGCATTCTTTTTCGCTCGACATTGTTGGAAGCAACCCTAAAGCTCAACCCTCCTACATGGTAGGAATTGATTACCTGCACGTTGCAAATGATGAGGCCAAGCCGTTAACACCGACCACCTCAAGCAATGTCATTCAGTCACCTCGAATGGATGTCGCCGAGATTTTACCGGTAGCTTCCGATGGACACGTCGTCAATTTGGATTTTGAATCGGGCGATTTACGAGATTGGACGGCAACCGGAAATGCTTTTGCCGGACAACCTATCGATGGCGATGTGATCGCAAAGCGGCGAACGGACATGAAAAGCCAACATCGAGGCAATCGCTGGATTGGCACTTTTGAGAATTCAGGCGATCAAGCGACGGGAACATTAACCTCGATCCCTTTCAAGGCGACGGATCGCTACGCTTCGTTTCTGGTAGGTGGCGGCAATTCTAATGAAACACGCGTCGAGTTGTGGGGTGTTGGGGAACGAGTGCCATTCTTTCAAGTCTCAGGGATGCAACGCGAGAACATGTCGCTGGTTGTCGTCGATCTCAGGCGCGTCCAAGACAAGGAGATGTTCATTCGAATCGTCGACGAGGCGAAGAATGGTTGGGGGCATATCAATTATGATCATTTTCGTTTGCATCGAGACAAACCGGGTGAGCTCACGACGCCATCGGTTGCATTGGCAGCGGATCAATATCCATTTCAAGGGCTAGATGCGGAATCCGCCGCGAAAGCCATGCAAGTGCCGGACGGATTTCGGGTTACGGTCTGTGCAGCGGAACCTGATGTTCAGCAACCCATTGCGATGGCTTTGGACGATCGCGGTCGTGTCTGGGTTGCCGAAGCGTACGAGTATCCGGTTCGATCGAATCAAGAAAAAGGTCGCGACCGAATTCTCATTTTTGAAGATCGCGACGGTGATGGAAGATTCGATTCCCGGAAGGTTTTCACCGAGGGGCTCAATCTCGTCAGTGGCCTCGAGATTGGCTTTGGTGGCGTCTGGGTCGGTGCCGCGCCGTACTTGATGTTTATTCCCGACCAAAATCACGACGACGTGCCCGATAGCGAGCCAAAAATCCTTCTGGATGGATGGGGCTTTCAAGACACCCACGAAACGCTGAACGCTTTCAACTGGGGACCGGATGGTTGGCTCTATGGTTGCCACGGCGTCTTTACCCACTCGAAAGTTGGTAAACCAGGCACGCCGGATGCCGATCGCATTCCACTCAACGCTGGTGTCTGGCGTTATCATCCGATCCATCATCGGTTCGAGGTCTTTGCTCATGGGACCAGCAATCCATGGGGCGTCGACTTCAATGAAACCGGCGATGCCTTTATCACGGCCTGTGTTATTCCCCATCTCTTTCATATGATTCCAGGGGCTCGATATCAGCGTCAGGGTGGGCAGCATTTCAATCCGTATACGTACGACGACATTCGTACCATCGCAGACCATCTTCATTATCTTGGAGCGACGCCTCATGGCGGAAACGGCAAGTCTGACGAAGCGGGCGGTGGGCATGCGCATTGTGGGGCGATGATCTATCAAGGAGGCGCCTGGCCCAAAGAGTACAACCAAGCCCTCTTCATGAATAACATACACGGTCAGCGAATTAACGTGGACCATTTGAAACACAAGGGGTCCGGGTATGTCGGTACACACGGTCACGATTTTCTCAAAGCTCGTGACATGGCATCCCAGATTATCAACATGGCTTACGGACCCGATGGCCAAGTTACGATGATTGATTGGTATGACATGCAAGCCTGTCATTCCAAGGATCCAACCAAGCATGATCGAAAGAACGGCCGTATCTACAAAATTTCGTATGGTGACACAAATTCCACGTCGGTTGATCTCAGTCAATCGACCGATCTTGAATTGGTGGAATATTGCTTGCACGACAACGACTGGTACGTTCGACACGCCCGAAGGCTTCTGCAAGAGCGATTTGCATCGGGAAAGCCAATCAACGAAGTCGCAATTAGTCGACTAAGGATGTTTGTGGCATCACAAGAAAGCGTTGCCAAGCGATTGCGAGCCGCTTGGATGTTGTACGTAGTCGAACAAGCAGATGCTGAAATCTTGAAATCGCTTGCGGCGGATAGCCATGCAAGTGCAAGAGCATGGGCAATCCGACTCGCTTTTGATCAGTTCAACCAGAATGCCTTGGCAAAAGAACTCTGGCTCAAGCTAGCCAATGACTCGTCACCGGTCGTTCGCTTATCGCTCGCATCCGCCCTGCAAAAGCTTCCTGCATCGGCACGATGGCCCCTTATCGAAAAATTTCCTGTTCGTTCGGAAGACGCCAACGATCATAACTTACCTTTGATGATGTGGTACGCCGTCGAACCGATGTCGGATGTCGATCCTGACAAAGCTCTTGCATGGTCTGTCGCGGCCGGTGAACATGTTCCGCTACTTCGCGATTTCATGCTTCAACGCGTTGCCGGACAAGGGGGAGAAAAAGCGATCGATCGCATGGTAGCGTTGCTTTTAAAAGACCAGTCCGATTCTATTCGGCTATCGGTTTTGAAAGCCGTTCAATCGTCGCTCGTTGGACAACGTTCGGCTAAAAAACCGTCCGCTTGGAATTCAGCCTATGCGACGTTGAATCGAAGTTCAAACGAGGTAGTGAAACTAACGGCCACCGGGCTGGGCGTAACGTTTGGGGACGAATCCGCACTAAAATTCCTGCGAGGGATAGCGGCTGACGCGAAGCAAGTTTTCGACTCACGCGTCAAAGCTTTAAACTCGCTCGTATCAGTAAAAGATAAAGATCTTCCCTCGGTATTGCTTTCGATTCTTCGCGAGCCAGGACAGTCTTCGTCGCTGTTGCGTTTGACTGCGATTCGAGGACTAGGCCAATACGAGCAACCCGAAATCGCTGCATCGCTTGTCGAAGCGTATGGTTCGCTTGCTCCGGCAGAGAAGAATGCCGCCATGGCGACGCTGTGCGGGCGTTCGCATTCAGCGATTGTGCTCCTCAAGGCGATAAGCGAAAAGAACATTCCAAACGGAGATTTATCCGCCGATTTAGCAAGGCAGTTGGAGTACCTTGAAGATCCCATCGTGAAAGAATTGCTCGATAAGGTTTGGGGGCAGGTCCGCAAGTCTCCAGCCGAGAAAGTGGCGTTGATTCAAAAGTACAAGAATCTTGTGAGCGAAGAAGTTGAAACACCGCCCGATGTAAACCTGGGGCGAGCAATCTTTTCAAAGACATGTCAGCGTTGTCATACACTCTACGCCGTAGGACAACATATTGGTCCCGATTTGACCGGTTCCAATCGTAGCAACCTCGATTACCTCCTTGAGAACATTGTTGATCCGAGTGCGGTCATGGCGAACGAGTATCGTCAAACCATCATCCGAACCGAAGACGGTCAGATTGTCACCGGGATTCTTAAAAGCGAAACCGAAAAATCGGTCAGCATTCAAACGGCCGATGCGCTGGTGACATTGCCGAAGGATGAGATTGAAGAACGCAAAGTCAGTGAAAAGTCGATGATGCCCGAAGATCAACTACAACCCTTCGCATCGCACGAGATTCGTTCGTTAGTGGCCTATTTGCGTGACACAAAGCAATCACCGCTTCTCCTGTCGGCTGAGAATGCGAAGGAGTTTTTCAACGGCCGCGACCTGACTGGTTGGAGCGGGAATCCAGACCTATGGAAAGTTGAGAACGGCGAGATTGTTGGGAAAAGCCAGGGGCTGAAACGAAACGAATTTTTGATCAGCGATTTTGTGGCCGGTGATTTTACGCTGACTCTAGAAATGAAGCTGGTCGACAATAGCGGGAACAGCGGGATTCAATTCCGTAGCCGCCAGATCGATGGTGGACTCGTTCAAGGATATCAAGCCGACGCGGGACCCGGTTGGTGGGGAAAACTTTACGAAGAACATGGTCGTAAACTCCTTTGGGATAAAAGCGGTGAAGCTCATATCAAAAGCAGCGATTGGAATACCTATTCGATCGAAGCCAAGGGCTCTCACATCCGAACAACGATCAATGATCAGCCCTGTGTTGAACTTGAGGATCCCGAAGGGCAACGGCGCGGCGTCTTTGCCTTCCAGCTTCACTCTGGTGGCCCCACCGAGGTTCGATTCAAAAACATCGAGCTAAGGATTTACTAGTGCCTTGACGTGTTTAAACGCTCGCTAATGCTTCTTCAAACCCTAAAAGAGGATTGAGCTTAACCTGTACGATGGACTTCCAGGCCAGGGCTTTAAGGGTATCGAATGTTTCGAATCCCGTGGGCTCGCCCCACGTATCGTTGGGATTCTCAATAACAACTACGGAAACAGAACATCCTCGAATCCCGCAGGCTTGCCCAAATGGCGTGGACTTAAGGAAAAAACTTTGTAGCGGAACGGCGCAAGCCGTCCGGTTCCACAATATTTTTTCGCAATCCACCGGACGGCTTGCGCCGTTCCGCTACTAAAGTCCACGCCATTTAGGCTTGCCGTGCTGATGTTTCTGCTTTTCGCGACGTTGGCTCGGATGCCGTCAGTGGCGTTAGCTTGAAACCGAACGAACCGCGTGGCGAGCCCGCGGGGTTTTGATCTCGCTTCGTACCCTTAGAGCCCTGGACTGGAAGTCCGTCGTACATGTTCAGCTCAACACCTAAATTCTAAGGTGTGACAAAGCGCTCGTTTCTTGTGGAACGACACGGTTCGACTTCGATTCGGGGCGATTCCGGGTTATGTTGAGTAGATGCAACCCATCATTGAAACGAGTAAAACCGAGAGCCAAGAAACGGTGGCCCGCTGGCAGGCGAGCATGAAGATGGCTTTTCGGTCGCCTGTCGAACTGGCGGAGTTTCTGGGACTCAACCTGGAACAAGCAATCGTACCGTCAAATAGCTATGGGTTCCCATTTCTCGTTACCCGAGAGTTTGCCTCCCGAATGAAGAAAGGGGATTGGGATGACCCGCTGTTGCTTCAGGCATGGCCATTTTCACAGGAGTCGATAGCCGCCCCCGGGTATAATGAGGATCCGGTCGGAGAACTGGGGGCTCGCATCGAGAGCGGCCTCCTGCAAAAGTATCATGGACGGGTATTGATGGTCACCACGGGTGCCTGCGCCATTCATTGCCGATACTGCTTCCGGCGGCACTATCCTTACTCGGATGAGCCGAAGTCAATTGAACAATGGCTTCCAGCCTTGGACCGGATCGAAGCGGACGACTCTATCTCGGAAGTCATCCTTTCTGGCGGAGATCCCTTGATGATCACCGATCGATCTCTGGAAACGCTTTTCAAACGTATTGAATCAATCTCCCACGTGGAACGATTGCGGATTCATTCTCGTATGCCAATCGTTCTTCCAAATCGAATCGATGATGGCGTTGTTCATCTCTTGAAGCAGACGAGGCTTGCGGCTTACGTCGTTGTGCACACCAACCATAGAAACGAAATCGACGAATCGGTTATCCAGGCCTTTCGTCGAATGAGGAATGCGGGCGCCGTCGTGTTAAACCAAGCTGTGTTGCTTCGCGGCATCAACGACAATGTCGAAGCGATGGAAGACTTGTGTTTGGAACTGACCAAGCATAGTGTACTTCCGTACTATCTTCATCTCCTCGATCCCGTTCAAGGTGCTTCGCATTTCAACGTAACTGCTGAAAAAGGGAAGCAGTTGATAGTAGAACTTCGTAAGCGATTGCCAGGCTACGCGCTACCTGAACTCGTGCAGGAACTGGCTGGTGAAGCCAGCAAAACACCAGCCTAAATGCGAAGTAGCGCACCACGGTAATGAGCGATGCCCCTTACCACTGACAATACTCATCCAATGCGTCGCGGATGGATGGCAGATCGGTCGAAACGCCAGTCCAGAATTGAAAGTTGACGACCGCTTTCGCGGCCGCAATGTCCATCTGACGGAAAATTCGAAGGCCGGGAATCATGAGCGCCGAGATGGCTGACTCCCATTGAGAATGTGGCTCAACGAGGACGAGCGTCGGTTGTTCGGACCAGATGAATTTATTGAGTAGCCTTGCGGGTGGTGGGGTGGATGAGGCGTCGGCGATGAGGACATTGATTCGATTTGATTGGTCGGCAAAAGACTCAACCGGGATCGAAGGGATGGTAGGACGGGTTGATGGGCGTTCCGCCAGTTGCACCGCATCTCCGGATTTCCACTGAGCGGCGCTGCCAACCGTTTCGACCCTATCGTCCAGCGATTCAGTCTTCGAACCGCATTCGACAATTCGAGGTTTCCATTGGTCCGGTGCCGCCAATCGTACAAGATGTGAAAGCCATCCCTGACCGGCGGTTGCAATCCAACCGGGCTCGTCTTGAACGCAGTTTTCATGCCGTAGAAGCTCGACGATCGCGGCACCCATCGTGTCTTCCCCCAGCCACGAATTGCCATCGCGCCGGGCGACCCGAACCTGCCCACTTCGGATCGCGGACTCGGTCATCGAATCCACTAACGTGGCACCGGCCAATCGATGCGGTGGTAAGAATGCGGCGCCAGAAAAATTCAAAGCCCGAATTCCTTCGAATGCTTCTTTGATTCGGTCCTCGGGAACCTCCGCGGTAACGAACATCCAATCGAGCCCTTGCGAAGCCGCCGCGCGTTGCATCAAAAATTGAGTCGGATTCCCTGCGACAGGATTGCCGATGCAGCATACGATCGATTGAACATTACTCGCCAAGGGACAGGCACCTTAAAAATCTTATCCGCTCAGGCAATCTCTCAATACACTTGCCTTGAGGGAACGTGCCAACGATGATTCGAAAAAGGATCGTCATCGTGGGACGATGGTAATCCGAAATCGATACCGAATTCAAAACCTAAAACGTTAACTTAAGTCCGCCGATCCGCCTCTTGGTTTCGACCATCAGCGCGTCTTCCGCGGCTTCGTCGTCTGCAATGTAGGTTACGGAGAATCGCAAGAAGGACCCTGCATCATCCCATGGTACCGTAACCATGGAGTGCTCGGTAATGAAATATTGCGACGCGGCTTCCGCGTTTTCAAACTGAATCCCTCCCTCGATTCCCGTGGGCGATTTCACATACAAAAAGTAGCTACCGCCAGGCATCGAACAGGTAAAGCCGCACTCGCCGAGCGTTTTGACGAGTTTTGCTAGCCTTCGGCGATACTTCGCATTGATCCGAGCTGGAATCGACGGATCATCAAGGGCCGTAATCGCGGCTCTTTGAATGGCCCCGAACTGTCCGCTGTCGCAATTGTCTTTCACGTCGGCAAATGCCTGGACGATTTTGGCATTCCCGCAAACCCAGCCGATGCGCCAGCCAATCATGTCGTAGCCTTTGCTAAGGCTATAGGCTTCGACGCCAACGTCCATGGCTCCAGGAACCTGCAAGAAGCTCAGTGGTTTGTCCTTGAACGTCAAAAGCATATGGGCAGCATCTTGAACGACAATGAACTTATGTTGCTTGGCGAGCTCGATTACCTTCTTATAAAAATCGACGGTTGCAACTTGGCCCGTGGGGCTGTTGGGGTAGTTTAAGACCAACATCTTCGTTTGCGACCAGATATCGGGAGTGACTTTCGAAAAGTCAGGATAGAAGTCATTCTCAGCTAATAGCGGCAAGCGATAAACACTTCCGCCAAAATATCGGGTATGCGTTCCTGCGACCGGGTATCCAGGAACAGTCATCATGGTGATGTCA
>JANOAI010000519.1:0-4001 GCA_031411055.1 Pirellulaceae bacterium
ATCTCGGGGGTGAGATTCGATTCGATCGCTTCGAAGTTATTTTCGAGTTCCGTCGACGAACCAAAGAAAAGCTCCCCTTCGAAGTTGTAAATTCGGTACAAACCGCAACGTTTATCCTCAGGCCGAAGCTCACGGACGATCCGGTCGGTCCCAACCGTCAATTCACTAACGTACAGCCTTGCAGCTCGTGGAATATACATGAAGAACGACAGTACGACTCCGATCAAGACGCAGAAATCGATCGAGATAAAGATCGCGGAGAGGGCCGTTACGACCACAATGATTGCATCGAAACGCGTCGCTCGAACATGGTAGAGCAAGCTACGATAGTCAATCATCCGAGTCGCGGTAAGGAGAAGAACTCCAGCCAACGCGGCTTTGGGAATGTAGGACGCATAGGGAGCAAAAAACAGAACGGTCAGAGCCACACCGATGGCCGAAAAGATCGCGGCCCATTGCGTTGCAGCGCCTGCTTGATGATTGATATAGGATCGTGTCAGTGAACCAGAGCCTGGGAAGCATTGAAAGAAACTTCCCGCAATGTTGGCCACCGACTCGCTCAGGCACTGCTGGTTCATGTCAAGTCGTTGTCCCGACTTCACGGCGAGCGATTTTGCCATCGCGATCGCTTCCAAAAGTCCAAGAAATGCAATAGCAGCGGCGCTATCCGCGAGGTCTCGAGCCATGGCGATATCGATCACCGGTGCTTGAAAGCTTGGCAATTTCTGAGGCACCGAGGAAACCAAGGCCACTCCATGGTCAGCGCCCTTGAAAATCACAACTCCGAGCGATACTAGGATGAGGCCAAGCAAAAAATCAGGGAGTCGAATCTTCCACATTCGATTGATCCATCGAAAGAAAAGAATCACTGCAATCGTTCCAACGGCAACATAGACAGTCGGCCAATGGATTGGACCGCCTTGACTCATCGTCAAGTAGAATTTTTTCAGAACGTGATCGTGCGGGTCGCCATGAGGTTTTAAACCAAGCGCTTTCGTCAGTTGATCCAAGATCAAAATAACGGATGCCCCAGCCGTAAAACCCACAATCACGGCATGCGAAATGAATCTCGAAAAATCGCCAAGCCGGAGCAAAGAAATGCTTAGCTGAATCAAGCCGATCAGCAACGCCAATAGGATGGCGGCAGAAACCATCGATTCGGGAGCGACGAGGTTAATCGATAAGGCACTGGCGGTGGCGAGCGAGATTACGTTCGTCGGGCCATTCACCAGATGACGCGACGAATCGAACAACGCCCCGACAACGGTCATTACAATGGCGGTGTAAAGCCCGTATTGAACGGGTAGCCCAATAATGCTGGCATAGGCCATGGCTTGGGGAACGGCGACCGCAGCGACAGTGCAACCAGCGAAAAGATCCCGTCGAAAAAAGGCCAAACTGTACCCCTGCATCGCTCGGATGGCGGGGAAGTACTGCAAAATAGGGTTTGGGGGTCGATTCATGGTGGATAATGTAACAAGTAGGGCTAGCTAAGCGATAGATTGCTGTTGAGTTCAAAACGTTCGCGCTGGTATTTTCCCCAGGCTTGAAGCCTCAGCCGACCACTTTTACTGAACATCGCACGGATGCGACATTTTGCGACATATCGACTCGATCGACGACGTTCTGCGTTCGTCCTTTCATCGCTTGGGGTGTTGGTATTACTAGCCACGAGTGGATGTGCGACCCAAAAATTCTTGTCGATTCGCGACAATCCGCTCAACCCTCTCGCGACACAGCTTCATCTCGTCTCGCGTTCTGGGCCGCAAATCAGCGAACGAACGATGACCCTGCTTCGGCACTATGCCCTGCAAGACTTGTACAAACGTGATCCGGATACATGTTTGGCTCAGTTGCAGGATTTAACTGCAACCGAAAAAGGTGCTGAGAAAATACATGCGGTAGCCGAGTTGGCTTACATTCTTGGATTGCGAGCCGACCGGTCGAAAAATTTTGGCAAAGCGTTGGACATGTACTCGGTGTCAGTCAGCAACGCTTACATCTACTTGTTCTGTCCCGAACTTGATGTCTCTCGCAATCCGTACGATCCACAATTTCGCGGCGCGTGCGATGTCTACAACAGCGCATTGGAAGCCACCTTACGTCTCGTCAATCGTCGAGACAAATTACGACCAGGTCATACCTATGACATCGAAACGAACGAGCGGCACTACGGCGTCCAAGTCGTTGGCCGTGGTAATTGGCACGAAGACGATTTTGACCACTTCGAGTTTTGTAGCGACTATAAAGTCGAAGGGCTAGATTCGACCAACGTAGGCTATGGAATCGGCGTTCCATTGATCGCCGTTCGCAAAAAGCATCTCGGTGAGGACGCCGCAGAAAAGTATTATCCCGAAGGGTTGTCCTATCCCGTAACGGCTTTGCTTCGAGTCACATCGCCTTCGATTCGACCAGAGAATTCGTCGCAGCATCGTTATCCATGCGTTCTCGAATTGCATGACCCGCTTGTCTCGAACGATATCTTCTTTGCTGAACGTCGCGTGCCGTTGCAAAGCGACTTAAGCACACCGCTGGGGTTCTTCCTCGACAACCCTCAGTTCCGCGAACAGACCAATGCAACCCTTGGACTGCTTGATCCAAACAAGACGCAAAAGAATCGAGGAATCTATATGCTGGAACCGTACGACCCCAATCGTATTCCGGTTGTCATGGTTCACGGCTTGGCGTCCAGTCCGCTTACGTGGATGCCCATGTTTAATGATTTGCGGAGCTTTGAAGAATTGAGACGCAGCTACCAATTCTGGTTCTATCAGTATCCGACCGGACAGCCGTTTTGGATTAGCGCCACCCAAATGCGCGCTGAATTGGCCGAACTCCGGAGTAGACTTGATCCGGCTAAACAACATCCGACTCTCGATCAGATGATCTTGGTGGGACACAGTATGGGCGGTTTGATTAGTCGTATGCAAAGCTATTACAGCGACGACAACTTCTGGCGCGCGATTAGCGACAAGCCATTTGATGAGATTAAAGGTGACGAACAGGATATCCAAGCTCTCAAACAAGCTCTCTTCTTTGAACCGAATCCATCGGTTCAACGTGTGGTAACTATTGGAACACCTCATCAAGGCAGCGAATTTGCAAACGATACAACCCGTTGGTTGGGACGACATATCATCAAACTCCCCCAGTCCATCACGGATACGGCCAACCACCTTGTTCGAGAAAACCCAAACGTTTTCCGCGATACGGAGATGATTACGACCACGACGAGCATCGATTCCCTTGCGCCTGAATCCCCTATCTTCCCAGCCATGATGCGTTCACGTCGCGCACCATGGGTTCGCTACCACAATATTGTTGGTGTAAAACCCAGTGATGGATTTTTGTCGATATCAAGTAAAGAAAGCGACGGCATTGTTGAACTGAAGAGCGCACATATGGATGACGTTGTTCGCGAAATTGTCGTCGAGTCGGTTCATCAAGACATCCATCGTAAACCACGTTCCATTCTGGAAGTGCGACAAATATTGTTAGAGCATCTCGATCAAGTCAGACAAACGTATCCGAACATTGGCCATACGGTAGAGTATCCAGTCGTAAAATCGCGATCGTTCGCGACGCCAGAGTCGAGCGAGACTGCAAAGCGCAACTCAATGCCAGTCAACGGCACTTACCAACGGCTCCCCGAAGTTGTTGCCGCGTCGACATTCGATCCAAGTGACACACCACCCGCCATCCCCAAGTCACCCCCACTTGCGCAGCGAATTCCGTCTTCGCCGCCGGTCCGTCCGACTCCGCCGCCACAACGTACCGAGTCGCTCTTCGATCCGTAATCGCCCTTGAGCCGGAGGCACTCGTTTTGACGTTGCGCGTTTTAGACCCGAAGGGTCGGCACACAGGGCAATCGCACAAGGTTGACGTGATCGGTTGGCCAAGTATTTGCGTTATGGAGTAGAAGACAAGCCCCTGAGTTGGGGTTGTTTGGAAAATCCTCGTCTTCTGCTGGGAGCCAACGCCTTGAAGTCGAAATTCGTTTG
>JANOAI010000520.1:0-11415 GCA_031411055.1 Pirellulaceae bacterium
CTATTGCGTCGCATCAAAGAGCTTAATCCGAACTTTAAGACCAAGAGTGTATTGATGTTGGGGTTGGGTGAAACTCGCGACGAAGTCCTTGATTGCTTGGCCGACTTGCTCGAATACGGCTGCGACTTCCTGACATTAGGCCAGTACCTTCAACCGGGCCCAAAGTATTTGCCAGTGGTTCGCTATATTCCGCCGGAAGAATTTGCGGAGCTTGGTCGGCTGGCCGAAGAGATGGGGTTCAAGCAAGTTGCTTCGGGCCCGTTTGTTCGGAGCTCCTACCACGCCCGTGAGATGGCCGAGATGTTATGAACGAGTTGGATTGTGCGCGACTCTTACAAAGCCTCAATAAGAATAGCGTTCGTTTCATTCTTATCGGAGGAATGAACTATTTTCTTCGTTATCGTCCCGTAACAACTCAGGACATTGACATCTGGATTGAACCGACAGCGGAGAACACAGCTCGGTGTGAGTCCGCATTAAACGAGATCGACGCTGAATGGGGAGAGGGAGACGAAGATTGGGGACCTACAAGACTTAAGCCGGTAGGCTGGTTGCGAAGCCAAGCCGTCTATTGTTTACTCACGAAGTGCGGATTTGTCGACATCTTCCGAAGCGTAGTGGGTTTGGCGAACTTTGAAGAGTCCTGGAATCGTGCCGAAATCGCGACCATGGCCGATGGGATTGTTTTTCATTCGTTGTGCGCTCGGGATATGATCGACTGTCAATTGGCCCTTCCGGAGATTTCACGAAAACAAGATCGGATTAATCACCTAAAGGGACTCCTTGGCGAATGAACAAAGCAAATGGATTCGATGACCAAACGTTGATCGACGAGTTTGCCGTTGAGCATGCCAAGCGATTGCGGCACGTTTCCGTCGAAGAAGAACGAGTCTGGGCGTGGAGGCTGATGAGCCAGATGTCGTTGACCGAAGCCTACCAACAACAGGCAACGCCCGCCGCCCGAATGGCTCATGAACGTGAATTGCTCAAATTGCTTGAGCCCAATCGTTCGGTGGACGAGTCTCGATAGCGGACGTTTCTCAGTTGAAGTTAGCGAACTTTACATTGGAAGCGAATGTAGCCACCTGTGCCGGCTTTGACTTCTTCAAGAATGGTCCAAGCGAGAACGCTTGAGCCAGCGTCGTTGGGTTCGGCTTTGAAGTCAGACTTGAGACTACACTTTTGAGTTTCTTCGACGTACTCGAGACGCGGTGAAAGCGAATCGCGAACGACGATGTTGGATACTTTCTGATCGCCAATATTGTCAAAGCGAATGGTAAAATCGATCGTGTCGCCTGATTCCGCGACTTGATGCGAAGCGACTTTGCATAAGCGTACTCGGGGCTTACCATCCAGCTCATAGACGAGCACTTCTTCGGGCCGTTGGCTTTCTTCGATGAGTGCCGCGGCTTGACCATCGACAATGACTCGGAGGTTGTCGATGTTCGTCCAGGACATGGCGGCGCTGGCGAAGCGACGAAGCTTGATCTTGTCATCCATGATCATCTTGCCTTCGCGTATGATGGCTAGATCTTCGTAGGGCTTGAAGGCATCGCTGATATCGACGACCGGCAAAACCTTTTCGAAGTTCAAGCCCTTTTGTCGATCACGATACGACTCGACTACTTTGACGCTTTCGCCGAGAACGGGGCCTTGCTTGAGTCGAACGCCAGTCGGAGGCAGCACCTCTTGCGTGCGTCCAGGAGTTTCTCGAAGCAATGCCGCTTGGGTCGCCACAACATGTTCTTGATAGCCAAGCGATCGAATTTTACGCGTCGCAGCAAATCGCGGAGCATAGATCGGAACGCGGCAACCGGATTTGACTTCCACGGTGCCGGACTGCGTTTCATATTGGATGACCGTGTCTTCGCTATCGAGTCCAACGACGGACAAGTCGTCGCGCAGACGAACTTCTGGATCGCGATCACCACCGTCGTACACATATTCGTTGGTGTCGACGTAACGGGGCAGGGCAGGGGAGGGGCACTGAACTGGGACCGGCGAACAATTCGGGCCACACCCCATCATGCCGAAGTCGGGTTGCGGAGTGGTTGTGCTTGTCGTGTAGCCAGTTGCGTATTCCGGGAAAGTCGGAGTGTACGAAGCAGTTCGACAACAGGCGCCATTGCATTGATGTGTATGACTGGCTTGAACCACGCCGTTAGCGTTTGGCATCCTCGAGACAGGATAGATCGAGGGGTTTTGAGGAGCGTTAGCAGCTGATATCGCTGCTTGATGAGTTGGAGGCATTGCCCCTGATGTTGGCAGAGACGTTGCTTTTGGTGATGGTGTGCGATTGCCGAGTTGGCAACCTGCGATTGAGAAGCATCCAACGCAGATTGACGCGACGATGGGCAGATAGTTGGAACGTAACGGCTGTCGCATTTTAGCTTGGATCAATCGAGTTATTGAGGATAAGCGATATCGCTAAGTGTTTTGCCTTGCGGAACATTTTTAATCGGTTGCCAGGGAGGCGAACCGAAGAGGAATTCTTCCGCTTCCGATCCTTCCACGATGTCTGGGATTCGTGAGCCGATCCGCAAGATGGCGAGCGGGCGTCCGAACATATCGGCCGTTCGAAGGGTATCTTCGTTCTTGCTTACTTCGTAGACGCGTTGCGGTCCGCCGGCATAGCTGACCGGTTCTGCATTCGTCCCGTCTTCGAGATAGATGACTCGCATGACGAGGTCGCCGCGGAGAGCCGATTCGATGTCGTTTTCGTCGATTTCGATGGGGATCGGAAATCGATGCGATCGTTCAGCGGGTGGATAAGTGCGGTCAATGACTTCCAGCGTTGGGAAGAGTTCGGCTTCGGGCTGATTCGCAAAGCCAACCATACGAAATCGGTACACCGCGCCAACAAGGAAAGCAGCACGCAGTGGTTGCGGTTGGTTATCCGTGAAGGTGCCAGACGAGGCCAAGGCGAAGCTTGATCCTTTCGGACCTCGAATTTCCACAGGCTGAAAGTAGCCGCAAAGATTCGGCTGGCGTTTGAGCTGAATACTTCCGATCACGCCGGGCGGGACGTCATCTTGAAGCAATGGGACGCCAGCTGGAAGTTTATTGTAGCTCGTCTGTGCCACGGAATAGCTGGTGAGGGCAAGAACGACCGCCACGACTGGAATCATCCGTCGCGACAACGCAACCCATCGAGCAATGATGACAGCCATGACAAGCATTGAACTATTTATCTCGAGTAGTGTTTCTTCAAGTGTCGCCGTTCTCTCCGAGAACGAGCGTCTATAGTCGCCGCGATTCAAAGTCGTTGTCCGCTCCCGCGAGCCACGCGCGCCCAGCACACGCACGTTCTCTGAGAGAACGGCGACACTGATCGATTTGTTCTCGGAGAGAACGGCGACAATGGTCGATGCTGCTAGCTTCAGATTTAGCGAACCATGGTTGGTGGACAGTTCGGATCCCCGGGCCCACCTGATGGAACTCCGGATCCCATCGCTCCGCCGAACTGATTCGGCGTAACCGACTTGCTCGCGTGTTCGTAGGCAGGTCGTCCCGATGGATAGCCAGGGTGAATATTTTGCTCGCGAATGGATGCTCGGCTTGGTGGCGTCGGATACGAGTAACCTGGTTGTTGTCGAACATGGATTTTCATCTTGTCGACAGGGTCAGGGATATTCATGTGCGTGTGGTTACGCATGACGTGCTGTTGTAGTCCGGCTGGGGCACCCAATGGAATGTGAGGAGGGCCAGGCAAGCCAATGGGCGTTCCCGTGTAAGTCATTCCGTATTGAGGAGCCGAAACACCAGACACCATGTTGGGAGGATTCGAGGTGGCGTTGGCCATGCCGCCACCGCCGATCGGGCTTCCATCTGGTCCGCACATCATGCCACCGTAACCCATGCCATCGACCCCAGCGACGCTTGGTCCCGACATTTCGACGTCCTTATTACCTAAACGAACGATGGCTAAGATGGAGCCACGTCGATCGGCTTCGATGATTGGATCGAGTCCTGGCTCGAGCCGAGTACTCACCAACGTATCAATGCCAGCGAGGGCGTCGCCTTGGAACTCCGGATCGGGAAGATAGATCACCTTCGTAACGAAGTTACTTGACAGAGCTTGTTCAAAGTCTTCTTCGGTAAACTGAATCGGGACAGCGTTATGAGCAAGGTAGGCCGAAGTACGCGGTGTCGCCATCGCGATTTCAAGCGTTGGATAAAGTTCAACGCCAGGGCGGCCTTCAATGTTGGTCAGCTTCATCCGATAGATGCCGCCTTGAGGAAACTCGAGTCGACCTGGAACGACGAGTGGATCACTCGTGAATGTATTGTCGCCAACGATGTCGTACAGAATTTGCATCGACTCGGGCAGATTAAAAAGGACCTGGACTTTGGGAGCCATCGTGGGCATCCCACCATATCCACATCCACCGCCACCTGGTACTGGAATGGTTTCCGGCGCCATAACGCCCGGTCCTGGACCTCCGACCATGGGGCCTGGTTCCGCTAATCGGGCGGCCGGCGGCATATTATGTCGAATGCCGAATTCGCCAGCATAATTCGAAGGAGTCAACTGGATGGCTGACCCTAAAACGGCCAAAGCTCCTAGGTATTTTCGCGTTCTCATTGGCTTCCCTCGATGGAATCTCGTTATGGCATATCCGGCTGGACGCGGTTTTAGCGGAAAAACTACAATCCGCTTGGGTCGATGGTTTTCATTCCGCGCCGCACAAATTGACTTATCGGATTAGCGGACGCTCAATCTTTGATAAAACCGCTATATCTGATCCAATACGGAACCTCTCAATAACGCGAATAAATTGCCCAGTTTTTTTAGACCACGCATGTTCAATCGAATCCACTTTCCATCTGCAATTTCGAAGAATGGCAGGTTTGGAAATCGTGTGTTCCGTTTCGTCGCCGCGTTTGGGTTTTCTTTGTGGCTAGTTTTCGCTAGCGTTACCGAGCATGCTAAGGCTCAACAAGGCTCGATCGATCCAAATCAACTAGTCCTCTTGGCGGTCGAACGAGCGGTTTGGGGGCCATCCCTTACCTGCAAAATCCATCAGACGTCCGAGTGGGGGCCACATAAAGTCAAGGCCGAAGGGAAGTATTGTCATACAGGCGGCGGCGCAGGCCAATTCAAAACGGAAATGGTACTTGACGTAGGCGATCAAAAAACCAACTTTCTTCAAGTCAGCGATGGCCGGCTTGTTTGGACAAATCTTGGTAATGGAGAAGCGCCTCGACGGGTATACCTCGATAGAATTCGCGAATCGCTCGGCGGATGGGTTCGAAAGCCAGGGCTTCACCCCGAAATTTCTTTGTATTTGGCGGTCGGCGGACAAGCAGAAGCTCTTCGTTGTCTCTATCACCGGTATCGCTGGTTTAAAGTCGTTTCCGGCATCGACAACAAAGGACGCGAGGTTTGGCAGCTGGTGGGCACCATTCGATCAGAACCTCCCTCGCCCGCCTCACAAACGCCCATCGACAATCTCCTCGTTTCCCAATCCGTGCCCGCCGAAGTTCCTACCGATGTGCGACTTACTCTGGGACGTGACGAAAAAAGTTACCTCTTTCCGTATAAAATGGATTACTATCGGCGAGAGAAATCCGAGACGGGTTCGCCAGGCAATTTCGTTCGCGTTTCAACGATTGAATATAGCCAGATCGAATCGCCGATCGAATTCGCTGCCGACTTTTTTGACTATCGAGTAAGCGACGATGCTGATCAAATCCAGGACGAAACCAAAGACTACATGCCCATCAATCCTCAAGCGATTTTGAATTTACCGACGCGCAGATAGGGAGCGCAGAACAATTGTCCCAATTGTTCTGAGAGGTCACGTGACGCAATGAGCAATCGGGACAATTGTTCTACAGATTAAATACTCTCTTCCATTGTCTTCCGATTTGATCCGCCGAACTTTTGCGTTAACCATCGCCTACGACGGCACTCGCTACGCTGGTTGGCAAAACCAACTCAACTCAATTTCCGTTCAGCAACGCCTTGAAGAAGCGGTTGAAAAAGCGCTCGGCGTTCGAACTCCCGTTGTTGGAAGTGGTCGAACCGATTCGGGGGTCCATGCGATTGGTCAAGTCGCAAAGCTTACGCTCCCCAGCTGGCCACATCCGGTGGAGAAACTGGTCCCGGCTATTAACACGCGGTTACCCAACGACATCGTCGTCCGGTCGGCTCGCGAGGTCCGATCCGATTTCGATGCCATCCGCAGCGCTAGGGGAAAGCGCTACCGGTATACGATTCGAGCGGCGCCTTGCCCCGATCCGATGCTTGGTAGATTCCATTGGTATTTTCCAAGACCGCTTGACGTCGAAGCCATGCGGCTGGCGGCCAAATGCCTCGAAGGTTGTCACGACTTCGAAGCTTTTCAGTCCCTCGGCTCGCCCCGTCGAACCACCGTTCGCACCATTCATGACCTAACCATCAGCGAAACACCCGCGTTGGAAGGGGTCGACATCGGCTTTGAAGTCGAAGCTGATGGCTTTCTCTACAATATGGTTCGCAATATCGTGGGAACGCTGGTTGACATCGGCTGCGGACGTTTTGGTGTTTGTTGGATGAAAGATCTTCTCGAATCCAAAGACCGGAGCAGGGCAGGGCAGACCGCGCCGCCTCAAGGCCTCTGTCTTCTCCGTGTCAACTACCCAGAAGCCTGTTTCAACGTCGAATAGCGTCGCCACTATCTGGCGTGAACGTAGCCGAATTGCGCAAGCAACCGATGGCATTTCTTTGTGACATTCGTTCCTTTTCCCAAGCCTCGACCGGCTATGATGTGGAACGTAAAGGTCTGCCCACTTTTCGATTTGCAACGGAAACACATATCCTACCTACAATGCGAGTTGCACACGTAATTACCCGGATGATCGTTGGAGGAGCGCAAGAGAATACGCTTTTCAATTGCCTTGATTTGCTCAACGAGTATCACGACGATGTTCTCTTGATCACCGGCCCGGCTTTGGGTCCCGAAGGCCGATTGTTAGAGCAGGGGAGGGCAGGGGGGCTCAACGTGGAAGTGATCGATTCGTTACGACGGGCTATTCATCCGATTCTAGATCGAACTGCCTATACGCAGCTTCGGAGAAAAATCAAAAGCTTTCAACCCGACGTCGTGCATACGCATTCTGCCAAAGGTGGCATCCTCGGACGTGCAGCAGCATGGGCCGAGAAGGTACCAGCCATTGTGCATACCGTTCACGGCGCACCATTCCATCCGTATCAATCCAAGCTAGCCAGAAGCTTTTACCGAACATGCGAACGTTGGGCGGCGAAGCGTTGTCATCATCTGATCGCCGTGGCTGACGCGATGAAGCAACTGCTCCTCGATAACCAGATCATGCCGGCTTCGAAAATAACAACGATCTACTCGGGCATGGATGTCGAGCCTTTTGTTCATTGCCATCCGTTTCGCCAAGCGACACGCCAATCACTAGGACTGGCCGATGATGCGATCGTGGTTGGAAAGATCGCGAGACTGTTCGAGTTGAAAGGGCATGAGTACTTGATTGCCGCTGCGCCTCAAATTGTTAAGCAGCAGCCGAACGTCCGATTCTTGCTCGTCGGCGATGGCATTCTGCGAAAGCAGTTTGAAAAGCAAATTGCAGAGGCGGGCTTAGCCAAGTTCTTTATCTTTGCGGGGCTCATTCCGCCTGAATCCATTCCTCGATACATTTCGGCGATGGACATGTTGGTTCATTGTTCGTTGAGAGAGGGATTGGCGCGAGCGCTACCCCAGGCTCTTATCGCAGGCAAGCCAGTTATTAGCTTCGATGTGGACGGCGCTCGCGAAGTCTGCATCCACCACGAGACCGGAATTTTGCTCCCTCCAAGATCGATTTCCGAACTTTCGGATGCAATTAATTTGCTGGTTGAAAAATCGGAGCTACGCGAATCTTGGGGCAGAGCAGGGCAGGGGAGGTTCACGGAACAGTTTCGTCACCAAACCATGACGGCCTCAATCCGAAAGCTCTACCAGACCCTTCTCGCAGGGAAGGGGTGTGGGAGTTAAACTGTGAGGTTCGAGTGACAGATGCCACTCCAACCTTTTGTTTATTCGTTACCGGCGAAACGCCAGCCCAAAGCTTTTCTTTACACAAGAACCATGACCAAAGTTCGCGATTTTCTCGGCCCGTATCGACTTGCTCGACTCATTCGCTTGGGGAGTACGTGCCAAGTCTGGGAAGCGGTCGATGAAGGTAGCGGTAAACGCTATGCGATCAAAGTGCTTCGCCCCGAACAACGCGGTAATAAAACCGAAATCGGCTTCTTAAAGCATGAGTACGAAATTGCTAGTTCCCTGAACCACAAAAATGTGATCAAGGTCATCGAGTACAACAGCTCAACCGATACACCGTTTATCGTACTCGACCTCTTTAGTGAAATGAACCTGAAGCAAGCCATCCGTCGCGGTCCGAACATGATTGCGTATGCGCTCGACAAGATTCTGATTCAGATTGTCGAATCGCTCTATTACTTTCACACCAAAGGCTACGTTCATTGCGACGTGAAGCCCGACAACTTTCTGATTAGCCGTGACTGCGAAATTAAGCTGATCGACTTTACCATCTCGATCAAGATGAAAACCGGCTGGAGCAAACTGTTTAGCAAAGCGGCCCAAGTCCAGGGCACCCGTTCCTACATGTCCCCTGAGCAGATTCGGAATCAAAATCTCGAGGCGCGATCCGACGTTTATTCTTTAGGCTGCGTCTTCTACGAGTTGGTGACCGGCAAACTGCCTTTCACGGCGTCAAGTCCTAACGAGCTTCTCAGTAAACATCTTTCCGCTCAAGTCCCATCGGCACTCGTTAGCAACGATAACGTATCCGACGAGTTCAACGCACTCATCAAAGACATGATGGTCAAAGATGTCAAAGCGCGCAAGGAAATGTGGGATGTGCTCAAGAAGGTACGCACGATGAAAATTTTTAAAAAGCCACCACGCATTCCAGATTCATCCTTCTACGACGACTTCGAAGGCGGCGGGCGTATTGAAGCTCGTTCTTAGTTTTCGAATCCACCATTCTCAAAATCTTCCATCTTCAATCTAAATTTACCATGGACTCCATTCCTATCGGTCTCGAATTCGAAGCTTCTATTCTTGCGATCGAGCACGAGCTTCGCCAGCTCCAACAGTCGGACCAGCCAATCGAGGCAATCGATGAAGAGATTCGACGACTCCGTCGGCAATGGACTGAAACGACTCGCGAAGTTTACGGACAACTCAATCCATGGCAGACCGTCCAAGTTGCTCGACACAAAGATCGGCCATACACGCGGGACTATCTGAATCTTGCATTCGACGAATTTGTAGAATTGCATGGCGATAAATTCTTTGGCGATGATCGAGCTATGTTGACGGGCTTTGCCAAGTTGGATCGACAAAAGGTCATGGTCGTTGGGCATCAGAAAGGTCGCACCTATAAGGAGCGATCAGCATGTCATTTTGGGTGCGCGCACCCAGAGGGTTACCGCAAGGCAATGAGTAAGATGAGGCTGGCGGAGAAATATGGTCTGCCGATTATCTGTTTCATCGATACGCCGGGTGCCTTTCCTGGAATCGGAGCTGAAGAACGTGGGCAATCACAAGTGATCGCCGAAAGTATGTTCCTCATGAGCCAGCTCAAAACGCCGATCATCTGTATCGTGATTGGCGAAGGTGGATCCGGTGGCGCACTGGGGATTGGTGTCGGCGACCGAATCGCCATGCTCCAGTACGCCTACTACAGCGTTATCAGCCCAGAAGGTTGCGCTGGAATTCTATGGAAGAGCCACCAGTTTGCCCCGAAAGCCGCCGAAGCCCTTCGGTTTACGTCGAAGCATTTGTTGCATCTTGGCATCGTCGACGATGTCCTGGAGGAGCCGCTGGGGGGGGCTCACCGCGACCATCAGCAAATGGCCGCTCGGCTGAAAAAGTATTTGCTCCGGACGCTTGCCCAACTTCAGAATTCTCCGAAGGACGAACTCCCTGTTCAGCGGTACGAAAAATTCCGAAAAATGGGGGTCTATTTTGAGCAGCTTTCGGACGGTTCGCAAAAGACGATTGGGACGCCAATCACCGCCGACATGGTTTGAAAAATGCTCGCCGTTCGCGCCGCCATTGTCGCCGTTCTCTCCAAGACATTGTCGCCATTCTCTCCGGGACATTGTCGCCGTTCTCTCTGAGACATTGTCGCCGTTCTCTCTGAGAACGAGCGTGTCCCGGCGCAACGAAGCGTGTCCCGGGTATCGCACAAGTTGCTTTTCAAGCGATTCTAGACCGGAGAATAACGTCCGATAATGTTTCTTATGTTCGGTTGGCTATAGGATTTTCTCAGGGATTTCAGGCGTTTTTGAAATCCACGTTTTACGGCACACCGTCCCCTGTATCGATGATTGGACGATCGCCATGTTGTGTTGCTTCGATCGCGACACGATCGAGCGAATCGATGAGAACGCACCGAAATGGGAGTTGCAATGCGGACGAGTTGGAACGTCGCGATGGTCGGTCTCAGCGCTACCGAATGCTAGGCAAGACATCGTTGAATGAACCGTTCGGCCAAACGTTGTTGTTCGGAGTGGTGACCGGATTCCCAGGGAGTGGAAGTTGCCAATTTCCGTTTCCAAGGTTCTCTGGAAAAAGGTTTCCCGGAAGGGGGTTTCCCGAGTCCGGTTTTCGGGCTCCACCGAACCCGAACCAGCCCCCCTGCCCTTGAGCCGGATCGACTCTGCTGGAAACCGTATTCGTGTTCGATTGGCGACCATCCAGTCGCTGTTCAATTTGATCCAAATACGGCCGAACAATCGGCTCGATTTCTTTCGGCAAAACGATTCCATTGCTAGCCGCCAGCAACTGGCTCATGTACGAACCGCTTCGCGAGTCGACGATCGCTTGTTGCTGGCGAGGACCGAGCAAAGTCACCGCGAACATCGTAATCAGCAAACACAGCAAAACCCCTTTTCCGAACCCAAGCAAGGCTCCCATATGCCGATCAAAATCCCGCATCCGAAATTGATCGATGATGCTGCTGATCAATCGAAAGAAAACCCAAATCACAAAGGATGATCCGGCATAGATCAGGAGCATGGCTAGAAAGGTATTCCAGGGCTCTTGTGCATGAATCATCGTCGCAACACGACCACGCATGTTGTAGGCAAAAAGGTAACTAACAACAATCGAAGCCAAAGACGCGACTTGCCAAGCCAGGCCTTTGATCGCTCCCATGAAAGTCGCGATCCCGAGGACCACAAGCATGATGATGTCATAAGTCTGCATAGTATCTTCCCGAAGACCCGATTCCTGTTTCAACGCAATGGCTATACAGGAATATTACTGGCCGTGCGAATAGCAAAACGACGATCGAATGCTGGCAAATAGAAACAGGGAAAAGCAGGGGGAGGAGGCAAGGGGATTTTTCCGTGTCGCCGTTCTCTCCGAGAACAATCTCGCCGTTTTCTCCGAG
>JANOAI010000521.1:0-3291 GCA_031411055.1 Pirellulaceae bacterium
ACCTCTCCCGCTTGCGGGAGAGGTCGGACGCGGTAGCGGCCGGGAGAGGGTTCTCTCGGAGCCAGCATTCCCGACACATTGTAGTGCCGGTTGCTGATCTGCACCTCTACGCCAAGGGTCTTCGCAACGCCGAGCAAAACGATTTGAACATCATTAAGTACATCTTCGTTCGTATAACGCAATACTCGCCAGCCGCTTGATTCGATCAACCGTTGTCGAGTTTTGTCTTCGGCACCTTGGTAATCATGGTAACCACCGTCAAGTTCAATAATCAATTGATGACTCAAGCATGCAAAATCGGCAATGTAAGGCGGGATCGGATACTGACGACGAAATTTTAAGTTGCAAAATTGTTTGGCTCGAAGAGCACTCCAGAGTAGAAGTTCTGCCTTTGTTTGTCGTTCACGAAGTTTTTTGGCGTTAGCAAGAAGTTCGTTCGGCTCCATAAAGACCCTCTCCCGGCCGCTACCGCGTCCGACCTCTCCCAGGGAGAGAGGTAACTCATTTTTTCGTCACACATCTCGTTTTTCATTGCTCAAGGACGAGCCTTATTTCTTCCCGTGAAATGGCAAGTTCGAATGAACATCGGGGCCGAAGTAGCGAAGTCCAACGAGCGGTTCGCTGCCGGTATTTTCAATCGTAACGCCGCGAGTTGCAGCTTCATGCGAGATAAAGACTTCATCTTCCGTATTCTCGCCGAACCGAATCATAGCCGGAGTTTGTAGGTTCAGTTTGCCGATCCGGCCTTTGCCCTGAACGGTGATCCAGCCACTGGATCCGGGGTCTTTGATCGTGCATTTTGCACCAGGCTCAAGTGTCAATTCTTTCGCGCTAAACAGTTGTTGCTTGTCAACACGGCCGTAAACGATCCACTTATCGGTATAACCATTCCCTGTGCAGGCATTGTCTACGATCGGGCTCAGGAAGTTACTGGCCTTGAAGTGCTCGTCGACATTCTTTTCCCAATCGAGTTGGCCAATGATAAAGTCAAGGTCTTGATGCTTGTCGGCTGGCATGTCTTTCACGAGCAACGACCACGGAACATAGCGGCCTTCCACGATCGATTGGAACATTGCGAAAACATCGCTTCCCCACTGCGGTTCGTAGGTGCAAAGCGATCCCGGCGCGTGGAGCACTCCGGGTGGAATCAACCAGCCGGTGCCACGTTCAAGCCGATAGGCTTTCGAAAAATTGAGAATTCCGTTATCGCCTTGGTTCCAGTTTTGTAAGCAACGACGGACATCATCCTTGGTCGTCCCGGGCTCCAAGCCCATGAATGTATAAGCAAAGTTGTTATCGACGTTGTTGTATTGAGGTGGAAAATAGTAGCTTTCGGGCTTTCCTTCCTGGCCTACTTTGGCAGCATCGGCTTGGGATTGATGCATGTGATGCGGGATGGGGCCCATATTGTCGAAAAACTTCGAGTAGACCGGCCAACGGTTGTACTTCGAGTACATTTTCTCGCCAATAAGACGTTTTCCTGCTTCGGAAACGGCGTCGCGGAGCAAGAATTTCTTCCCTTCAAAAAGACAGAAACTCAGCCCCTCGTGCCAGACTCGGCCTTCATTAGCGGCTTCGGTTGTGCTGGAAAACCATCGCTCGTCAATACCGCCCCGGTCGGCGCCAAACGCATACAGATCGCCTGGAAAGAGTTTGATACGGCGGCCAGGATGCAAAAAACTTCTCGGAACCCAAGTGGGCGTGAGTCGTAGAAGCCCCTCACCCGCATCCAACGCGGAATCGAGCAAGCCAGAAATATTATTCTTTACGAGTCCTTCATCGAGTTTCACGGCAGTCATAGGAGTCCGAAGCGATCTTTCTTATGGAAAAACAAGGCGTTATGGGGGTGGAAGGAACGGCCGAATTTCGGGGAGGGCAGATTTCGAACCGGATCAACGAAAAAAACCATTTGTTTTAAGGATGGTTGTATGTTGTAAGCCTGCAATTACGGTGAGGCAAGCACCTTTGGGTGCGGCATTTCGTGTTCCCAGAATCAAAGTTTCCCGTTAAGATGATGGGCTTTCCCCCAGTTCGTCTTAGCCCAAAATCAGAGAGCGATTGAGTTGAGCCCCTTTTATTTACCGATTGCCGATATCTCGCAATACGTTTTCGGCCCTATTATTTTCATTTTATCGCTCTTCATGGTTCTGCTCATATTGGTGCAGCGCGGACGAGGGGGCGGATTAGTAGGCGCATTAGGTGGGGCAGGTGGCCAAAGTGCGTTCGGCACCAAAGCGGGTGACTTGTTTACCCGTATTACGGTCGTCACGGCTGGCATCTGGATTTTTCTTCTCGGTTTCACCGTTTGGTGGTACACCCCAAAGAAGCTGGGCTCCGTTCTCCCAAGCACAGCGGCCACATCGGTTTCAAGCGGTTCGATGAGTTCCGGTTCTACTTCAACGGATGCCGCACCAGCGCTGGACGCCCCGACAACGGAGAAACCATCTGACGTGCCCGTAACGGCCGAAGCTGTCGATCTCAAAGACTTTCTCGACGGCAAACCCGAAATGAAGGATGCGGCGGCGGACAAGCCGGTCGACAAACCTTCCGAACCATCATCGGAAACGACGAAGCCTGCAGCGGAATCGGATAAGCCAGCATCTGCACCGGAAAAAGCAGCCGATGCTCCCAAATCGGAGTCAACTGCCGACAAGCCTGCTGAGCCTAACAAGCCAGCTCCAGAAGCTGATAAACCAGCCGTTGAGCCGGAGAAGCCAGCTCCAGTTGAGCCTCCGAATGAGCCAACAGCTCCAGCCGAATCTAGCGAAAAGAAGTAGGGCTGCCTTTTCGAGGCGTAAACAGTGTTATTGAGTATGACAGGCCACGGTCAAGCGACCGAGCATTTTGGGAATGCATCGATCCAGGTCGAGGTCCGTTCAGTCAACAACCGATTTCTTAAGGTTGTTCCAAAGATCAGCAATCGGCTTTCAACGCTGGAAACCCAGCTTGAATCGCTTGTTCGCGACCTTGTTCGTCGTGGAACCGTGAACGTTTCCATTCGGCTTTCGGGTCAGATTTCGAGTGATGAATTTCGCTTGAATATTTCTGCGATCGAAGCCTACGCGACTCAAGCACGCGATCTTTCCGCAAAATTGAAGTTGGCTGATAATTTGTCGATCGGTGATTTATTATCGCTTCCAGGGGTCGTCGACGAATCGGTAGTTGCAGACGATGACACTGAATTGCTCGCAACTGCTACGACGACCCCTGGAAGCGATAATAAATCACCGATCGACAAATTATCAGCCAACTTCAATTTTGCGGAAAGATCGCGTGCTTGAGTCGCGTAGG
>JANOAI010000522.1:0-5095 GCA_031411055.1 Pirellulaceae bacterium
CGCCCTTTTACTCACCTGCACTGCCACAGTCACTACAGCTTGCTCGACGGGGCCAGCTCGATTTCAAAGCTCGTTAAGCGAGCGAAATCTCATGGAATGACAGCTTTGGCATTGACGGACCATGGCAATCTTCACGGAGCGTTGGAGTTTTATAAGGAAGCCAAAGCCGGCGGTATCAACCCGATCCTCGGCTATGAAGCTTACGTCGCGCCTGGCAGTCGTTACGAACGCGACGCCGCTTCGTCGAAAGAAGCCGCCTATCATTTGACGCTCTTGGCCAAGAATCGAACGGGCTTCAAGAATCTTGTCAAGCTAGCCTCCAAGGCTTCGCTGGAAGGCTTTTACTTTAAGCCGCGAATTGACAAGGAAATCTTGGCTGAGTTCAGCGAAGGAATCATTTGCTTGAGTGGATGTGTCTCGAGCGAATTTTCGCGGGCTATTCTGAACGGCACGGATACCGAGGCGTCGTACCAGCAAGCCATTGAAGTCGCTCAGTGGTTCGAGAAAACCTTTCAAGATCGCTTCTTCATCGAAGTCATGAACAACGGACTGGAAATCCAGCGCCGACAACTCGAGGGGGCCGTCGACGTTGCGAAACGGGTTGGGATTCCCGTCGTTGCAACGAGCGATGCACATTATGTCGATCGAGAAGATGCAGACGCTCAGGATGTATTGCTGTGCATTAGCACCGGGCGTTTTCGAAGCGATTCAAAACGGATGCATATGGAAGGCGATCAGTTCTATTTACGATCGCAGGAGGAAATGTATCAGCATTTTCCTGGTCTCGAGGATGCTGTCGCACGCTCCCAACAAATTGCCGATACGGTCGATATCGATTTGGAGCTTGGCAAACGATACTTCCCAACGTTCAGTTTGCCACCGGAGCGAACGCCGGACGACTATCTGCGCGAACTTTGCGTTCAGGGCTTGAAAGAACGGTACGCGGGAGACGAGCATATGCTGCCGGGTGGCGAGCTTTCGGAGGAGGTTCAAGCTCGCCTCGATCGCGAGTTGCGCGTGATTGAAAAACTTGGTTTTTCGAATTACTTCCTCATCGTATGGGATTTCGTTCGTTATGCTCGCGAAATCGATGTCCCGGCGACGGCGCGTGGTAGTGGGGTTGGTGCCATTGTTTGCTTTGCCCTTTATTTGTCGCACGTCTGTCCGATCAAATATGACTTGTTGTTCGAACGCTTCTTGGATGAAAGCCGATTGGAAGCGCCTGATATCGACATCGACTTCTGTCAGCAGCGCCGGGTCGAGATTATTCGCTATGTGAAAGAGAAGTACGGCGAAGCCAACGTTGCGCAGATTGGTACCTTTGGCACGATGAAAGCCAAGGCGGCGATCAAAGACGTCGGGCGTGTTCTCGGCTTGCCGCTGACGCAAGTAAGTCAGATCACGGAAATGGTCCCGGATGGGCTCAAAATTACGGTGGCTGATGCCATCTCCATGAACGAGGACCTGAAGCGACTCTACGAAAGCTCGCCTGAGATCCGCGAGCTTCTCGACTACGCACAAAAACTCGAGGGGACGGCTCGAAATATTGGCACCCATGCGGCCGCCGTTGTGATTGGCGATCAGCCCCTTACCGAGTATCTACCGCTGGCCCGTGTCTCGGGCAAAGAAGACATTATTACTCAGTGGTCGATGGGCGATGTGGAGGCCGCTGGCCTGCTCAAGATGGACTTTTTAGGTCTGAAGAACTTAACGACCCTTTCGAACGCCGTAAATTTGATTGAGAAAACGCGGGGCTTTCGTGTCGATCCGTTTAAGTTTCCGCTCGACTGCCCCGAAACCTATGCCTTGTTGCAACGTGGTGAAACGAAGGGCATTTTCCAATTGGAAAGTGGCGGGATTCGAGACTTGCTCGTTCGGATGAAGCCGGACCGATTCACCGATATTATCGCGACTGCCGCGTTGTATCGACCGGGACCACTCGAGGGTGGAATGGTTGAAGACTATGTGGCGGTCAAGCATAAACGCAAAGAAGCAAACTATATTCATCCGGTATTGCGCGAGATCTTGGAAGAGACCAACGGGGTCATGGTCTACCAAGAACAGGTTATGCGAATCTTGAATCGATTGGGTGGCATCGAGTTAGCGAAAGCTTACACATGCATTAAGGCCATCAGCAAGAAGAAGGAAGAACTGATCGCGGCCAATGAGAAGCAATTCATGGCGGGGGCGGTAGAAAAGGGGCTTTCGGCCAGCGCCGCTAAAGACTTCTGGGAGATGATTCTCAAATTCGCTGGCTACGGGTTTAACAAGAGTCACTCGACGGCCTACGCGTTGATCGCCTACCAAACTGCCTACCTGAAGACGCATTACAAAGTCGAGTTCATGGCCGCGTTGCTGACGGGTGACATCGACGGTCGCAACTTCAAACGCAAGGACTCGTTGGTTGAGCATCTCGAAGATTGTCAACGGATGAACATTACAGTCCTTGCGCCGAGCGTTCAAACCAGTACGCCGACGTTTGGAGCCGTCGAAGGAAACATTCGCTTTGGATTGACAGCGATCAAAGGATGCGGTCAATCGGCAGCCGAGGCAATTGTGGCGGTTCGAGAAAAAGATGGCCCCTTCAAAGACATTTTCGATTTCTGTGAACGGATCGATGCTTCACAATGCAACAAATCGACGATCGAAACCCTCATCAAGAGTGGTGCCATGGATTGCTTTGGGGCGAAACGAGCTCAGTTAGTGGCCTGCATAGAAAAGGCAATTCAAAATGGGGCGGCCAAGCAAAAGGATCGCAAGAGTGGTCAGAAGAACTTATTCGATGACTTGCTAGGTGGCGACGATGAACCGGCGACGCCCGTCATCGCGATGCCAAACGTCGCGGAGTGGGATGAAAAGCAACTCCTTGCGAATGAAAAAGAGGTGCTTGGCTATTATCTGACGGCACATCCGCTTTCGGGTTTCCAAGAAACCCTCGCCAGTTTCTGTTCGCATTTGACGACCGAGCTCAAGAACTGCAAAAACCGTGAAGAGGTTATGGTGGGCGGCATGATTGGCTCGATCAAGCTGGCTCACACGAAAAATCCGAAACCGGGCCAATCGAGCAAGTACGCGAATTTTGATTTAGAAGATGTCGATGGCATGGTGCGTTGTATTGCTTGGCCGGATAGTTACACGAACTTTGGACATTTCATCAATCCCGACGCCGTTATACTTTTACGAGCGGCGGTCGATAAACGCGATGGCGGTGACGAAATCAACCTCATCGCCAATGAAGTGATTCCCATCGAAGAAGCGGGTTCACGCTTCACGAGCGGTGTGCAACTTTTTATGGATGCCAAGGAGCACCGAGAAGAAGTGTTCCAACGCTTGCGAGAAATCTTGCGTGGCTACCCTGGCCAGCGTGAAGTTGTCATTGCCTTGCGTATGGAAGAAGGTGAAACGGTTCATATCAAGAGCGGCAAGCATCGCGTTGACATCCAGCCAGAACTTCGCGCACGTCTTGATGATCTCCTGGGAAGCCAAGGTCATAAACTGCTTGTCAATAAACCCAAACTGAAACCCGCCCCCGAGAAGAACTACCGACAACCGCGCACGAATAACTAACGAAACGATGCGGCTGTTTAGAACAACGTAGTTTCATTTTTACCGAATGCTGAGCGATGGCCATCCATTGCTCAGAAGACGTAAATACAGTTCTTCCATTTCTTGAAGATTCAAAGCGAAACGATTGAACGAATCTGAATCATCCTTGGTATCCCATGTTCCTCGACGGCAACTGACATGGTTCGATGCAACGTCGGTTTCGGTGGGGACGATTGTTGGGGCAGGGATTTTCCAGACAGCGGGGCCGGTAGCGAGCAGTGTCGACTCGCCGTGGGCTCTTTGTTTGCTGTGGTTGTTCGGCGGTCTCTTCTCGCTTTGTGGCGCCATGTGCTACGCTGAACTGGCGAGCGCGTTTCCGAGAGCGGGAGGAGACTACATCTATCTCAAGCAAGCCTATGGTGACTGGGCTGGCTTCTTGTTTGGCTGGTCTCATTTGTTGGTGATACGGCCAGGCGATATCGCCATCATCGCCTTTACGTTTGCGACCTACTTTCAAAAACTGATCCCCACGGAGTCAACGTCTTCGGCGTTGACGATACCCTGTATTGCAACATTGGCGGTGGCCCTTCTAACCGTCATCAATGTCGTCGGTGTTCGCCAATCCAAATGGACGCAAAATATCCTTACGGCGACGAAAGTGTCCGGGCTGTTGGTGATTGTTGGACTCGCATTTATGCATCCAGCCGTTCGAACGACGATTGCAAATGACGTTGTCGTTGCGGACCGTCTTCCGATCGGCGTTGCCCTTATTCTTGTCCTATTTACTTTCGGTGGTTGGAATGAGATGGCCTATTTAGCTGGCGAAGTCAAAAATCCGGAACGGAACTTGGTGAGCACCTTGGTCAGTGGAACGGTCATCGTGACGGCTCTCTATCTGCTTATCAATTTGGCCTTTCTTCGTGTTTTGGGATTGTCAGGGATGAGCCAATCCGAGGCCATTGCGGCGGACACGCTCAATGCAATTTTGCCGGGCAAAGGGAGTGTCTTTGTGAGCTTGCTCATTTGCCTTTCGACGCTCGGGACGATCAATGGAATGATTTTAACGGGCGCTCGGATTGGATATGCCATGGGTAAGGATCATCCGATGTTTCGATCGCTAGGGCATTGGCATGCTCGAACGGGGACGCCTGTGGTTGCACTCGTTGTACAAGGATTCATTGCGATAGCCTTGATTCTATCGCTGGGTTCGTTCATTTCTGCCGTCCTCTACACGTCCGCTGCTGTCTACACGTTTTACCTTGCCACGGGACTAGCGGTTTTGGTCATGCGACGAAAAGCTCCGGATCTCACTCGCCCTTATCGCCTGACGTTTTACCCGCTTCCTATTCTTCTTTTCGGCCTGACCTGTCTGTACCTGATCTACAGTGCCGTAGAATACAAGCCTCTCATGGCTGGCTTTGTAAGCCTATTAGCTATATTCGGAGGGATCGCCTTCTTCGCGGAACGAAGGATTTTTCGAGTTTGATACCCACGTAAGCATTGCACGACAATAAATTACCGGAAACGAGTTGTAGCGGAACGGCGCAAG
>JANOAI010000523.1:0-8828 GCA_031411055.1 Pirellulaceae bacterium
AGGAAACTTTGTGTTGTACCGATGAGAATGCCCTGAATGGGACCGACATCGGCGTAGTCACGGCCCCAACCGATCGTGATGTGCTCGTCGGCAGGGAGTATGTTGTTCGTCGGATCGAGATCAAGCCACTGACCTTCACCAAGGTAGACACTTAGCCATGCGTGCGATGCGTCGCTACCGACAAGTTTAACTTGCCCGGGCGCGGGGTGTGTCAGCAGATAACCGCTGACATAGCGTGCAGCCAGCCCCATCGATCGAAGGCAAGCAATTTGCAAATGCGCGAAGTCTTGGCAAACACCGCGTCGTTCTTGAAGTACCGTTCGGGTCGGGGTGGAAACTTGCGTTGCGAGTGTGTCGTATTCGAAGTCTTGATATATTCGCTGCGTCAGGTCAAGCAATGCGTCGCGCAATGCTCTTCCTGAAGGAAAACTGGGCTCGGCGTACTGACGTGCTTCTGGGAAGCCAAACGCGTACTGCGAGCCAAACACAAACTGCGAGGCCTCGATATCCTGTCGTGTTCTTGGATGCCGCAATCGCGTGACCATTTCACTCCATTGGCCTGATACGTCGTCATAAAAACAAGGCGATTGTCGGCTAACAACGCTTTCCGCCGATACGTCCATTGAGTAGTGTGACTGCTCGACGGTAAAGAAGCAGTTGCGATTGCCAAAACTATCGATCCAAACCCGTTGGCAGTTGGGTTCAGGCAAAATGGAGATATTGGAAGATTCCACGAACTGATACTCAAGCGAGCGCGGAATGAGCCGCGCCTGATTGTGCGAAAGCGAAACACTCGACGGGTAGCTATATCGAGTTGAATGTCGAATGCGATATCGCATAGCCATCTACTCCTTGTTCTCACCTTCTCCACGTCGATATGCATGCGTATGCGTGAAGAAACGTTTTCCCAAGTATTCTTCTAAGCCACTAATCGCAACCGAGCATTCTGTCATAAATTTCGCGATCTCGTGTCGGATCTGTCGAGGTAAATGGTTTTGTTCGTTTGAGGGGTCGCGAAGACTTCCTGTGGTAAACGTCAAATCCTTCACATCAAACAACTGTAGCATTTCTCGACACTGTTGAATCTGATTTCTTTGATGCGTAATGGCGTCGTGGTCAACCGTCGTGAGCAAACTCAAATGCTCATCAAGTTGAATAAACTGATAGATCATCGAGCGTGGATTGGTTTGATCGAGCAAGAGCAAATCCAAAACGGGCCCGAGTTCGATATTCATGAGATATCGATATCGATACGTGATGGAACTATCCATGATTTCAAGCATCGCCAACAGAAGTGGCGTCAAGCTTGTATGAACCGGAACCATGAGTTTCTCGACCAAATGGATCTGCTGTTGGATCCGCTCAATCCGCCGACCAATATCGAGAAATAACCAACCCGGTCCGCGGGTCATGCTCTCCGCCACAAGCCCTGAAAAGGCCGTCAAATGTGTAAGCAACTGATTGAGGGCTGGCGATACGTCCGCAAACTCGGGTTTCGTTTTTTTTATGAATCCCGTGGGATCCATTCTTGAAAGAAACTGCCAACTATCGCGACTCATTCGATCGCGCAACTCGTTCATGTTCCGTACAATGCCGACGAGTGCATTGGGGAGCGTCCACAGATGTGCCCCCTCCAAACTAAACTCGACGACCTTTCGGCTTATTTGTTCGTGCGTTGGCTGAAGTGCTCGAAAAGCATTCGCCCGTTCACTTTCTCGATCCACGGCCGCGACAACTTCGGCCAAGACCGGCACCGTATCAATATCTCGTTCCGACGAAAGACGCTGTGCGCAAAATCGTAAATGCCGCACCGTCCCTTCGGCCCGCGCCGTCCAGCGACCCAGCCAATGAAGATTCTCGGCCACCCGGCTTGGCAGATCAAAACTCAGTCGACGAACCTCCATCGCCATTTGTGGTGGCTTCAATAGGCTCATCAAGGGAACTGGAGCTTCCCCTAATACCCAGACATCTTTACTTGTTCGGCCGGAAGTGAGCGTATCGCCGACGCGGTTGGCAGATGAACCGGCTCGTGCAATCCCACTTGAAAGCACTTGGTACTCTCCATTTTCTACCGCCGTCGCGAAGACACGCAATCGGTAAGGCCAGGCCACGATTTCCCCTTGATGAAAACAAGGCGTCGTCACATTAGGGTAAGGCAAAGATGCAACGTACTCGGTTGGAGCCTGTTCGATTTGTTTTAAGAGCGCGGCACCGGTCAATCGCATCGGTTCTGAAGGCAGAGCTGTCGGCTTGCGTTCTTTTTCCTTTTTGAATGCGCTTCGAATTTGCAGCCGATCAAGGTTGTCTCGAACGAACGACCAATCTTCTGGATCGCCACACCATCGAGTTGGCCAACTTGGCAAGAGGAGTTCCTCTCCAAGCAATTCTTGGCACAAAGCAGGGAGAAATTTGTGAAGAACCGGTTGCTCTGCCCATCCGCTGCCGAGTTGATTCTCAATCGCAACTTGATGATCACGAACTGCCTGACATAGCCCCGGGACTCCCACTGCAGAAGTCGAAAGCTCCAACGGATCACATTCTTTGTCCGATATTCGACGCAGTATGTTAGACACGCGACGCAGTCCAACCAGCGTCTTCATAAAGACCTGACCGCCTCGAACGGTGAGATCTTCGGCTTGAGCGAGCGTGTATCCTAGATAGCGAGCCAAGTACGCATCTTCGAAATAAGCCGAACTTTTACTGCCTGGGCTAAGCAACACCATCCATGAAGGTTCATTCGTTAAAACCGCGTTGCGATTCATCGAATCGCAGAGCGCCGCAAAGAAAGGTGCTGAACGTTGCACTAACATCTCGCGGAATTCTGTCGGCAGGACACTGGAGATCGACAAGCGGTTTTCGACCGAATAGCCCGCCCCACTTGGGCCTTGGGTTCGGTCGGCCGTTGCATACCACTTCCCCTCAAAATCTCGACAAAGCTGAACAGCGTAGAGACTCAGCATCGGCCTATTCGGATCGATAGCACCACGCATCGGATTGAGGAAACCGTTGTAACCAAAGACGAGATGCGTTGGAATGAGCCCACGAGCGAGTACATTCTGAGGTCCATAGATATCCTTCAGAAGTAAATCAAGTAGCTTGGCACGCTGAGCGATCCCACGTGCGAGAACGCTCCATTCTCTTTCCTCAAACAAAAGTGGGATGGGATCTACTTCAGCATTTCGATGAGAATCTTGTTCCGTCGAGGTTCCTGTGTGTTCCACCAAGTTCTTTTTAACCCACGCCCAACGTTCACGAACACGCTCGACCGAAGGGAGGGGAGATGTGAATTCCGAGGGTTGCAGACCTGTTAACAATCGTTCCCATCGAACGCGCTGAGTTGGATTCGCAGAAAAAAGCTCGTCGAACTGACCAGGAACCGTAATATAGTTAGGCAGTAGGTTTTGAAGTCGAGACAACTCGTTCGTCTCTACGCAATCCGACATCCAAAAATCTCAAGCTGAGGAAAACAATTCGAAACCAGAGTCTTAGTTTACTTTATAGATCGGTACGAAAGAAGCCGAGCAACCATTCGTGTATGCAAGTTAGTTCGCAATCTGGTTCGAGAGTCTCCGATTGAAGCTCGCGTCTTCGATTCAACTCGGGCTAATTTGCTGGACACCGTTTCATCGATGCTGCTCGGGAAAGACGATCGAAAGACAATCGAGTCATGGAGTTGTTTTGCCATCTTGATGGTCCGTTCGCCAAGTCAAGAACGTGACGTCGCAGATGGATAATCAACGCAACTTAAAATTCAAGCGATTTGACAAGATTTTCTGCTTACTACGCCGAGCATGTTTTTTGCTTTTGAACGTTGCCGGAATATTAATTTCGAAGGAAGTTCCTCAAAGTGGAGGGTGAATTGTTACGGTCGACCGCATCTTGTAACGAATATACCCCCTCAATTGCAAAAGAACTCGACACGGAACCCCGCTGGCCATTGCAAATCAGTTCTCTCGAAAGATACTAATTTCAGGTTGGTCGGCTTGGCGTCGATCAACCCAATCTTAAAGTCAACTTGCAGTTTTGGGCGATTCTATATCGGCCTGACTCGACAAGTCTTGGCATTTTCCGGCATTGTCGGAAGATCGGTTTTTTCCATTGGCTTTTTGTAGTTTGTGACCAATTTCGGTCACCGACGGGAACGAAGTCCGCGCCTAGGTCGCTCTCGCTCCACTTTTCACAAGACGATTGCAACTTGAAACTTTTGCTTGCATTTGGAACTCGCCCCGAGGCCATCAAAATGGCCCCGCTCGTCAAGAAGCTCCAGGCGGAAAACAGGCTTGAGTGCCGAGTATGTGTTACGGCTCAACATCGGCAAATGCTCGACCAAGTACTTGAACTCTTCGAGATTAAGCCCGATTACGACTTGGACCTTATGAAACCAGGCCAGACGCTCACAAACCTTACATGCGATATTCTGCAGGGGATGAGTCGGGTTTTCGAAGACTTCACGCCGGACTGGGTTTTAGTTCATGGTGATACAAGTACCGCAATGTCGGTTAGCCTGGCTGCGTTCTACAAACAGATCAAAGTTGCGCACGTGGAAGCCGGACTGCGCACGAACAATGTCTACTCTCCCTGGCCCGAAGAAGCCAATCGTCAAATTACAGGTCGACTGGCGCATCTCCATTTTGCACCGACTGACAAGTCTCGCGAGAATCTGATGGGCGAGAATGTGCCTGCCGATCGAATCCATGTCACGGGTAATACAGTCATCGACGCGCTGTTGGAAGTCAGCCAGAGAATCGATAGCGACCAAGCTTTGTCTGGAATGCTCGCCGCTCAGTTTCCTTTCGTCGACCCAAACAAGAAAATCGTATTGGTGACAGGTCACCGACGGGAAAACTTTGGAGCGGGTTTCGAAGCAATGTGTGGAGCTCTGCGCGACATCGCTGAAGACCCAAACGTTCAAGTCATCTATCCCGTGCATCTCAATCCGAAAGTTCAAGAACCGGTGAATCGAATACTCGGCTCGAATCCGAGAGTCAAGCTCATCGCCCCGGTAGACTATTTGCCATTCGTCTTCTTAATGAAAAAAAGCTACCTGATTCTAACCGACTCCGGCGGTATTCAAGAAGAAGCCCCCTCACTCGGCAAGCCGGTGCTGGTCATGCGAGACACCACCGAACGCCCCGAAGCCGTCGCTGCTGGTACCGTTGTTTTAGTCGGCACAAATCGGCAACGGATCGTTGAAGCAACAGGCCGACTGCTGTCGAGCAATGAAGCCTACCAAGCCATGGCCTTTACACATAACCCCTATGGCGATGGCCAAGCTTGTGATCGGATAAAGAATACCTTTCTCGCCTGACCGCAAACGGGGGATGCCCCTAGTCAAGACGACGGGGAAGGTTTTTGCAAGTCGGTTCCATAGACCAAGAACAACGAAAACGATCGGACGAAGTCTCTGTCCGAAAACGGCCGACAATTTCAACTGGGTATTTACCTTTTTACTTTTAACCCCACTCCTCTACTTCTTTTTCTTTAACTATGCTCCTATTACTTGGTGGTTCTGGATACGTCGGCAGCGCCTTTCGCAAATTGTTCGATGACAAATCGATTGCGTACCGATCGATTTCACGAAAGGACGTTGACTATACCTGTCGCGAATCCGTTATCGGGCTGGTCCGTGAAACCAAGGCGACCTTCCTAATCAATGCCGCAGGCTACACGGGCAAACCCAATGTCGATGCCTGCGAGTTGCATAAGGCGGATTGCTTGCTTGGAAACGCTGTTTTACCGGCAATCCTTCGCGAAGCCTGTGAGCAATGCGATATTCCCTGGGGGCACGTGTCATCTGGATGCATCTACACCGGTAGCCATTCAGATGGTTCTGGATTCACCGAACTAAACAAACCCAATTTCTCCTTTCGCACCAACAACTGTAGTTTTTACTCGGGTTGTAAAGCATTGGGCGAGGAGTGCCTTGAAGACAGTGACCAGACCTATATCTGGCGCCTTCGGATACCGTTTAACCACCTCGATTCGGGACGCAATTATTTGTCGAAGCTGATGAACTATACCTGCCTATTAGACGCGACGAATTCCGTTTCCCATTTGGATGAATTTGTAGCGGCGTGTTGGCAAACTTGGGAAAAGAGAATTCCATTTGGCGTTTACAACATTACGAATACGGGATCCATTACCACTCGACAGGTTGTCGAATTGATTAAGCGACATTTAAAAGTCGATAAAGAATTCAAATTCTTCGAATCGGAAGAACAGTTTATGCACGTGGCCGCCAAGACGCCGCGATCGAACTGCGTGCTCGACAACAGCAAGATACTGAAGGCCGGCATTGGCATTTCTCATGTTACCGATGCGATCGAAAAATCGCTTAAACAGTGGACTCGTTGACCATTGATTGCGATACTTTGCCTCTCCTTTTAGCCACTCCTTTTTAATAGTAAAGAAACACGTATGAAGGGTATTGTTCTGGCCGGCGGTTCCGGCACTCGCTTGCATCCAATTACACGTGCGGTTAGCAAACAGCTCATTCCGATCTACGACAAACCGATGATTTACTATCCGCTGTCAACCTTGATGCTCTCTGGGATCCGTGAGGTCTTGATCATCTCGACGCCGAACGACTTGCCAGCCTTCGAACGTCTGCTAGGCGATGGCTCACAACTCGGGATGCAGTTTCGCTATGCTGAACAGCCCAAACCCGATGGACTGGCTAAAGCCTTTGTCATTGGGCGAGAATTTGTTGGCTCCGATCGCGTGGCGCTCGTTCTGGGAGACAATATTTTTTATGGACAGGGTTTGCGCCGACTTCTGTCCTCCGCCGTGGATAACCCCGGCGCAACGATCTTTGGTTACCGCGTTAGCGATCCCGAACGCTACGGGGTCGTTGAATTTGATGCTATCGGTAAGGCGATTTCCATTGAAGAAAAACCAAAGCATCCGAAATCCAATTACGCCGTTCCTGGTTTGTATTTCTACGACAACAGCGTCATCGATATCGCTGCAAACTTGAAACCATCTCCGCGGGGAGAATATGAGATCACCGATGTGAATCGCGAGTACCTACGCCGTGGCGAGCTACATGTAGAACTTTTTTCGCGCGGCTTTGCATGGCTCGACACGGGAACCAAAGACTCACTTCTCGATGCTTGCAACTTTGTCGGGGCAATCGAAAAGCGACAAGGTCTGAAGATTGCTTGTCTCGAGGAAATCGCCTTCGTCAACGGCTTTATCGACGCTCGCCAGTTGTGTAAGTTAGCCGATGAATACACCAATGACTATCGAGACTACCTAAAAAACCTCGTTGAGAGTTCGTAATTTCGTCAGAAGCAAAATCAGTGAACGACTTAGAGATTGGTTCTCGTACAGCCAAGTATTGGCCGGTTTTACGTTTATCGACTGTCGAGTCGAGACACGGCTAGTATGAGAGTAACACAGCTATTCTGGAGTTTTACCGGTCTTCTCGTGCCGTTGCTGTTTGCAGCCCTCTTTATTCCAAGACTCTTGGAGCAAGTAGGCGACGAGCGATTTGGCATTCTGGCTATCGCCTGGGGCTTACTTGGTTTCTCGGGACTGCTCGACTTAGGAATCGGACGGGCAACGACGAAGCTTACGTCCGATGCAATTGGGCGACGCGAGTTTGATTCTATCCCGGTCATTCTCCAAACGGCCATTCGCTTGTCGTTCGTCATGAGTGCCTTGGGCGCGATCGTGCTTTGCGTCATTCTCGCGTTCGGTGCTGTCCTGTTCTTGAAAACCGCCAGCGTTTCTCGTTACGAGCTCGTGTCGGCGGCATTTGTCTTGAGTTTGGCTCTGCCATTTCAAGCGATGAGCAGTACCTACAAAGGAATCAATGAAGCCTTTTTGAACGTGCGGGCAATCAGCGTGATTCGTATGGGGCTTGGCGCGTCCACCTTTGCTCTGCCGCTGGCAATTGCATCCGTCTCGAAGCGGGTCGATTTTCTTGTAGCCTCTATTCTTGCATCGCGAATGCTTGCGTTTGTTTTCTACCGATTTTGCTCTTTGCGTTGCGTGCGACAGTCTTCACTAGCAATGCCGATCTACTCCAGTAGTGTTCAAGCCAAGCTACTTAAGTTTGGTGGATGGTTCACCGTAAGCTGTGTCTTGAATCCCATTGTTCTCAACATGGATCGATTGCTACTTGGTGCAATGATCTCAACGGCAGCCGTCGCTACCTATGCAATACCTTACGAGCTTTGCACACAGTCTCTCATCGCAATTGGTGCTGTGACGACGATTGCATTTCCGCATTTAAGTAAGCTAGTCGCAATCGATCTTGCATTGGCTTGGAAGAAATTCCAGTCCATATTGATCCTATCTCTGTGCATGATGTTCGCGATCGCGGCCGTCCTCTACAACATGGGTCCAA
The DNA here is from genome assembly GCA_031411055.1 of Pirellulaceae bacterium. Lineage (GTDB taxonomy): Bacteria > Planctomycetota > Planctomycetia > Pirellulales > Pirellulaceae > JAIYDQ01. The sequence goes on from JANOAI010000523.1 coordinate 8,354, forward strand.
CGATCCTTATGACTTGGCTGGGAAGCGAAATTTCACAAGATTCCGTACGCGTAATGCAAATACTTGCGATGGGACTGGTGCCTTACACTCTGGGTACGATTTCGATTTCGTTTTTGCATGCCTGCGCGCGCACAGACGTGACCGCCAAGATACATCTGATGGAACTTGTTATTTTTGTACCGATGACCGTGTTTTTAATTCAACATGAAGCAACTGTTGGAGCTGCTAAGGCCTGGGTTTCTCGAGTTGCAATCGATGCGGTGCTGCTTTACTTGGCAAGCGTCGTTGTGATGAAGGCATCGCAAGGGGAGAAAACACAACCAACCAAGATTGGACTAAAAGATGCAATCGGCTAGTCGATACTACCAGATTCTCTTTTTGATGCTTTGCTTTGCAACGCTTTTCTTCCATGTCGTTCTTCCGAATTCTCTCAGGAGTGTATCGGTTCCGCTGCTTTTGCTTTGTTTTGCTTTGT
>JANOAI010000524.1:0-4551 GCA_031411055.1 Pirellulaceae bacterium
CCCAGAAGACTGGGGCGAGGGGGAGAAAGAGTGCGGATAGGCGCGATTTGGCTGCGAATGCATTTTCATCAGTCCAGGTCGGTGGTGAGAGCTTCAATTGAGACTTCTATACAACGCTTTGCACCGAAGGCAGACGTTGAAAATCCTCGGCAAGAACAAGCTTTGTATGCAATCCTCCAAAGCTCCCTCTTCCCCGACCTTTCTTCCCCAAAGGCGGAGGGGAACGGAGTGTAGATCATATATCCACTATCTTACGCCAGTTCCGTAAGCTGCATGACTTCTCGCTTTTCCTTTAGACCAATCGTAGGGTGGGGTCGTGGCAAGCGACGAAGCCTGGTCCGTGTAGCTTGTGGGTCTTGAAGCATCGACCTCATCTTAGGCAACGACTACGCTATTCTTCGCTCAAAGTAGCTGCTTCGCGTTACTCAGCCGTATCCAGATAGGGATCTTGGCCCATTTCACGCTGGATTTTGGTTCGCTCTTTTTCGTGATAGAGCAAGGCCATACGCTGACGAAAGTGTTTGCGTTCGACGATGCGTTGGGCTCGGCGAAATAGATCGGCATAGCCATTAAATTGGCTGGAGGAATTCTTACCGAGTGCTTTGAGTCGATCTGACCGCTTGGTTCCGATTCCGTTGCGCAAGATTTCATCGTCTAGCGAAAGATATTGTCGATAGGTCCCCGGATCTCCCTGTCGACCACAACGACCGATGAGCTGACGGTCGATACGTGCAGCGTCGTGAAGTTCGGTGCAGATAACAAACATGCCACCGAGATCGCGAATTTCTTGTTCTAACTTAATGTCGGTACCGCGCCCGGCCATATTGGTTGCAACCGTGATGCGACCGTGCTTGCCTGCTTCGGAGACAATTTCGGCTTCACGAGCGACTTCGTGCGCATTGAGAACTTGGGGGAACATCCCTTCGCGGCGCAGCATTTCGGCCAGGATGGAGGACTTGTCAATGGAGCGAGTCCCGATCAGCACTGGGCGACCAGCCGCATGGATATCCTTGACTTCGCGAACAATCGCTTCAAATTTGTCGAGCATCGTTCCGTAGACTTGGTCACTTAATTTCTTGCGCTGTGGCGGTCGATTGGTTGGAACTTGAACGACGGGTGTTTTGTAAATGCGACGAAGCTCACGAGCACTGGTCGCCGCCGTGCCTGTCATCCCGCCCAGATATCGGTAGCGTAGGAATAGATCCTGAACGGTGATCCGAGCGGCTTGGCCGGTGGGGACGGTGACTTCGATTTTTTCCTTGGCTTCGACCGCTTGATGAATCCCGTCACGCCATTTTCGACCGTCAGCCAATCGCCCAGTGAACTCATCGACAATCACGATCTCTCCATCTCGAATGACGTACTGTCGGTCCAGATGGTAGTCATTGAAGACACGAATAGCCCGTTCAATGTATTCGTAAAGATCAAGCAACGCGGCTAAGCGAACTTCCTCTGACCGAGGCAGGGACCGCACCAGTGAACGGCCGCGACTGGTGAGTTCAATCTTTCGCGAATCTTCCTCGATCGTATAGTGTTCTTTGAGAACAAATTGTTCTGCGTTTGCCGCGGCCCAACGATACGTTGCGATAACAATATCTCGAGCTTGATCACCCAGCGAACCGATAATGAGTGGTGTCCTTGCTTCGTCGATGAGAATGCTGTCGGCTTCATCGACTAAACAGAAATGCATACCGCGTTGAACCGGTTGATCGCCGGACGAGGACCAGCGTTCGGTACTCCCTTCCCCGAGGAAGTCATTCGCGCCGCGGCCTGCAGCACGCAAGAGAAGCCGATCGCGAAGAAAATCGAAGCCGAACTCTTTGGCCGTTCCGTAGGTGACATCGGAGTTGTAGGCCGACCGTCTTTGGTCTGAAGTACTATCGGTTAGAACCGTTCCGAGGCTGATCCCCAGCAGTTCAAAAATTGGACGCATCCAATCGGCATCGCGCTGGGCGAGATAATCGTTGACGGTCGCGAGATGGGCTCCTTTGCCGATGAGGCTGTGCAGGATCAATGGCAACGTTGCGGTGAGCGTTTTCCCTTCCCCTGTTTGCATCTCCGCAATACAGCCATGAAACAACGCGGTTGCCCCAACAATCTGTACGTCATAGTGACGCATATTGAGCGAGCGACGACCGGCTTCACGTATCAGCGAATAGGTTTCGGGAAGTAGTGAAGCCGTTGTTTCGCCGCTCTTCGCGCGATACTTCAGGGAGAGGGCTTCTTTCTTTAGCTGCGAATCGCTCAACTGTCGCCGAGCAGGTTCGAGCGCATTGACGGCTTTGAGCTGTTGAACCCATTGATTGATTTTATATTTGGCTACACCCGGTACAAGCCAACCAGCAACGACCTTCGGTTTGCTTTGAGTGCGGTTCGGCGGAGTATCCGTCGCGGGACGCATGACATCCGATGCTGGCTGGCCTTCATTAAGCTCGTTCGCGTTTGGGGATGAGGCCGCAGAGTCGTTCGACATTCGGAAGCGTTTGCGTTGAGTGTTCGGAAGAGATTCAACCCGAGTTACCATCTTATCGCTTCGGGGTTGTTCGTTGAACCTTAGCAAGGCAGGGTCAGGACCCTTTCTCTCGCAAAAGTCGTGGTTTATTGCGGAAAAACAAGTTAGGCAGTCTAGGGGTTTTCTTCCGTAGATAGCGAATTTTTCCCAGATAGGACGTGTAACGGTCGATCCTCTATTGCAGGTTATCTCTGTTGTTCCGATTTGCGAGACCCAAACATGAAAATTAATCGTCAGGTCCTTTCGATAGCGCTCGGCGGAGCGATCCTTCCCTTGGGACTCGCGACTGCTAACGATTCACTTCCTCTCCCTAAGCCTTTGACAAGCGTTGGAAGTCTAAGCGACCTGCCGACGTCCGTCAGCAATTCGACGGCGACACGACAACGACCGGTTGTGTCTGCCGACAAAGGTCCCCAAGCGTTTCGTGATAACGAAGTCGTTGGAACGGGCCGCTTAGTTTCCGCCAACGGATCCGAGAAACCATTCCGGAATGCAGGCTTTTCCTCGAACGCTCAACACGAAAGCGTGATGATCAGCCCATCGCCTGATGCCGCTCCGATGATGAGTTCTGTCGATGCTGGATACGCCAGCTCTTCCGGGGATTGCAGCACAGGCAGCTGTGGTTCAGGCAGCTGCGACTCAGGCAGCTGCGACTCAGGCAGCTGCGACTCAGGTAGCTGCGACTCAGGTAGCTGCGACTCAGGTAGCTGTGGTCCTCGTCTAGGCCGCAGTGGTTTCGGATCAAGTAATACTGGCTTTAATCTAGGTGGTTGTAGTAAAAATAGTTGGTTAGAGACCGAGGCCATCCTCTGGTGGGGACCGTTCGGACGAACGCCACCACTTGCTGCTACGATTAATCAGAATTCGGCCGTGACTTCGGTCCTGGCTGGCGGCGATCAAACCTTCGGTGGTCAAATGATGCCGGGCATGCGAGTCAACGCCGGTAAATGGCTTGATTCTTGCGAATCGATCGGAATTGGTGGTCGTGCATTTGGACTCTTCTCGAACGCAACGACTCAAACCTTCACCGACAATAACGGAAGCGTCAATCTGGGCGTTCCGTTCTATAACACGACGTTAGGTGGGCCTGACGCTTACGTCGCTGCCTTCAACTTTGGTGGCAACATTGGACGCGACCCAGGTTCGATTACGGTTTCCAACGACACCGATTTTATTGCTGCCGATGCTTATGGTCGGATCCTCCTGGCTCGCACCGGCTGTTCTCGAGCTGACATTATTGGCGGCTATTCCTTTGCGAGACTCGATGATTCGATGGTGCTAAGCACTTTCAAAACCGATAACTCGGCCAATCCAACAGCCGATGGTCGTACGTTCGCCACCATCGATTCGTTTTCTACGAAGAATACGTTCCACGGTGGGCATGTCGGTTTCATGACCGATGTCAATCGCGGGCGGCTTACCCTTTCGACACTCGGCAAAGTCGCCATCGGAACGATGGAACAAGAAGGGGTCATCAGTGGATCCTCTTCCATCAACGGAGCCCAGACAACATCGAACAACGGCATTCTGACTTACTCAAGCAACAAGGGGACTATGCGTCGCGATGTGTTGGCCTTCATGCCTGAAGCCGGTGCTAAACTGCGAGTCTGCCTTAAGAATAACGTGTCTTTCAATGTAGGTTACACGTTCCTGTTTCTGTCCGACGTGGCATTGGCAGGCGGCACGATCGATCCGATGGTCGATGTACAAGGGGCACTCAACAACAACCCGACCAGTCCGCAACCACGATTCGACCACGGATGCTACTACCTCCACGGTGTCGACCTTGGCTTGAGCTTTAAGTTCTAGCAAGATCGCCAGTTGGCGAAACGAGAAATCGGAATCTAAAGCCCCCTCGACACCGAGGGGGTTTTTGCGTTCGTAGTCAAGGTAGGTTCCAATGAAAGTCTTGACCAACTTATGATTCGTTTGAATCCCATTGAGCTTGAGTCGCAAGCCGATCGTCCTACTTTGAATCGGGTAGGGTACGGTCGAGTCTTCGAGACCCACCAGCATTCGCGAATCGGTGGGCCTCGAAG
>JANOAI010000525.1:0-2880 GCA_031411055.1 Pirellulaceae bacterium
AATGATCGTGAGAATGATCGTGAGAATGATCGTGAGAATGATCGTGAGAATGATCGTGGGAATGATCGTGGGAATGATCGTGGGAATGATCGTGGGAATGATCGTGGGAATGATCGTCGACTTCGAAAGGGGCTGCCAGGGAATCAGGGACTTGCGGTTCAAGTTCTCCGTGACTTGAGTTTCCCGCTATGCTGAGTTCGTGATTCACGGCGGCTGCTTGCGTCAGATCCCAAGCGTCACTCGCCGACTTATGTATATCCGCCAGCCGCAATCGCAGCTTGTTGGCTAAAACTCGGCAGTCCTCATACTCTGGTGAGAATCGCCATCGATCATTGCCGAATTTCGAAATCTTACCTCGGACTAAGCCGTATTCGGTTTTCACGGTAACGTCGCGGCGAGGCAAAACAGTTCGTAGTTGTTTTGAATAACGTATGCCCAGTGTTGGCGTATGTTCAAAAAGAATGGTCTCAAGTGGCTGTTGGTCCTCGGGATTAGAAAGGACAGTAAGGATGACGGCGGGTCGGCCTTTCTTCATTTGGATTGGGGTTGTAAAGACATCGAGCGCTTTGGCTTCAAATAATCGTTCAATGGCGTAGCCGATATCTTCGCCGGTTGCATTATCGAGATTGGTTTCCATCACCACAATTTCGGGGGGCTTCGGAGCATTCCGAGGTTGATGTCGAATGGCTTCGCCAATCAAGACGCGAAGCATGTTCGGTCGCGCTTTTAAGTCGCGTGTTCCGGCGCCGTAGCCAATTCGTTCCACTTGCATCGAAGGAAGCGAGCCGAATCCGGTCACCAGCTCGGCCAAGATGGCTGCACCCGTGGGCGTTGTCAGCTCAGCTTGAATGTCTGTTTGCTCGATCGGGATGCCTCGCAGAATCTCAGCCGTTGCTGGAGCTGGTACACTAACGCGGCCGTGAGCGATCGTAATTTGTCCGGATCCGACTGGAACCGGGGCCGCATAAGCCCCTCCAATGCCGAGGCTATCCCAGGCGACCGCGACACCGACGATATCCGCGATGGAATCGATGGCCCCGACTTCGTGAAAATGGACATGTTCAACGTCCATTCCGTGGACGTGAGCTTCCGCGAAGGCGATGCGTTCGAAAATCGCCAAGGCTAATTCTTTTGCCCGCTCGGAAAACTGTCCGCGATCGATTAGGGCCTTAATATCGTGGAGATGGCGATGCGCATGCTCGGGGGGGTGCTGAATCCGCAGATGGGACGCCCGGAAGCCGTTTTTCTGGACGTTATGCACCGAGAGACGAACTTGGGAAAGCCCCATCGAATCGATCGCGGCCTGAATCAACCCCAGGTCGGCCCCAGCGTCGACCAGGGCGGCCAGGGTCATGTCGCCGCTGATTCCGGAAAAACAGTCAAAGTAAGCAATTTTCATGGTGGAAACTCAAGTTTTGGCGTTGCGGTGGACGACCGCATCCCTATCATAGTCGGTCCTTTCGATCCGTGCCCGGCGCAAAGAGGATTGTCGGGAATCGAAATTTGGATCGCGTACTTTTGCTCTGTTGTTTAGGTCAGAATAAATATGAAAGTTGTTTCATCCATCGGAGCTCTTAAGTATCGCCATCCTGATTGCCAGGTCGTGCGCCGTCGTGGTCGGATCTACGTCATTTGCAAGAGCAATCCACGGTTTAAGGTTCGTCAAGGCAACGCAAAGAGCAAGCGGACCAAGCGATAGGTTCACTTCTTGCGATCGGCTTACTGTCATCGCCGTGCCATTTTTTTGAGGCATGAGGCTGGCAGGTGCTCTGCCAAATAGCCCAAAGTACCCCAATGCTTTCAATGTGGCATTTGTGCCGGTACGACTTCATACGTAAGCGGGGCGCTATCTGGACAGCGCCGTTTAGCCAGACTCAGTTTCTAAAGCCGACTATTTTACTATTCGGACTATCTGATCGTTTAAAAAGCAAAGCACTCGTATGACGCGTCCTGTCGACGTTGAGGCACGCCTGCGAGAAATGAGTCCTTCCAGGCGTTTTCGCTATAGCTGGCTTAGCTTTTTGTAGGCTCGCTCGAGCATCTCAACGCTGGCGTCGATTTCTTCTTCGGTGGTAAAGCGACTCAGCCCAAAGCGTATTGAACATCGAGCCTGATCTTCGCTGAGGCCAATGGCTTGAAGGACGTGGCTTGGCCGAGGTTCGGCACTGGTGCAGGCGCTTCCGCTACTGACACAAAGGTCGGGGCATTCCAGCATGAGCGATTGCCCTTCCATGCGTTCCCAGCGGCAATTGAGATTTCGGTCCAGCCGAATGCCCGAATCGATCGCGGGGCCATTCAAGTCGAGCCGGGCGAATCTTTCTCGCAAATGCCTCCAAAGCCGATCTCGCAACCTTCGAATCCGAGAGCGATCGGTGCCTGCTTGTTCCCGGCTCAATTCGAGGGCTTTCGCCATCCCGATGATTCCGACGCTATTGAGGGTTCCCGATCGACGATTTGCTTGTTGTCCGCCTCCGACAATTTGTGGTTGGAGTAAAACCCGCCGGGTTCGATCGCGAACGAAAAGCCCTCCAATACCTTTGGGGCCATGGAATTTATGAGCGGAAAAGCTCATCAGGTCGACATCCAGCGGATCGACAGAAAGATCCATATGACCAACCGCTTGGGTTGCATCGGTGTGCAATAAGGCGCCAGAAAGCCTACAAAGCCTAGCGAGTTCAGCGATTGGCTGAATCGTGCCTATCTCGTTATTCGCCAACATGACCGTCACGATTGCCACCGAATCGTCGATCAATTTCGCGGCTGCATCTAAATCAACCTGCCCGCACAAGGAACTGCTGGAGGGATGGACTGGCAACAGCCGGACCTCAAAACCCTGCGATTGGAGGCGAGTTAAGGGATCGAGCACTGCACGGTGCTCCG
>JANOAI010000526.1:0-4714 GCA_031411055.1 Pirellulaceae bacterium
GAGTCAATTGCCGGAACGGCCCTTCGGGTGCTTTGCACAATTGACTCCTGACCCCATAACCCAACCCTAAATCTAAAACTTGACGCTCCACTAGTCGAGTCGATATCCTTCTCGGTAAACGGGCTTGATGAGGTCCGCAACACCTGGCGTTTTGAGTGAAGCGAGGTTCGTCACTTTAAGATTCTTTGCGTCCCACTCGACCTTTTCGCCCCAGTCGCCCATCTCACCGTCGGCTCCCCCTTTGGAGGCTGCCCAAACGGCCAAGTTGCCTAGAAGGATGGTTTCGGTCAATGGTCCGGCCCGGTCGATAAAATTGGAGTGACAGATCTTTGGATCGCCGGCAATCTTTGCACGGAACAATTCGTACATGTTGTTTGCATCGTTATTGCCCCCTCGATCATCGGCTCTCTCGAAATCAACCTTGACTTTCTCGACCCCCTTGAGCTCATACTTGCCGCAGTAGTCATCGGAACTGTAGAAAGCACCTTTCTCGCCGACGATGAGTACTCCACTATCTGCAACTTTTTGAATGCCCCACTTCTCAAAGACTTGAGCTGGCGGCTTGTTGCCTTTACGGTCGTACCACCAGAACGGGATGGCGGGGCGTTCTGAAGTCTCTGGGAATTCGAACTTAATAACCGAGCTGGCAGGGAAGCTATCGAAGTCATGTCCACTCGATTTCGCAACCACGGAAATGGGATCGCGAAGTCCGCAAGACGCGAACGGGACAGTCAACATATGGCAAGCCATATCGCCGAGCGCTCCCGTTCCAAAATCCCACCAGCCGCGGAATTGGAACGTATGGTAGAGCCCCGGCCAAAACTCGCGTTCCGGCGCAACCCCAAGCCATCTCTTCCAATCGACACGTTCAAGAACTCGATCGATTTCCTTTTTCTTGGCTTCGATGATGCTTTCGGCTTCGGCTGCGTCTTCTTTTTTCGCTTGCGCGACAAACTTGTCCATCGTCATTCGTCGACCGGGGCCCTGCGACCAAACGGGACGATTGGACCATGCGTAGACTTCTTTCAGTGTTCCGAGGACTCCCGATTTCAATTGTGCAATCGCTTCGCGGGACGAATCAAGCGCAGTCCCTTGATTACCCATCTGTGTGCAAACGCCGGTTTCTTTGGCGACATTCGCTAAGAGTCTTGCTTCATAAATGGTTCGAGTCAGAGGCTTCTGTGTGTAGCAACTGATACCAAGTCGCATTGCTTCGAGAGTGATCGGACCGTGCATGTGGTCTGGCGTACTGACGGTCACGATATCCAAGTTTTTGCCGAACTTGGCAAACAGCTCGCGATAATCGGTGAACTTTTCGGCACTCTTGAATTCTGGCGAATTCCCTTTGCTCTCCATGGTCCCACGGTCCACATCGCAAATGGCGACAATATTGCCGAATTTGGCAGCGTTACCCGAGTCGCTTCCCCCTTTGCCACCCACTCCGATGCATGCAACGTTCAATTTTTCGTTTGGTGACTGACTGAGCGATGTACGAGCACCACTCGCAACGAAGTATCCGGCGCTGACAGCCGATGCTTGCTTTATGAACTTACGACGTGATGTTCTTGCCATGAGTTTTCCTACGTGAGAGGTGGGTTAAAAAAATCGATCTGATTGGAGTCGGTGACGCAATGAACTCACAGCGATGAACTCACAGCGATGAGCTCACAGCGATGAGCAACCTCGCTACGCCACATTCGATGGATGCGACCAATGGTTTCTGTAGTTCACCGAAACGGCCTACAATTGAATAAAATTAAATCGGTTAGGCTTTCGAAAACGGTATGTATCGAAAAACGAACTGGAAATCTAATCGACTGTCGAAGTAAGTTTACCTTGGCCCTCTACCATCATCAACCATGTTCGACGAATCCGTTAAATGGCGGAAATCCAAACAATTCCTCGTTCATGAAGGGGCATGGGAATAGAAAGGTGTTTTTCTTGTGCCAATGCGAGCCTTTTCCAATAAGTTAGGATGCCCCTTTTCGATATAGGGGCCAACAGATTGCATCCAGGAACGGAGAGAAGTTTGTCGAATTTTCGGGATTTTAGAGCATTTTCATTTTTCATTTAGCCAGTCGGAAAATGGGGTCAGGTACGAAAAGCCGGAACGGCCCTTTGGGTGCTTTGCACTTTTGGTACCTGACCCCGTTTTCCAAGCCCGACATTTCATCGACAAAGAAAGAGGTCGCGAATTTCCGTGCATTTCTAGCTAAACGAGGGACGACTACGAGCAATGGATAAACGAAACAATCGCCGCCCGAGAGAAAGGGACAAGATTTTCTAACCGATTTTCGCTGACGATCAAAAGCAGTCGATCAGTTACCGACGCGTCCATACCGACCAGCTTGCGGGAGTTTTCCCTGTTGGATTTCTCGCTCAGTCATATGGCGACCGTGTTGTGGTGGCACCATCCGATGCAACACGACGGGAATGGGATTTGTGTGTACAACGACTTCTCGCCCATGCATTTGGCGATGATACTGCTTTGCGGATGCATGGCTTGGTAGTAAAGAAACCGAAATCGCAATGGCAAAAAGAAGTCGCAAACGCATGGTAGGTAAATCCTGTTGACTACCGGTGTGGGTCTCACGAAGTATACCAGCCATTCATTGGGATGTGATGAAAATCCATTCGCATGCTTCGGAACGATCCGACGAAAAAGTCGACCTATAACACAATTGCGGTAAAGCTCGATTGTAGGGGCACTGCAACATTTTTCGGTGGGTGGGCACGACACGGTTTGGGACTGCCAAGCTCGGAAGTGGCCATCGCCGAGAGCATTTTCATTTTTCATATTACCAGTCGGGAAACCGGCGATTTACGTAGACGAGTCTCTCCGAGACTCGTGAAATCCTCGACAAAGTCGAGGTGTCAGTCTCGGAGAGACTGACCTACGTGCGGAAGGTTAGCAGCATTGATGCCTTCCACCGTTTTCCAAGCCTACGTCGTTCTTAAAAATGCACTAGCCCTCGATTGCGTTGGGCTTAACGCCCGAGGCAATGTTGGGTTTAACGCCCGAGGCAATATGGTATCGCTTGGATTCGAATACCTCGACTTCTTCGAAAAGGGAAGGGAGCTTTTCGGCGTACCAATTCGGTTGCTTTGTAACGAGTACAAGGCGCCCGCCGGGGCGAAGCGAACGGTGAGCGGCTTCGACGAACCATTGCGCAATTCGCATGTCGCCAAAATAGGGAGGATTTGCGAGTGCCATGTCGAATGAACTCTCTTCGCGATAATCGCCTTGCCAATGATGATCGACGGTAATGTTTTCGAAACCATTTAGTTTCGCGCCACGTTGCGTACAATCAACGGCCCGTGCGTTCGAGTCGAATGAGTGAACGGAAGCTGATGAGTCGCGCGCGGCTAGACCTAAGGTGACGGCTCCACTGCCACAGCCGATTTCGAGCAAGCGAGCGTCAGGGAAAACATCGACCGCGTCTAACAACTGGCGAGCGCCATTATCGAACTCACGATGTGAAAAGACGCCGGGTCGAGTCAAAAGACGAATCGTCTCGTCGCAATCGCGAAAGCTGAGCTCGCAGGAAAAGTCTTTGCGCTTTTTCAATTCGGAAGCTTTTTCGATGATGTAGACCATCGCATCCTCAAAGGGCCGAACTTTGACACTCTTGGTGTAGCCCTTGAGGAGTTCATGGACCCAACGATCATTTGCGTTGTCGACGCCAACAATGAGCAAGCCACCGACTTTGAGTTGATGGTAAGCGGACTGAATTACTTCGCGAGTCAGTTCGGCTTCGCCGCCTTTGCTCAGCGCAATGACAGCGGTATCGATTTCTTCCGTCGGCCAATCGGCTTGGCATAAAATGCGAAGGTTGGGAAGCTCAAGGCAATGTTTGCGAGCCAAATCGGCTTGGTACCCGTCGAGAAACCATGCGAAAACGTTAGCGGTTGATCGCGATTCGGCAAGTAACTCCGCCACCTGGGCTCGTCCGAGGCTGACGACGCCAACCTGCGATCCAGGCAGCTGAGACACGATATCCCAAAGCCGCTGCTCTTCGATACGCGGCGGGAGTCGATTTGGGCCGTCGTTAGACGAGGCGATATCACTCACGATGGAAGCTCAGCTGAGAAGTTACGACGAGGGCTTATGACTGCCGCGGGTTTTTCCGACCAGGCGATCGATGAGCTTTTCGATTTCTTCGCGATCGATATTCATCTTGGCGGCAGCCAATGCGAACAGTCGCTTTTCAACTTCGCGGAGTTCACCGTCAGCGGCCATAACTCGCATTAAATCGGAAAGCATCGCAATTTTCTCAGCATGAACGGTCGGAAGTTTCAAAGCAGCTTCGTCGCTCAATGCAAAGCTAACCGCTTTTTCAAGGTCAACTTCGCCAAGCCCTAATTCCGCGCAGCGATCAACGAGCAAAGCAATTTCGCTTTCGTTCATCGAACCATCAGCCGAAGCCATGATGACGAGGTTTTTAAGATGGTCTAGCTGGTGCATCATCAATCGCCTTAAAGTCGAACACGTAATCTACGAGAACGTAGTCTACTTCGAAGTTCGCGTTAATGCGACTACCATTTGGGAGTCGTTTTTTAAAACGCCGGGAAGGCGATGAAGCTTTACGAATGACAAAGGCTACTTCGACTGTCCCAAATCTTTACGGAAGTCAAAATCTCATTGATAACACGAAGCGCAAGCGAGTGGTTTTCTTGAGGTTTCGATAGTCAAACCACTCGCTTGCGCTTCGTG
>JANOAI010000527.1:0-6390 GCA_031411055.1 Pirellulaceae bacterium
CTTGAGCCTGAGGCGCTAGCCGATTCCCCAGCGCTAGTTACAGACTTGTTCAGGCCGTTATCGGCTAGCGCCTCAGGCTCATGTCTGAAATCAACTAGCGCCTCAGGCTCACGTTTCGGCGGGACAAGCGAGGGAATCGCAGTGGCTTCGCGGTCGCGTTGATCGTTATTGGACTGGGAGGATTTGGCTTCGCGATAACTTCGCTCCCAGGTTTGATGTTCCAAGAAAATTTCCTCGGGTGTCAGCGTCGTCGAATAGTGCATCGACAGGAGCATATTGCTTCGTACGACGTGGAGTGACGGCTCTAATTCGAGCGCTTTTCGAAAGTAAACGATTGCTTCGTCAACTCGTCCGACATCTTTCAGAATCCCTCCGTAGTTATTGTAGGGTCGAACAAACTTTGGATTGCATTCAATCGCCTTTAAGAAAGCAGCGGCCGCATCTTCGGTTCGAAGCGATCGCAAGCATAATGCGCCGAATTCATTCCAACACCAGCTCGATCTTGGGGCCAATGTTAAGGCGCGACGAATGACGGTTTTTGCTTCGACAAAGCGTTGCTTTTCATTGTAAATCAACCCTAGTGCTTCAAAGACTTCCGAATCGTTAGGTGTTTGATTCGATAGGACGATTGCATGTTCTAACGCTTCATCAAAACGTCGTGCGTTGACCAGGAGGTGTACCAGCAGCTTACGAGCTTCGGTTCGGTTCGGATCAATCTGTATCGCGCGAAAGGTGGCTTCGGCCGATTCTTGATGTCGCTTCGCGTCATGCAATGCGACTCCTAGATTGTGGAAGGCACTCGCATATTCTGGCGCCAAGGAGACGGCTTTACGGAGCACCCGAATCGCCTGATCCGTTTCACCGGAGAGTCTTAAGATTTCGCCATAGTTGCTCAACACGGTAGGAACGTTCGGTCGAATTTGGAGCGACGCCCGAATGAGCTCCAAGGACAACGAATTTTGACCGGCCTGGTTGGCCAGTAGACCCAGCAGATGAAGTGCCTCTGGATGTTGCGGATCTTGCTGAAGAATCTGTCGACAGAGTGTCTCTGCTCGACCGAGTTCGCCAGCATCGTGGTGTTGGGTTGCCTGCCGAAATAGTTCGTCCGTGAAGGTCTCGCCGTAAAACATGGTGTCTCCCAAACGACTTAACTTGAGCCTGAGGCGCTAGCCGATTTCCGTTTATGAGAGGATCGGCAAGCGTCTCAGGCTCAAAGCCGTGACCCTTCCTACAGTTTGGGTTTAGGTGGTTTCACAGGTGCCTGCCACGGCAAGGCTCCCTCCAGTTTGGTTTGACGTTTCCAAACTTTGTCGACGTTGGCCACGTAAAGCGTCTTGCGATCAGCTCCGCCGAAACGAGCGTAACAAGGTCGTTTCGAACCAGGTGGCATGGGTAGAATCAAATGCGAACGGCCCGGCTGGTCGCAAATTTGAACTCCCATGGCGGTTGTCGAAACAAGCATCCCGTCTTTGGTCGTACACATGCCATCGAGTTGGCCTTGCAATAAGTTTACCGGGACTTCGAGATGAAAATAGGGTTGCTTAAACTGCAACGTCCCATCGTCTTTGATAAACGCCGCGTGGACAAAGCGATTCGGAAAGTGGGCAACAAAGAGTTGCGATTGATCGGCACTGAGGGTTATCCCGTTGCACTCCTTAAAGTCGTCGACGGCTATTCTTTTGCGTGTTTTTTTGTCAAGCATCCAGACTTTGCTCCCCTGTGGATCGGTAAAGTAAATGGTTCCGTCATGGCGCACCACAATGTCATTGCTACGCGTCCCTTCGGCAACGACTTCCATTTGAAATGATTTAAGGTCCCAAGCTCGAATCTGCTCAGCACCGCTGCAGGCACCGTAGAGCTTCCCGTCCGGCCCCAAGGCGATACCATTTGCGCGGGCCGTGTCTTCGACGACCACGCTGCGCTTTCCGTCGGGGGTAATGCGGTAGAGTTTTGACGCGGGAACGTCGGTGATATACAACGTTCCGTCATCGGTACAGGCTAAGCCTTCGGCCCATTCGTGTCCGTCGCTGACCAGCTCCCACTCGGAACCCGCCACGAGGAAGTCTTTCGTGTCGTTCTTGCATTTGTCGATGTGCGTGGCCACTGGAACCTTTCCATGATCTTTCCAAAGCCATCGCATCACATCTGGAAAGATCGATGCGCCGTGCTTGCCACTATGAAAGCCTTCGCTCCAAGCATGATCGACTTCGTAGCCCGCAAATTCGAGCGACCTTAACATGCTTTGATTGGCCATCCACCAATCGCCACCGTAAATATTGTTGTCGTTGCTGCCATCTTGAAGGAAAATACGCAGTGGTTTCGGCTCGGTCTTGCGAATGAGGGTTGAGAATTCATGCGCCCCACGCAAGCCGACGTAGGTTCCTACCGTGGTAAAGATTCGTCGAAAGGCATCCGGTCGGTGCCAAGCTGCGTTCAAGGCAGCGATACCGCCTGAGCTTGATCCGCAAATCGCGCGATCGTCAGGATTGTTACTAATGTTCAAACTATGATTCTTGACCGCATGAGGGATCATTTCCTCGATCAGAAAGCGTGCGAAACGATCGTCGGTACTGTCGTACTCGAACGAACGATTGAAACGATCTTGTGATTCGGATGTTGGGGCTGGAACGATTCCCGGTTCGACAAAGAGACCAATGGTCGTTGGCATTTCCCCATTATGAATCAGATTGTCGAAAACGTTGGGGACATTGAAACCACCATCGCGCTTCGCATAATTTCGTCCATCCTGGAAGACCATGAGGGCGGCTGGCTTGTTGGCCGAGTATTGTTTGGGAATGTAAACCCAGTAGTGCCTTCGTGTTCCGGGAAAGATCTCAGACTGGTTAAACTCGCCTTCGATTACTTCGCCCATCGGCGAGTTCTCGTGCAGCTTAGAATCCGGATGGATGGGATAGCTTTCATTGTCACGCGTTTTCGACTGCGCTGTTGTCGAATCGTGGCTCATGAGCGTAATGATGAGCGTCGCGGTGCAATAAAAAGCGACAAGTCGCATGGGATACTCCGAAGTCTAAGCAGGAGAGGGAAAGGAATCTCATCCGTAGAGTATAGCCATTACACCGACTGTCCCAAGTTCCCGTGAGCTGTTTCATGCCCCCATATTTGGAGGTCGAGGATTCATGAATGCTTGAGGATTGGTCGTCAAAGCTTAGTCAATTCCACCAACTTCGATTGCTAGCTCCGAACCATGGTCCCGAAGGCGTTTTGCAAGGAATGCTGACATTTGCCGAGGGTGTCAAACTGGGTCGAGTTTTCTCTCGAAAAGAGGTGCGATTATGGCAGAAGTGAGGCTTAACCGATCCAAGGAAAGTGGACAAAAGAAAAAACGTTTTCGACACCCGCAATTTGTCGTTAACGCCGATGCCGCTTACAGATCGACCCAGCATGCGATTACACGCCCCAGCCCAATCTGGATTGAGACGCCTTGTGCATGCCCATTGCTTTACGCTCGTTTTGAGTGCCGCTACGTTGGCTGCCGCTTGGCTTGGTAGCTTGCCTCAAGAAGCCATGGGTGAACCACCAGTTGTTACGCGTTCCAGCAGCAATTCGCTTCGCAATTCTCCTGTCGTGAAAGCGATCAAGAATGCCGAGCCTGCCGTGGTCAACATCCAGGGCAATAAAACAATCAACACCACTTCGTCCAGTTCTGGGGCTGGCGGTAAACAAGAAGTCAATGGCATGGGTACCGGCGTGATCATTGATCCGCGTGGCTACATTATTACCAACTTGCACGTCGTTCAAGACGTATCGAAAATCGAAGTCACGCTTGCCGACGGTACGAAGACGGAAGCTAAACTGATCAACTATGATCCACAAACCGACTTGGCAATGATTCGGATCAACATCCCGCGAAAATTGCCAGTCATCCCGATCGGATCCAGCTACGATCTAATGCGTGGGGAGACCGTCATCGCGATCGGCAATCCTTTTGGCTATCAACATACAGTTACGGTCGGGGTAATCAGTGCGTTGCACCGAGACATCCCAGTCAATGGGACTCAGGAGTATCGCGACCTGATTCAAACCAATGCCGACATCAACCCGGGCAATTCGGGTGGACCGTTAGTCAATATCGATGGCGAAGTCATAGGGATCAATGTGGCCGTTCGTGTTGGAGCCCAGGGCATCGGATTTGCAATACCCATCGATGCTGCCTGTGAGGTTATGGCTGATCTTGTTTCGGATGCCAATCCAAGCGATATGGAGCACGGGCTGTCACTCGAAACCGTTCATGCAGAATCGCAGACTCGGACAAGGATTGCTCGGACGGCTGTGTTGGCTGCGTCGACATCAACCACCGAGTTGCATCCAGGCGACGTTCTTGTTTCGGTCGCGGGTCAACCGATTCGGCATCGGATGGATGTTGAGCTAGCGATGCTTGAAAAAAGACGTGGCGAAGAACTTGAATTCGTTGTGGATCGCGAAGGAATGTCGGTGCGCCACGTTCTTCGACTCGACAAAGCGATGGCCACACCGGAAAACCGAGTTATTCAAGACGCATGGGAAAAGCTTGGGGTACGTCTAACCAGTGTTTCACGACAAGCACTCGGTGACGAATCCGCGGACTATTCAGGAGGCTTGAAGGTGTTAGAAGTGCGGCCCGGTTCGCAAGCGGAACGCGAAGGACTTGTCGTTAACGATATCATCGTCGGAATTTTAAAGTGGCACACTCCTGACATTAAAGCCCTTCAATGGGTACTCAAGAGCGACGAATTCAACAACTCAGCATCTGCCAAGTTCTATCTTGTTCGCAATAACGAGCCTTATTTTGTTTCGATGAAACCGTCCAAGTCAAAAATGCGATAGCCCTCGGTGCGTCCCAAATTTTCGACCGTCGCTCTGCGACTCTAGTGTCGAACCCGTCGCAGTAATAGAGATTATGGCAAGACCATTCGCCTTAGACGGCAGGTTTCTGCTTAGGTATTTTTATGCGAGCTGTCGGTTTATCTGTTTTTGGGGTATAAGCTATTGCTTCTTCACACCTTAAAACGAAGGTTGAGCTGAACTCGTACGACAGACTTCCAGTCCGTCGGTGCCAATTTTTGTCGACGGACTGGAAGTCCGTCGTACCCTAAAAAATAGTTGTGACGAAGCACTAGGTCGCAACTCATAAAATTGCTATCGGTATCTATAAAGGGAGAGTTTGAACCGTGACTTCAATTCAGCGTGTTTTGGTAACTGGTGGGGCTGGTTTTCTTGGTTCCCATTTATGTGAACGTTTGGTGGGCGAAGGACATGATGTCATTTGCTTAGACAACTTTTTCACGAGTCAAAAAACGAACGTGGCTCATCTTCTCGGCAAATCGAATTTCGAGCTCATCCGGCACGATGTGACTCAGCCAATCTTGCTCGAAGTCGATCAAATCTATCACCTTGCTTGTCCAGCTGCCCCCGGTCATTACCAGTTTAATCCGATCAAGACAATCAAAACATCCGTGATGGGTTCGATTAATATGCTCGGCGTTGCCAAGCGATGTGGCGCACGAATCATGCTTGCAAGCACGAGTGAAATCTACGGTGACCCTTTGATTCATCCCCAACCGGAGAGCTACTGGGGTAACGTCAACACGATTGGCATTCGATCGTGTTACGACGAAGGGAAACGCGTGGCCGAGACCTTGTTCATGGACTACCATCGTATGAACAAGGTCAACATTCGCATTGTTCGAATATTTAACACCTATGGCCCGAGGATGCATCCTTATGATGGACGGGTCGTATCGAACTTCATACGACAAGCCTTAACAGGTAACGACATAACCCTCTTTGGTGATGGTAGCCAAACGCGTTCATTTTGCTATCGCGATGATTTGGTAGAGGGATTTGTCCGAATGATGAATGCGCCCGATTCGTTTATTGGTCCGGTCAATATCGGAAACCCAGGCGAGTTTACGATTCGCGAATTGGCGGAGACCGTCATTGAGATGACGGGCGCCAAAGTATCGCTCGTCAATAAGCCGCTTCCGGCCGATGATCCATCACGACGGCGACCAGATATCACGCTGGCTAAGAAGCATCTCAACTGGGAGCCGACGATTCCGTTGCGCGAGGGACTACGCAAAACAATCGATTGGTTCAAGTCAATTGACCTAAGCCATTATCGCCCCCCGACACCCAATTATATCTAACTGGACAGTGCCTATTAGCGCTGGAGTCCAGGCTTTAGCCGCATTTTCGTGCGATGTGGAAAAATGCGCCTAAAGGCTGTACTCCAGCGAGGTTGCGAGCGATTCTCGATTACAAAGTGGCGCTGTCCAGCTAATTCGAATGTCTCAAATCCTTACGGAAGGCATAATCTCATTGATAACACGAAGCGCAAGCGAGTGAATTTCTTGAGGTTTCGCTAGTCAAACCACTCGCTTGCGCTTCGTG
>JANOAI010000528.1:0-2631 GCA_031411055.1 Pirellulaceae bacterium
CCCTCTCCCGGCCGCTACCGCGTCCGACCTCTCCCAATGGGAGAGGTTACCATGAATTTCGACGAAATCGTTAGATTTTTCAGGCTTCACAATCGCGCACGGCTATTTAGTCCGTCGACAAACAGTCGACAAACATTGGCACCGTCGGACTGGAAGTCCGTCGTAGAGGTTTAGCTCAACCCACATTTTAAGGTGTGAAGAAGCACTAGCTCAATTCGCATTCCCGATGAACATATTGCTGAAAGGAGTGGACTAATTCCTCACGAGTGCTAATCGTTCCGCGAAACGGACTGACTTGCATCCCTTTGTGTAAGGCCGGAAAAAGACGCGCATCTTCGGCCAGGACTTTTCTGATCAACGAGCATTTAAATTTTCCCCAGCGGTTTGTGAGGAAGCGTGTTAGCCATGTTTCCTTCGCCGCCCGCAACGTGAATACGAAAACATCAAGTCGACAGTCGTTGGGCGAGACGGGTGTCACGGACATGATTTGAAACATGGCATCGATCCGAATCAGGAAGAGACTTGGGAATCCGTGGTACAGGCGATATTGATGGGAACAACCGGCATCGAGCTTCGGTAATAGCCAATTCGCAATACGACGATACATGGCTGGCGATTCGATCGGGGCTTTCATAACCGTTCCCAAAGGATCCAACTCGTGGACGATCTCCGATTCCTTTCCGAAACTGACCAAAGTCTTTGGATGGACGGTGGGTACGTGGTACGTTTCGACGGTATTTTCGACGACGATTTTCCAGTTGACCGGAAAGTCGTAGTGCCAAGCGTCAGAAAACTGCCATCGGGAAAGGGGAAATTCGTCGCAGAGAGGGAGAAGCTTGCCCAATTGTTCGTCGAGCGATTTGGGGTGGTCGTCCAAACAAACAAAGACAAGGGGCCCGCGTGTTTCGGTCGGATACTTTCGCAAGCCTTCAGGGCCACCTGGCATTGGCCGAAAGTGTTGCGCATCAGGAATCTTGCCGGTGCTTCCGTCCGAGGAAAACTCCCAGCCATGGTATTGGCATTTAAGTGTAGGGCTGGAACCTTGTTGATCGCACGTCAATAGACAATGCCGGTGTGGGCAAACATTTAAAAAAGTGTGAAGCTGGCCATGCTCGTTTCGGATCAAAAGCGGAAGGCCCAAAAGCTCACGAGTGAAGAAATCGCCGTGCTGAGGAGCGTCTTTCAGACAGCCTACGACCAGCCAATTGGGCTTAAAGAGACATGCTAGCTCAAGCTCGTAATGTTCTGGACACGAATAGAGCCGCGGTAGCAAGACGTGCGGCAGTCGCGTATCGTTAACGAACATATTGGCTCCGAGGTGCTTGTTTTGGACGATTTGCTATTGTGATGGCAGATCGACTTTGCTTCCATACCCTGCGTTGAACTTCGTCAAAAGGTTAGAAAACCATTCGAATATGAACGCAACTGAACTCGAACCCTTGGCCAACCAACTTGCTTTGATGCCGCCGGATCAGGCGGCCAAGATGCTGGATGCCAATTCAGAATCGGAAGCTGCTTCAATCTTGGCGTTACTTAGCCCAGCGGTTGCGGAAGATGTCATGCTCGCGATGAGCGAGGAACGGCGGCGAGTGGTCTTCGCAGCTGCACCAGCCATGAATTCGCAACAATGGACCGCCAATTTATCGTACGATTCGGACGCTGTTGGCCGACTTATGGAGCACCCGCATGCTGTCTTTCGACCCAACTACACCGTTGCCGAAACGGTTGAGCGAATTCGAAAGCTGGCGAAGAACACCTTGGTAACGTATGGCTTTATCGTCGACGATCGAAGCGTCTTGTTGGGGATCGTTGCAATGCGGGATCTGCTATTAGCTGATTCTTCTTCGACGCTCGACAAAGTCATGCTGCAAAAGCCGTTTGTATTAGCCCCGACTCAGAAAGTTATTGAAGCAATGCGAATGGTCGTTAATCTTCATTTTCCGATCTACCCTGTATGCGATCCCACCGGGCGCCTCGTTGGAACAGTGCGCGGACGATCGCTTTTCGAGCAACAAGCCTACGAAATCAGTGCACAAGCCGGTTCGATGGTGGGAGTTGAAAAAGAAGAACGCATCGGTACTCCATGGCCAATGTCGCTCCGTTTTCGACATCCTTGGTTGCAAATCAATCTCCTCACAGCTTTCCTGGCCGCCGTTGTAGTTGGTTGTTTTCAATCGATTATCAATGAAATCGTGTTGTTGGCCGTCTTCTTGCCGGTCATTTCCGGTCAGTCGCAAAATACGGGGTGCCAGTCACTCGCGATCGCATTGCGCGGGCTAACGCTTGGAGAATTACAACCTGGAACCGAACGACGGCTCATCTTCAAAGAAGGAATGTTGGGGTTGATGAACGGTGCGCTCGTTGGGATTACGGCCAGTCTCGCCATGTTTGTTGTGGCTTGTCTGCAGTCAAACGACCACCCGTACTTGCTTTCGCTGGCTGTCTTTTGGGCGATGATTGGAAGTTGCATCCTAAGCGGCATTACCGGCGCCTTTATTCCGCTCCTGCTGCGAAGGCTTGGAACGGACCCTGCAAATGCGTCGAGCATTTTTTTAACGACGATCAGCGATGTCGCAAGCATGGGGTTATTTCTTAGTTTGGCCAAGGTATTCGTTGGCTAGAGCATTTTCA
>JANOAI010000529.1:0-13850 GCA_031411055.1 Pirellulaceae bacterium
CGAATGCCCGATTCCTGACGGGCGCAGACTAATTGGGGCAAAATTGAGGACGCCCGAGATACCCGCTCGGTACAACCGATCGACCACATCCTGAGCTTCGGTGGCCGGAACGGCAATCATTGCTAACTGAACCTCCAAGCCACAGAGAGTCGATTCGAGCCGTTCGAGCGGTAGGACTTTGAGACCCAGAATTTTCGAGCCAATTTTTTCTTCATCGATGTCGAACGCGGCTAGCAGGTTAAAGCCTTGTTCGGCAAAGCCACGGTACCCGATGAGAGCTTGGCCAAGGTGCCCGGTTCCGATGAGGACCACACCCCACAATCGGTCCGTCCTCAGGATACGTCGAATTGCTTTGGACAATCCAGAGACGGAGTATCCCACCCCGGGTCGCCCAGGAATTCCCAACGCCCCGAGATCTCGCCGAACTTGCGAGTCGTCCAGTCCTAGCTTGCCCCCCAAACCTTGACTTCGCACGGTCGATTGTCCCGCCCGGCTCATTTGTTGAAGTTCGCGAAGGTAAAGAACCAAGCGAGAAATCGTCGCTCGCGGGATCGTTGATTCGCCGCTCGACGGCGACTTGGCGGCGATGGGCCTACGTTTCATTGTTTAAGCTCAGTCGAGAAAACCTGCCATTAGAGACCGTCCAGCTTAGATCCACTTTATTTACCCGGCATTTGTAACCTCTCCCGCTTGCGGGAGAGGTCAGACGCGGTAGCGGCCGGGAGAGGGTATTCTCCTGCGCAACTGAAAATGCGGCCCTCTCCCGGGACTGAGAGCCCGACCTCTCCCACGAAGACGTGGGCGAGGTTACGCGTAAGCCGGACGATCTCATTAGTCTAGCAACCGGATCAACGTTTACCACTTCACTTGTCCTTCCGAGAAAGTATGCCCCATCGTACATTCCGTACATCCATTACACCTAGCATAGTCTCTCAATATAGATTGGCTGATCGCTCCAAATTGCCCGATCCTTCTATTTTTCGTGTGGCATCTTTTCCCACCAGTCGATGTAGATCACGTGTTGGGTACTAGCACCCCAATGTACCTATTTTGACTGGCCGGTTGCTCCGGTCTCGTCAAGCACGTTCTCACGGAGTGAGAGCGGGCAAGGACGGGACCAGCCAGAGCAAGCTTGTTGGCTTGAAGCCAAATTAGGTTTTGGAAATGCGTTGGTGCTGCTGGCTCCAACACACGTTGTGGCGAATCCCATTTCGCCACCCCGGATGCTGCGTCCAGCTTTGATTTAGAACACTATAGGAGATTGAGTAATGAGGAAGTTTTTAGGATTGCCTGTTCTAGCGGGTCTCCTCTCCGCTATGTCCGGCAATGCTGCCGATGCTGCTTATTGCGGCGCTGTCAGCTATGAAAATTGTGGTTGTGGAACTGTAGAAGCCTGTGGCCCTACATCCCACACCGTTATGAAGACCGTCCAGAAAGTTGTCTACGAACCGCAAACGGTTACGGGCAGCCGAATGGAAACACAGACCGTTTACGAAGATCAAACGATCACTCGTAATCGGATCGAAACCGAAACACAATATCGCGACGTTACGTACACGGTGAACAAGCCAGTTTACGAAACCCACTCGCGTACTGTGAACTACACCGTTCAACGACCAGTGTATGAGACTCGCACCAAGCAAGTCTGTTACAATGTTTCGCGACCGGTATACGAAACCCATCAGAAGACGATCAACTACACGGTTATGCGTCCAGTGTATGAAACCCATGAAAAGGTTATCAATTACACTGTACAACGACCAGTGAATGAGACTCGCACCAAGACGGTTAACTACACGGTCAATGTTCCTGTTCACGAAACACACAGCAAGACTGTCAACTACACAGTCATGAATCGTGTTATGGAAACACGCGAACAAGTGATCAACTACACGGTCATGGTTCCTGTTACCGAAACCAAGGAGCGCACGGTTTCTTACAACGTTACCAAGCCAGTCAACTACACCAAGACAATCACTGTCAACGGTGGAAGCTGGAGCACGGTTACGGAAGAAGTTGCTAGTCCATCGGTACAACGAACGATTCGTGAGCCAGGTACTTGGTCATGGGACGCTGCTTCTTGCAAGTGCGTTTACTGCCCAGGTGCTTGCCGAACAGAATGCGTTCAATGCCCACCTAAGACCATCTGCAAGAAGGTTTGGGTTCCAAGCTGCGAAACGAAGGAAATCAACTGCGTTCGCTATGAAACCGAATGTGTTACCAAGGTTTGCCCATACACAGTAACCAAGTGCGTTCCTGAGTGCCGAAGCAAGACCGTTACCCATAACGTCTGCAAGATGGTTCCAGAATGCCGAAGCAAGGAAGTCACCTGGACAACTTGCCGAATGGTTCCTGAGTGCCGAAGCAAGGAAGTTTGCTACACGGTCTGCTCGATGGTTTGCGAACCACGAAGCAAGACCTGTACCTACACCACTTGCAAGATGGTCCCAGAGTGCAAGACCAAGGTTTGCAACTACACAACTTGCCGCATGGTATGCGAGCAACGCGTGAAGGATGTTTGCTACACGGTTTGCAGCATGGTTTGCGAGCAAAAGAGCAAAGAAGTTTGCCACACCACTTGCAAGATGGTACAAGAGTGCCACACCAAGCAAGTTCCATACTGTGTTAAGAAGTGCGTTCCTTACACCTGCACCGTCAAGGTTCCAAAGTGTGTTCAGGTTTGCGTTCCTTACACCTACACCAAGTGCGTTGCACGAACAGTTTGCGAAGAAGTTCCTGTAACCGTCTCGTGCGGTTGCGGTGCAGCTGATCCTTGCTGCTCGTCGGCTGGCAACGGTGGAAGCGGCCTATTCGATGGTCGTCTTCGCCGAGCTATCCGCAACATCCTCGGTGGTCGTGGTAACGGTTGTGGTTGTGCAGTTGCAGCTCCAAGCTGCTGTGCAGCTGCTCCAAGCTGCGGTTGCTAGTTTGGAACCGATGATCGTCTAGCGAATCGAATTTTCAGTCCCCAATCCGACGAGCCCTTGTAATGCTCGTCGGATCCAAAACGAAAAGTGTACCCTTCGCGTAAGCGATCATCGAAATTGAGTAAATAACAACAAACGGCCGGTAGCCGCAACTACCGGCCGTTTTTTTATTTCCCGTGTGTGCAGGGACGCTCCGAAATCCAAGCAGGAACATATGAAATGGAATCCAATTGATCTACAATCTCTCTTATGTCATTCGCACCGCAACAAAACTGGAAACTCTACGAATCGCTGGTTAGCGAGTACGAAGCAAAGCGGGATCGAGAACGATCGCCATCTGACGGCTTCGATACTTATTGCGACATCTTCCAGTTTATTAAGGATGCTCGACAATCGATCGACAATCACGGACAACCTTCAACGACAATCTGGCCCGAGAAATTCGAAGAACGAAAACGACAAATCGAGGCTTTCGAAAAACTGGAGCCCTACTTTCGTGCAAAGTGAACTTTCGCAGGCTCTGAGCGATCTAGTCAAAGAGCTCAGTGATCGCAACCTGCGATATGCCGTTATCGGTGGTGTGGCGATGTCGATGCGAGGAAGAGTTCGAGCGACGGAAGATGTTGACTTGATCATCGATGGAAATCGGGAGGAGGCAATGGAGCTGTTCGCTTCGTTGCCGACAGAAATTTTTGGATCGCTCGTTTCTGACACAGCCTCCGTCGTCCAAGCCGCAAGGATTTTGCCTCTCAAGCATCTCAAAACACAGGTCGGACTTGATCTAGCCATCGGCGAAAGCGGCCTCGAACAACAGATCCTCGCCCGCGCGACGGACGTCGCAGTCGGAAGTTATGCTTTTCGAGTGGCGACCGCCGAAGATCTAATTCTCATGAAGCTTCTCGCTGGACGCGCAAAAGATTTGGATGACGTCAACGCTCTCGCCAAATCAAAGGGCAAATCTCTCGACTGGAATTACTGCATCGCTACTGCCCGACAACTCGACGAGGCTCTGGCCACCGACCTCGCCCAAACTCTCGAACATATTCAAGCCCAGCTACCGAGCTAGTGCGGAAATTTAGCCACCTTTTATTCATGGCGGGTGATCAGTGCCGCGACGCTCTACCGATTGACAAGCAACTGCCTCGCCACGCTGACTGAGTGAGCATGGACGGCCTCTCATCCAATCCAAGACCACACGACTCCCGTCTATTTCATCGTTCGTGTCAAACTTTGCCGTCTAGCGAATGGCTTCGTCGTTTGTGGGTGGCGTTCACGGCGGATCAGCAATTCAGCGCATTTTGAGAATGTTTTCTCGTATTTGCGGTTGAGCGTAGGATATATCAAAGAGCAAAGGGTTCATTCGTAGCCAGTAACTGAACCGCTCCAAACTTTGCCCGAACAGCTGCCGACCAACTTCGTTTCGCTCCAACGAAATATCAACGAATTTGGCTCGTGCGAATTTGAACCCGTGTTGTTGGGCATACAAAGTTTCATATATTGGCTGTGTTCCATCCGTGGAGAAATCATCAAATGCGCTCAATTATTACGGCGGCGATCGTTATCGCCGTCGCGGGGCAGGCATCGGCCACCCAAGTGTCTAATATGTTTCGTTCGACGAACCACGACTTCGGTACCGTGGCTCGTGCTGCCAAGACTGAATTTCATTTCGAATTCGTGAATCCTTACCAGCAGCCAATTCACGTTCGAAGCGTTCGAACGAGCTGCGGTTGTACGACTCCTATCGTGGAGACAGAGAACGTCGAACCGGGGCAAATCGGTAGCATTCTCGCCCGTTTCAATACGGGAACCCACACCGGCTCGAAAGCGGCCACGTTGACGGTTACGATCGATCGCCCAACTTTCACGGAGATCCAGTTGCATGTGAAGGGCTACATCCGAAGCGACGTTGTCTTCAATCCCGGAGAAATGACCTTCGGGACTGTGAAAGAAGGGGCCGAGGGGACTGCCGTTGTCGAAATCGACTACGCAGGTCGAAGCGACTGGGCGATCCTCGATGTTACCTCGCAAGATTCGTTCCTCACGGCCAAAGTCGAAGAGCAAGGTCGTAATGGCGGGCGGATTAAATACCGATTGAGTGCCACACTCAATGGCTCGGCGCCATCCGGTTTACTTCAGACCGAATTCGTCTTGAAGACCAACGACCGGAATATGACGCGCATTCCATTGCGAGTGAATGCGAACGTCCAGGCCGATATTGCTGTGACGCCACAGATGATGGCCCTAGGAAGAATTCAACCAGGTGATTCCGTCAAGCAAGTCGTAATCGTACGAGGCTACATGCCTTTCCTGATTACCGAAGTAAACAGCACGGATTTTGACGTGCGATTTGACCCGGTTACCGAAGCCAAACCCCTTCACACGTTGCCTCTGACTCTGTCGCCGAAGAACGGGACAGGGGAAGTAAAAGGGAAGATTTTTGTAAAGACAAACCTTCCCGGGGACCAGACCGTCGAGGTCGATGCAATTTACAACGTCCCCTAGTCGTCTTGAAAGCGCAACTCGAAACGAATATCAAACCGCGAGCTTAGAGAAAAGACTCGCGGTTTTTTTTAGGGAATCGACAAGCGAGAATCGGAATCGTCCCCGTTTCTACTCTTATCACTTCAAGAATTCACGGAGCGAGTCCGACTCTTTGCTTGGTCGGATTTCTTTGAAAAGGCTTTCGATCGACTCCTTCGTCCGAACGAACTTAACGGGCGAAGATTGACTTAGCTTAAATGCTCGTAGCCATTCATCGAGCGCCGCATCCTTGAGGTTAACCCGCTCCAGTTTGAAGGCGATGGTCATCGTGGGGCCAAGTTGTATCGGCGGAAGAAAACGGTCTCGCTGAATCTTCCAGGTCGCAAAACTTTCAACGACTTCTTTCGGATCGGCCCATCGCCAGCGTTGAGCCAAAGCGAAATGGGACACGGCGAGATTCTTGCTACGAATTAGTTTCTCAAGGGTCGCTTTTGCCCCGGCCTCATTGCTGGTTCCTATTAACCATGAGGCTCCGAGAAGCTGGGCAACCTCGGAACCAGAGTTCCCTAGCCATTCATTTGCTTGTTCGAGCAAGACAGCATCGGGACGTTCACTCGTGAAATTGAGCGGAACCAGGGCGTACAGAAAATAGGGGGGAGATTCCTTACAAAGCGAGACAAAGACACGTCCAGCTGCCCCAAACTGCTTGAGCCCCACGAGACTCTCCGTCATTTCCGCAGCGAGAATCTTCTGCTGCCAACGCGGAATGACATTTTCACCGATCGCAGACTTGGTCATTTCAATTGACCTTGGATAATCCCGAGCGACAAAAGCCTCATGGGCGCTCTTCGCAGTCTCTGATTGCCAAGCTACCTCGACTGCCTGAAGTTGTTTCGAATCAAGCTTTACTCGAGAGCCAGAAGCATCCACGATAACAAGGTCGCGATCGTCGAAGTCAATCACGCTGACGGTTCGAACCTCAACTGGGCTGCTTTCCCACGAGTCGCTGCCTACTGTTGAAGCGGAAAGCCAGACTCGTGAAACCGATTTGAGTACGACCTCTTCGGCATGGGAAAAAGCTCCGAGGGCCATCGTCATTGCCAACAAAGCGATCGAAAACCCATGTTTTCGCGACGAAACGATTGCGTCTTTCAACTTAATCACCTTCGGTTATTATCACGATTCACCCGGTCGTTTGAAATTGCCAGTCTCCTGTACAGACGCTCCCTGTTTTTCGAGGCGAAGCAAGACGCGCCCATTTGACTGAAATTTTCTTCGATTCCATAGCCGAAAACACAGTTCATTTTCATAAACGATAATGCCTCAACTTCAACTAGCCACTTTCCCTCACCCGGTTCTGCGTCACAAATCGAAGCCAATTATGCGGGTCGATCAGGGGCTAAAGGATATCGTAACGGAGATGTTCGAGATCATGTACCAGTATGAAGGAGTTGGCTTGGCCGCCAATCAAGTCGAACTGCCGATCCGATTGTTTATTTGCAATCCGCAAGGCAAAAAAGGAGAAGGCCAAGAAATGGTCTTCATCAATCCGGTCATCAGTCGACCGCGCGGAATTGAGGAAAAGGAAGAAGGCTGCCTATCGCTCCCTGGCATCCGGGCGCCTGTCAAACGTAGCAAGTCAGTATGGGTCAATGGCTACGATTTGACCGGAAAAGAAATCAAGGAAGAGGTGAACGGTTTCCTTGCTCGGATCATTCAACATGAAACGGACCACCTCGATGGGGTTATGTTCGTAGATCGACTGTCAGAAGAACAACTCCGCTCGTTATCAAAATCGTTTGAAACGTTGGCCGAAGATCATCTTTCACGGCAACGAACCGGTACGACTCCCGCGGATGAACACCTCTTAACCAAAGCCATGGAATGGGAATCCCGGTATTGCTGAGCTACAATGCGATAGAACACCAGCTTTGCCTTTCGCTCCGAGAGTGTCGCCGTTCTCTCCGAAATTGTCGCCGTTCTCTCCGAAATTGTCGCCGTTCTCTCCGAGAACGAGCGCGGAGTAGAACAGTGTCGCCGTTCTCTCCGAGAACGAGCGCGGAGCACAAGAGTGTCGCCGTTCGCTCCGAGAACGAGTGCGGAGTAGGAATACGATAGCCATTTCGCAACGGCCCCTTGCGCAAAACACTAATTGGTTCGCACGCTTCGTTCTCGGAGAGAACGGCGACACTATAGAACGATTACACTAGTCTGTTCTCGGAGAGAACGGCCACACTATAGAACGACTATACTAAGCCGCCATGTCTGAAATCGATCCCACCCTCAACAGCTTCTCTCTTTAGGAATTATCCTATGCGAACTGCACATATATCCCACCACCTGCACCGCGTTCAACGTTGCCCTCGCATCCAGCAATGTATGGTAGAACGAGACTTAGAGACCCTCGGCAACAAAAAAACGGTGGGCCTCGAAGAATCGACACCCTCTTCGAAATTCGCGTGTTTTTTGTTCTATGCCCTACTCGTTTGTGTGTGTCCATTTACGCAAATCGTCGCTTCTGAGCGAACGAATATTGTCTACATTCTTGCCGACGATCTTGGTTGGACCGACTTAGCCTGCCAAGGCAGCAAGTACTATGAAACGCCCAATATTGACGCACTAGCAGCGTCGGGAATGCGATTTTTAAACTACCACAACTGTCAAAATTGCCAACCGACACGAGCGGCGTTGATGTCGGGGCAATATGGGCCGCGCACAGGCGTCTATACAGTCGGGGGTATCGACCGATTCGATTGGTCGATGCGGCCTTTGCGTCCCGTCGACAATGTCACGAGTCTTCCACTCGAGAAAATCACGATAGCGCAAACGCTTAAAAACGCTGGCTACGCGACCGGTATGTTTGGCAAATGGCACCTTGGAAGCAAAGAGTACCATCCGTCTCGAAGGGGATTCGACGAAGCACTTTCATGGAATGGAGATCATTTTGATTTCACCACGGACCCACCGAGCGAACATCCCAAGGGTCAGTACTTGGCCGATTTTTTGACCGATAAAGCTGTCGATTTTATTACTCGCAATCAATCAAAGCCCTTCTTTCTTTACTTGCCTCATTATGCAGTTCACTCGCCCCATCAAGCGAAGCCCGAGCTCATCTCGAAATTCCAAGATAAACCTGGCGTAGGTGGTCACAACAACCCCAAGTATGCAGCCATGATCGCAAGTGTCGATGAAAGTGTCGGACGTATTGTGAAGCTGTTGGATGATTTGAAACTCACCGAAAAAACGCTGGTCGTCTTTTCAAGCGACAATGGCGGGGTAGGTGGATACGTTCGAGAAGGAATCAAAGACTCGGGTGATGTTACCGACAACGCACCGCTCCGGAGTGGCAAAGGGAGTCTATATGAAGGTGGAACGCGCGACCCGTTTATTGTGAAATGGCCCGGCAAAGTGAAGCCAGGTACAACCTGCCCGGTGCCAGCGATCCATGTGGACGTATATCCCACCTTAGTCCATGTTGCGAACGTCGAGTCACCCAAGGATTATCCTTTGGATGGCGAGAGTTTGGTGCCTCTTTGGAAAGGAGAGGCAACAGCACTCAAACGGGAAGCTATTTACCAACATTTCCCAGGCTATCTGGGAGCTGGGAAAGACTCATGGCGAACCACGCCAGTAGGCCTTATCCAGATCGATTCATGGAAGTTGATGGAGTTTTTTGAAGACAGTCGGCTAGAGCTGTACAACTTGGCCGAAGATCCCGGCGAGAGCAAGAATCTCGCAAAATCGATGCCCGATAAAGCGGCGGAGCTTCATCAAAAGATGGTCGCATGGCGTAAAGAGATTCATGCTCCAATGCCAACGGCGAATGTTCCAGGTTCGGAGTCTGGGAGCAAGGAAAAGAAGAAGCAGAAGAACCAAGGAAAGAAAAAGAAAGCGGCTGTCGAAGCCGGTTCCTGAAAATGCGACTTGTTTTAATGGGAACGGGCCCGTTCGCCGTTCCGACTTTTGAAGCTGTCCTTTCCAGGGGACAAGACGAGATCGTACTCGTCGTGACGCGTCCTGCTCCAATAGGAGATGGAAAGGCGAAAGCCCCGATCAATCCCGTTCGCGCATGGGCCGAAACGGCCGGTTTGCCTATCGAAGCGCCTGCAAGCATCAACGAAGAAACGACGCTTGAGAGGCTGAAACGCGTCGACGCGGATCTCTTCATTGTCTGCGACTATGGTCAAATTTTGTCGAAAGAGGCAATCGCCGCGGCAAAATTTGGCGGGATCAACCTGCATGGATCGCTTTTGCCACGCCATCGAGGAGCCGCTCCTGTGCAATGGAGTGTTCTTTTGGGAGATCAGGTGACAGGAGCTTGCGTCATTCACTTGACACCCAGGCTGGATGGCGGACCAGTCCTTACGCGTGTTGAGACTGAAATTGGACTACATGAGACAGCCGAGGTGCTAGAACGACGACTCAGTCTGCTAGGAGTTGAAGCCGCAATCAAGTCGCTCGACCAAATCCGCGTATGCCATTCGATCGACGCGATCACGGCTTTCGGAGAATTGCAGAATCAGACGCTCGCGACCAAAGCTCCGAGACTTTCCAAATCTGACGGTCAACTCGATTTTCGATTTCCGGCCGAAGTGATCGATCGACAGATCCGAGGGCTTCAGCCCTGGCCGGGGGCATTTGGCCAAATCGTCATTAAAGATGGCAAAGAATTTCGGGTCAGTATCAATCAGGCCTCGCTCGTCGAAGCGAACAGTGCCGATTTTGAGCCTGGCGAGGTAGTTTGGGGGGATCGAATCCCCGAATCGTTACGAGACGGAATGGAGAAATCTTTGTCAAAGGATGAACTTTTGGTCGCATGCCGCCCGAATTTGCTTAAAATTCAACAACTCCAGCCAGCCGGAAAAAGAAGCATGACAAGTAAGGAATTCTTGGCTGGATATGGAAAATCGCAAGGAATTCGATTCGAACAAGCTGCCGAACCGGGGCATTTGCTCCTTGAAAAGCTGGTCAAAACTGCGAAATTGTAGGGTTTGGCGAAAGCTTACTAGGAGCCCGCAGTAGCATGGCAGCATTCGCGCTCGGAATCCGATAGCCTACTGAACCGACTATGAATGCTAATCCCTTTCCGCCGCGTCAGACCTTCCCCGAAATCCAGCTCCCTGGATTCGCGGGGCTTCCGCGTACCAATATCGTCGAGAGTCTTCGGCATTGGGCGAACTTCAAGCCAACTGCAACCGCGTTTTGGCTAACCGATGGCGAGACCGAATCGGACGAAGTTCTCTCGTATGCCGAACTCGACCACGCCGCACGCGCAGTGGCTGTCGAAATCCTCAAGGTTGCCAAACCCGGTTCGCGCGGCATCTTGATGTACCCGCCCGGACTCGATTTTATCATCGGACTATTCGGCTGCCTGTATGCTGGATGTGTCGCCGTGCCAGCCTTCCCACCGCGTCGCAATCGCAAAGGGGCTCGTATCCAAGGGATTGCGCAAGACTGTCAAGCAGCCTTTGCGATGACCGTTGAATCCACGGCCAATCAAATTTTGAAGGACGACGGAACAAGGGCTGAAATCGCACAAATGCATTTGTTTGCGACCGACAAAGTGGATCGATCGCTTGCAATTCAATTCGAACCGCAACCGATTTTCAACGATCGGCCAGCTGTACTTCAATATACTTCTGGTTCGACAGGTACTCCGAAAGGGGTCGTGCTGACTCACGCAAATCTTATTCGCAATTGTGAGATGATTGCCCATTTGTTCGGTCAACGCCTCGATGATGTCGGTATAAGTTGGTTACCAACGTATCACGACATGGGCTTGATTGGTGGAATTCTTAGCCCAGTCTTCATCGGCATTCCGCTTGCCCTCATGAGTCCGATGTCATTTCTGCAACGACCAATCCGTTGGCTGCGAGCGGTGAGCAAGTTCAAGGGGACTCTTTCGGGAGGACCAAACTTTGCCTACCAACTGTGTGTCGACAAAATTACGCCCGAGGAAATGGAAGGGCTTGATCTGAGCCAGTGGCGCGTCGCGTTCAACGGAGCAGAGCCGGTTCGAGCCACGACTTTGCGAGCTTTCTCCGAAAAGTTTCGATCGGTTGGTTTCAAGCACGAATCGCACCTACCAACGTACGGTATGGCGGAGACGACATTGATTGTGACAGCCGGACCGCCCGTCAACGATCCGGTTGTACGAAACTTCGATTCTCGAAACCTTTCCGCACGAAATGTTGCCGAGGTTGACGCAAATGACCTGGACGGCCGAGCGCTCGTAGGTTGCGGAATTACTTCGCCGAATGAAAACGTATTCATCGTCGATACCGAAACCCAAGTTGTTCTTCCCGAAGATCAGATCGGCGAAATCTGGATTCAAAGCCCTAGTGTCGGGAATGGATATTGGGAAAAACCTGAAATCAACGAACAAATTTTCTCCGCAATCACCGCGGACGGCCGTGGCCCATTTCTGCGCACGGGTGACCTTGGGTTCTTCCTCGATGGTCAGTTGTTTGTCGCGGGGCGAGTCAAAGACTTGATTATTGTGCGAGGCGTAAATCGCTATCCGCAAGACATCGAACAAACGGTCGAAGAATGCCACGAGTCGATTCAATCGTCAGCTGCCGCTGCTTTTGCCGACGAAATCGATGGCCGTGAGCGCTTGATCATTGCGGTCGAAGTTCAACGGTCGCTCGAAGAAAATTGGACGCCTGTCATCGAGAGTATTCGCAAAGCCGTTACTCAAGAGCATGAGCTTCCGCCAGATGCCGTGGTGCTTGTTCGTAGCAGTTCGCTCCCGAAAACTTCCAGCGGCAAGATTCAACGCCACGCTTGCCTGCGTGGCTTCCGCGAAAACACATTGCGAGTCATCGCAAAATGGGTGAGCTGGGAAGACGACTTACCGGATGCCGTCCCCATGATTGCGGCCGCCACGGTTCAACAGCTCGCAGGACAAGACAAAGGTGTTTCGCGACCAGGTTACACCACGAAGAAGATGCGCGATCCAGATCAGGATATTGCGGAATTGGTCAAACGAGCAGTTCGGGCAGTCGCTCAAGATCGAGCGAAATTGCTTGATTTGGATACGAATATCGTAGTGGATCTCGGCCTGGACAGTCTTGAGCGACTTCAAATTGCACACTCACTGGAATCCGCCTTCGGCGGCCGCTTCCCTGAAGAGACACTCCAGGAAATCGAGACCATTCGCGAGATTGCCGAAGCGATCGAATCTCACTTCGGCAAAGATCGGATGCTTTCCGATTTGGCCCCTGCGAAAGAGGATGAGCAGGAAACGCGAACGATCTCGCCAGACGAATACCTTTTTGATCAACTGCCAGAGTATCGTCGTCTCAAGCAGACGATGGCTCAAATGGAGATGACGGGGGTTCCCAACCCGTTCTTTTCGGTCCACCAAGGACTTACTCGCGACACAACGGTGATCGACGGGCAAAAATTCATCAGTTTCGCTAGCTACAACTATCTCGGCATGAGTGGCGACCCGGAAGTCAGCCAAGCGGTTATTGACGCTGTTCAGAAATATGGAACGAGTGTTTCTGCGTCGCGACTTGTCAGCGGTGAAAAGGATCTGCATCGCGAGCTAGAAAAGGAAATCGCGAATTGGGTTGGAGTGGAAGACTCGATCGTCATGGTCGGTGGTCATGCAACGAACGAAACCGTCATCGGGCATATTGTTGGTCAGCAAGACTTGATCGTCCACGACGCGTTGTCTCATAACAGTATCGTTCAAGGAGCTATCCTTTCTGGTGCTCGCCGTCGACCTTTTGCTCACAACGACTGGGAATCGCTTGACCAAGCTTTAACCGAACAACGCAAGAAGCATCGCCGTGTCCTCGTCATCGTCGAGGGGGTATACAGCATGGACGGGGACTATCCGGAACTTCCTAAGTTTATCGAAGTCGTCAAACGTCATCAGTGTTGGTTGATGGTCGATGAAGCCCACAGTATTGGCACCATGGGCCCGACCGGACGGGGTATTGGCGAACATTTTGGTGTGAATCCCCACGATGTTGATATCTGGATGGGGACGTTGAGCAAATCCTTTGGTTCCTGCGGCGGCTATATCGCTGGTCGCAAGTCGCTCATTGAATACCTCAAGTACACAGCCCCCGGATTTGTATTCAGCGTCGGACTTTCGCCGCCGAATACCGCGGCAGCACTGGCTTCCCTTCGACTCCTCAAGCGAGAACCGCAGCGAGTGACCCGCTTGAAGGAAGCGTCGCGACTCTTTCTATCCGAAGCCAAACGCCGCGGTCTCAACACTGGTCACAGCAATGAAACCGCCGTCGTCCCCGTCGTGACCGGCAATTCTTTGCATGCGTTACAACTCTCGAAGCGGATGAAGGAATCAGGTGTCAACGTCCAACCTATTCTCTATCCCGCCGTGGAAGAGTCCGCCGCTCGACTCCGTTTCTTCATCAACACGACGCATTCGAACCAGCAAATTATGCATGCCGTGGATAAGGCTGC
>JANOAI010000530.1:0-4717 GCA_031411055.1 Pirellulaceae bacterium
CAGAATGGGAATACGCCGCCCGCGCTGGTTCCAAGACAGCCTATTCATTCGGAGATACAGTGGATTCGCTGGGCGACTATGCATGCTTTGCAGACAACAATGCCGGTGGACCTGACAAAGTGGGACTCAAGAAACCCAATGCGTTTGGACTCCATGATATGCATGGAAACGTTTGGGAGTGGACCGTCGATAGTTATACGGCCGAAGGTTTCAAAGCGCTTGGCTCAGGTCCGCTCTTTGTTAGCAAAGCCATTCAATGGCCCCAAGAAGCTACTCACCGTTGTGTACGCGGTGGTGGATGGCAAGATGACGCGAGCCGTTGTCGAAGTGCAGCTCGAATGGGTTCCGAAGATGAGGATTGGAAGGACGCAGATCCAAACATCCCGTTGAGCCCTTGGTGGTACACCTCGGATCCTGCCCGAAGCGTTGGAATGCGAATGGTTCGTTCCGCAAAATCACTCGCCAAAGACGACTTGAAGCTCTATTGGGAAATCGACAACGCCGATATTCAGCAGGATGTTACGCTGCGAATGGAGGAAGGTCGCGGAGCGCTCGGATTACCCGTTCCCGAACTCGCCGAAGCCTTGAAGGACGGCTCCTAGAAGGAATGGTCAGGAATAAGGAGTAAGGTATAAGGCAATTACTTACTGCTTACACCTTACACCTTACTCCGTGCTACTTACTCCTTTCTATCCCTATGCAATTCGACTTGGTTTCAACAATCTGTGGAATTGCAACGGGCCAGCAGCCGGGGCAACGAGGAGCTATTCGAATTTCGGGGCCCGAAACGATCCATGTTTTGCGGAAATCGCAAAACGTTTCCGATGAGATCGTCGAATCGAAGAGTGCGCGGCGATGGTCTTTCCAGTGGAAGCTTGATTCACCCCTCAGCTCGATCCCGGTAGATTTATGGCTATGGCCAACGCACCGTAGTTATACCGGGATGCCATCGGCCGAGCTTCATACGCTTGGACAACCGATCATTCTTCAAAGTATAGTCGAACAGTTATGTCGTCATGGAGCCAAACTAGCTCAACCAGGTGAGTTCACCTTGCGCGCATTTTTAGCCGGCCGCATGGACTTAACTCAATGCGAAGCCGTACTAGGGGTCATTGAAGCCAAATCCGCAAACGCATTGGATGTAGCCTTGCGGCAACTTGGGGGTGGACTCTCGCAACCGTTAACCGAGCTCCGTAAAGACTTAATTGAGTTGCTTGCCGATATTGAAGCCGGACTCGATTTCGTCGACGAAGATATTGAATTCATCAGTGCTGGGGATATCCAAAGTCGCCTCGAAGTGGCAACGTGTCATATCGCGAAACTTCTTGAGCAAATTCGGCAACGACGAACTTCGAACGAAGCAGCCAGAGTCGCATTGGTTGGACTGCCTAATGCGGGGAAAAGTTCGTTGCTCAATGCGATCGCTGGACGCGACGTCGCTATTGTCAACGAGCGAGCGGGTACTACTCGAGATTTTGTTCGTGTGTCGACCGATCTTCCACACGGCCAAGTCGAATGGATCGATACGGCTGGAGTAGAAGATGTGTGCAATGACTTAGACAGCGCAAGAATTGCATCGGCTGCTCAACAACATCGAACTGAACAATCACAACTGGCTGACTTAATTCTCTATTGCGTTGAAAAGAGTCAACCGATCGAACAAGACTTCATACCCAAGAATTCGGAGGTCTGGCTGGTTCGAACGAAATGCGATACGCCGGCAGCTATACCGCTGCCTTCCGAGTCATCTTCATTTGACTATCAGCTCGAGACCAGCAGTATTTCCGGCCATGGGGTTTCAGAGCTTATCGAATTCGTCGACGATTGGCTTACGCGACGTAACGAAGAATCGACGGCGGTCGCACCGCTCACGGCAACACGCTGCATTTCACTGTTGCAAGCTGCCGAAGAATCGATTCAAGCGGCCTGCGAGGCAACTCAGCATCAACGTGGCCACGAGATTATTTCCGGCGAAATAAGGCTAGCCCTGGATCATCTTGGTCAAGTTGCAGGTGAGGTTTACACAGACGATATTCTCGACGCCCTTTTTAGCCGATTCTGTATCGGAAAATAGGCTTGCGTAAATTTGCAAGCGTTCGGCCTTTACTGAAGTGAGGCTGGATAAATTCAATGAGATTGGGGGCGAATACGGGTTAATCTGAACCAAAAAGCGGCGAAAATCACGGTCTTGTCTCGAATTTTGCGAAGACTTTGGTCATAATTAATCTGTCCTGGATAAGGAAATACGCAGGGAGTTTTGGCAATCAAGCTGCGATAGCTCTTTACTGCGTATCGGTCGTCAAAATTAAGGTCTACTCAGTTGAAATTTAAGCCAGCCCTCACCGGAATTCTTATTCTTATGCTTTGTCCGAGTCTCCAGGCGGCAATTATTTTCAACGAGAATCTTGGCACTCCGCTTTCTCGGTTGAATAACGCCCCAACCAATTTGGGAAACCTGGCAGTGGGTGTCAGCACTGTGATTGGGCGTGTTGAGGCTGCGGTCGGTGTAGGCGACGTCGATGTTTTTACGATCACCGTCCCCGCTGGGACGCAACTTACAACGATGAATATGTCGCAATACACAGGGGACCGATTTGCCTACATTTTGATCGATGAGGGAACTTCCTTTCCCTATAATGCAGCCCAACTAAACGGCAACGTGGATCAAACTCTGTTCATCGGTGGGGCTCCTTTTGGGACTTTCATCGGAAATGTGAATGCGACCTATGACCTATTGTCTTTGGATGGCATTGTCGGGATTGGAAACCGATCGGTCGGCAAGCAACCGCTCCGAGACTTTCCCATTATTCCTCCCGCTACGAGTCCGGAGCCCTACGAAACTCTCCCAGCCAACACCTACACCATTTATATTCAGCAGCTAACCAGTGTTACCACCTATACTCTCAATCTTACGGTCGCAGCGATTCCCGAGCCTACTTCCATGAGCATGGTTGGGATAGGAGCCTTGGCGTTTTTGTTTCGACGACAACGAGGCCAACGAACGCGGTCTTGCTAGGAGAGCGATTCTTAGAAACCTTCGCGTCCTTCAGAAATCGGTTAGCATTGGACTTTTCGATCGGAATCCGCGATTGTGTATAAAACCGCTAGCTGGGCCGCGTTACTGGTCTTTGTACTCCATTCCTTGGGTTTTGGCAAAGACTATCTGCTAACGCTTGGCGGTGGCTATGCTCCCAGCGGTAATCAAGCATCGCTCGAAGCGAATGTCCTGTTCTTTCAGGAAGTCGTTCGAGTTCGCCATCCTTCGCCGACGCAACACCAGATTTTCTTTGCGGATGGCTTCGACGATAACGAAGATCTTC
This sequence comes from Pirellulaceae bacterium, assembly GCA_031411055.1. Lineage (GTDB taxonomy): Bacteria > Planctomycetota > Planctomycetia > Pirellulales > Pirellulaceae > JAIYDQ01. The sequence goes on from JANOAI010000530.1 coordinate 3,321, forward strand.
AAACGCTTGCTCCCAAACCGAAGGCCATTTCGTCCGCGATTGAATTGCTGAACAATGTCTTCGACCTCGATCGAGAACGAGTCCTTTATCGCGATCATCGAGTGCCAGACATTCACGGTGCGCTGAATCCCTCAGCTATTCGAATGGGGCTTGAAGAACTGGCAAAGAATCTGACCGATCGTGACCGGCTGATCATTTATGTCACTGCTCACGGCAGCGCCGGAAAAGGCAAAGATCTGTTCAATACGTCGATTACATGCTGGGACAAAAAATCGCTGTCGATGAAGACTTTTTCGGAATGGCTCGATCAAGTTCCGGAAAGTGTCCCAGTTGTCATGATCATGGCACAGTGCTACTGCGGAGGATTCGCGAATACGATATTTGCCGATGGCGATCCGGTAAGTGGACTAGCCCATGGATTGCGAGTCGGTTTCTTTGCACAACGCCATGATTTGCCAGCCGCGGGCTGCCGGCCGGATATCGAGAATGACGAAGAGTACAGCAGCTATTTTTGGGGCGCCTTCATGGGGCGTTCGCGAACAGGGAAAATAATCGAGAACGTCGATTGCAATGATGATGGTCGAATTTCATTTGCGGAAGCTCACGCATACGCCGTCGTAGCAAGCCAAACGATCGACATTCCGCTGAAGTCGACGGAGACCTTTTTGCGGCAGTTTAGCCGTATCGCAGGCTATGAAACGACGCGACCTCTTTCGGTTGACGAGACAGGCCAATCGAACCCAAAAGAGAGCGACTTGTTCTATCTCGCCGGGACGGTCGATGAGATATCTTTGCTGGGCACACCGGAGCAAAGAAGAATGGTGATAGGACTCACAAAACGGTTGGATATTCCCTTATCGTCTGACGTTTCCGAAGTATTTCTGTTGAGCGAAAAACAACATCAACTTTTTCGCCAGACGCGACGAAGCGGTCGACGTGGGCGAGGTTCGTCGCGCCGAAATCTTCGAACCGAGATTATCGCGCAATGGCCGGAACTCGAAGTGACGGAACGTTGGTCGACCCTCGAATTTCTAAAGCCCAATACAAGCGAGGTTTTTCTCGATCAACTGCGAGAGCTTCCAAGCTATGCCGCCTACCAAAAAAACCAAGAAGACCGACTGAAGGCTAGTGAGACCGCCATGGAAGTCGAGTTACAAGACGTTCTGTTTCGCCGACTGATCCATTCGCTTGAAACGATTGTCTATGCTCAGAATCTACCCTTTGTCGCTAGTCCTGAAGAGATTCAAAAGTATCAAAGCATGATTGCGATCGAAGAAAGCTTTTTAGATCGATAGTGAGAAAAGAGAATTCTTTTTGACACTTCTCGCTGATCACCACCATTCGCGTATCGATATCGCTACGCGAATGATGGCAATTCATTCGTTTCCGCCGGATTT
>JANOAI010000531.1:0-5253 GCA_031411055.1 Pirellulaceae bacterium
TATGGCTTGGGAACGTATTGGCCATCCAACCGAAATGGTCAGCATCGATCAAGAAATCGAAGTCAAGATTTTGCAAATCGATCGCGAGAAGCAAAAGATTGCACTCGGCCTCAAGCAAAAGCAAGGCAACCCTTGGGAGAATATCGAAGCGCGTTATCCTGTCGGCAGTACCTTCGCTGGCGAAGTGGTCAACGTGATGAGCTACGGTGCGTTCGTGAAACTCGAGCCAGGTATCGAAGGCTTGGTTCATATCAGCGAAATGTCATGGACTCGCCGGATCAATCATCCAAGCGAGATGGTGCAAATCGGCGACAAGGTCGAAGTCAAGATTCTTGGCGTGGACCCACAAGGTCAGCAACTTTCGCTCGGTATCAAGCAAACGCAATCGAATCCTTGGGACATTGTTATCGATAAGTACCCAGAGAACAGCTTGGTCTCTGGCAAAGTTCGCAACCTCACCAACTACGGTGCCTTCATCGAACTCGAAGAAGGAATCGATGGTTTGCTTCACGTTTCCGACATGTCCTGGACTCGCAAGATTAGCCATCCCAACGAAGTTCTTGAAAAGGGACAAGTTGTTCAGTGCCGTGTCTTAAGTGTCGATCAAAACCGACGCCGGATTGCGCTCGGGCTCAAGCAAATGGACGACGATCCATGGAATACCTCCATCCCTGACAAGTACCAATCGGGTCAACTTGTCCGCGGCAAGGTTACCAAGATCACCAACTTTGGCGTCTTTGTTGGATTGGAAGACGGCCTCGAAGGCTTGCTCCACATCTCGGAACTTTCCGATCAGAAGATCGAGAATCCAGAAGACATCGTCAAGGTTGGCGAAGAGATCGAAGTCAAAGTGCTTCGTGTCGACAGCGAAGAACGCAAGATTGGTCTCTCTCGCAAACGCGTCGATTGGACCGAAGAGCAAGAGAAGGCAAGCGATCAAGCAGCCGCGAAGGTCGAACGAGCCAATTCGGATCTCAAGGGTGGTCTCGGAAGCGAAGGCCCGCTCATTTCGACTCCACAACAGTCTGAATAATTCGTAGCCAAACGGTTCGAAAAAATATCAAACTCGCCTGCTTAACCCAGGCGAGTTTTTTATTGCATGGAGGCTTCGTTGAGTTCTTTGCGAAGCCATTTTTGGGACGGTGAGCCTGAGCCAAACTTCGATTCGCGTTGTGTTTTAATTCGAGCGAATGCCTTTCTAAGGTTGTACATTTTCAATCGGGCCGACGGCCCAGCACAACCTATGACGGTGGCGAAGCCACTGGGATGCAAGTTCACCAAAGTCTCAAGCCCTGAAGGCATTGGTCTCTACACCTCTTCACTCTCCCGCTTGCGGGAGGGTCGAGCGCAGCGAGGGGAGGGCAACTTTCCCTAAAGCGACTTGCCCCTCCCCGAAGCCTCGTCCCTCGGCTTCGACACTCCAAAGTTCACCAGAGTCTCATGCCATGAATAGGCAGTACCAGGCAAGATGCGTCCCCTCCATCCTTGCTTTGCAACTTTGCATCGTCGAAGATACGGTCTCCTACCCGCCCGCGCACGCTCCCAAAGCCTCTTCCTCCTAGGATAGCTCCGCATGCAAAATCAACTCGTGTTGATTCGTCTGATCGCAACCTTTCTCGTCAGCCTCACCTCAGCATGCACTCTGCACGCTGCCGAAGTTCAGGCTGGCAAGTACCAGTTTCGTGTCCAGGATGGTTTTGAAGTCGAAGTCGTCGCAGCTCCACCGCTCGTCAAGTATCCGATTTGTGCCGACTTCGATGAACGTGGACGAATGTATGTTTGCGAATCATCTGGCTCCATCGACTGGAACAAGCCACAGTCCCCTGAGAACCTACATAAGGTCCTTCGACTTGAAGACACCAATGGTGATGGCGTCTTTGATCGGAAGACGGTCTTCGCTACCTTTGAGATGATGGCTCAAGGAAGCCTCTTCCTCGATGGCTCGCTCTATGTCGCCGCCGCGCCGATCATATGGAAACTTACCGATAAAGACGACGACGGTGTGGCCGACGTACGCGAAGAATGGGTCAAAATAAACTCGGTCACCGGATGTTTGAATGACCTTCGCGGACCGTATCGTGGGCCGGATGGCTATATCTATTGGTGCAAAGGGCCTGCTCCTCAAGAGTATGTCATGGATGGCAAGCCTTGGAAGTCGGACGCTCGACACATCCTACGTCGTCATCCAAACGGAAAAGAAGTCGACTCACTCATGGTTGGCGGCATGGACAATCTCGTCGAGGTCGCTTTCACACTGGGCAATCAACGCATGGTTACCTGCACCTATCTTCAAGTGCTGGGCGCACCTCGTGACGATGGAATCCTTCACGCGATCTACGGAGGCGTTTATGCCAAAGACACGGCTCCCATCTTTCAGTTCCCGTGGACCGGCCCCGATTTGATGCCTCCGATGACCATTTGGGGAGCCATGTCGCCAGCCGGTTTAATGACCTATCAATCGGAGTTTTTTGGAAAGGAGTATCGCGGCAATCTCTTTTCTGCCTTGTTCAGTGGCCACAAAGTATTTCGACACGTTTTAAAACCCAAAGGTGCGACGTTCGAATGTACCAATGAAGAGTTCTTGGCATGCGATCAGGTCGATTTCCATCCGACCGATGTCTTGGAAGACGCGGACGGAAGTCTGTTAGTCATTGAAACCGGTGGCTGGTATCGCAACTGTTGCCCATCGTCGACGTTTTATCGTCCGGATGTCGATGGAGCCATTTATCGGATCAAGAAGAAGGGAATGACTGCGGTCGAGGATGCTCGAGGTTTAAAACTCGATTGGGAAAAATCTGCCGTCACCGACTTGGTCAGTCGGCTGAGCGATATTCGTCCAGCCGTTCGTCAGCGAGCAACGAAAACTTTGGTAGAAAAAGGAGAGAGTGCAGTCCTCGGTTTCAAATCGGTTTTGAATTCCAACGCAAGTACCGTGGCTCAACTCGAAGCCATATCCGGAATTTCACGCATTGAATCGGATACAACACGCTTCGCACCTTTACACAGCGCCCTCGCGAATGCCACTCCGGAAATTCGGCAGGCTGCCGCCAGCGTCCTATCGCTCCATCGCGATCCAACGGCCTTCGACTCTTTCGTTCAACTCCTCAAGACGGGGGATTTGCACGATCAAAGGCTATCGGCCGAAGCGATCGGCCGATTGCGACAGTCATCGGCTGTACCCCACTTGCTCGAGCCTTTCGCCAAACCTGTGGATCGCATTCTCGAGCATGCGCTGATCTATGCCTTGATTGAAATTGGTAGCACAGAAGCCTTGCTTCCGGCCGTTGAAAGTGAAAATCCACGCATGCGTCGGGCGGCGATGATTGCGATCGATCAAATCGACAAAGAATCGCTGGACCCCAAAGTGGTCTTGAAAGAACTTTCCGCCAGTGACCAATCGATACAAGATGCGGCGTGGTGGATTGCTTCCCGGAATCCGACTCGGATGGGTTCATTGATGGCAGGTCGACTGCGAGAGATCCTGACAGCCGATCCAAACAATACGGCGCAACGGAATCTTTTGCGAACACGCTTGAGCAAATTGATTCGCGCCCCCGAACTCTCTCAATGGGTTGTCAACGAATTGACCGCCTCAGGTGTTCCCACCGAAAATCGCATGCTGCTACTGAAGGCGATGGGAGATGCTGGCGGCCAAAACGTCAACCCGAAATGGATCGAAGCTATTCTTCAAACCTTAAACGAGAGCGGTCGCGATGCATCGCTCGTCAATGAAGCTATCGTCACGCTTTCGAAACTTCCCCTTCTGAAATCGGGAGCCGATCCCGGAAAAAAGATCGCAACAGAACTTCAGCAAACGCTCATCGCGACTGCCAAGGATGAAGCGATATCGGCGAACACGCGTATCAAAGCACTCGCATCCATTCAAAGTGGTCCCGCCAAATTAGATTCCAGTCTGTACCACTTTCTTGTCGCTCAGTTGTCTCCCGAACAACCGCTCGAGATTCGTTCGAGCGCCGCCGAGACATTGTCCAAAGCCAAATTAACAACCGAGCAACTGCAATCACTGGCAAGCAGCCTCAAGAACCTTAGCCTGTCCGAGTTAACGGTTTTGCTTTCCGTTTTCCAAGGATCCAAAGACGACGCCATCGGCGAGAAGCTCGTCCAATCACTTCTAGGATCGGCCTCTGCGTCTGGCCTCAACGCCTTTCGACTCAAGAGTGTGATATCCGATTTTAGTGAAAAGATTCAACTCTCATCGAAGGCACTGCTCAATCGATTGGAGCAATCCCAAGCCGAGCAAATTGCGAAAGCTAACGAAGTTGCGAATCTAGTCGGAACAGCTGATCCGCATCGTGGACGTCAAGTGTTCGGAAGTCAAAAGGCTGCTTGCACCGCCTGTCACAAAGCCGCAAACGTTGGTGGGATTACGGGGCCCAGCCTGCAAGGCGTCGGCAAGCGCCGCACAGACCGCGACCTGATCGAATCGATTATCTTTCCGAACGCTTCGTTAGTGCAAAGCTACGATACCTGGATAGTCCTTACCGTCGATGGGGAAGTCATGGCCGGGGTACTTGTCGAAGATCGCCCCGACGAAATTGTCCTCTCCGCCGGTTTCGACAAGACCTATCGTATTCTTCGTTCAAGTATTGAACAGCTTACGCGAAGCGATCAATCGATGATGCCCAGCGGCATTGACAAGCTGATCAGTAATCAAGAACTGGCGGACTTAATTGCCTATCTTAAGACTTTGTAGCAAAGGTCGACGATACCGCTTCGTTGGTAATCTTTCCTCGATGGATATTCATCGCCGAAGTCAAGGCGGGAGATTTTGCGACGGCGTTGTCGATCCCTTGATTGGCAAGCTGCAATACCCAAGGCAAAGTCACATTGCATAAAGCGTAGGTGCTCGTCCGACCAACGGCGCCAGGCATATTCGTTACGCAATAATGCAAGACATCATCGACCATGTACGTAGGGTTTTTGTGCGTCGTCGGTCGGCTGGTTTCGAAGCAGCCCCCTTGATCGATGGCTACGTCAATCACCACGCTACCTGGCTTCATGAGTCGAAGATCCTCTTTTCGAACAAGATGCGGCGCCTTGGCTCCAGGAATCAAAATTGCTGTGGCGTGACCACGTTCCTGCCGACCCTCATCACCGCTTCCGAAGCCCAGCTGACGATGGCGCTAGTCGCCATCCAGGAAGCGCGCCGGCAGTTCCCCCTGGTGGCCCGCATGGTGCCGTATGCACATGTGGAAGGCCCGTCCATCGCACCCGAGAACGGCCCGCGCGGCG
>JANOAI010000532.1:0-1980 GCA_031411055.1 Pirellulaceae bacterium
GATTATTTCGCCTTACAGTTGGGTCCAATGCGATCGTCTTAAAGCGATTGAGATTTCTCTCGGTTCTTCTGATGTCCTACGGCGTTGCTGTTGGCGAGGAAGCAAGCCACTGCTATGTTCCCAACGAGAAAATATCGGCACCAAACACTCGATCTTCACAGGCTGAGATCGTTCGCAAAAGTCTCGAGTCGCATGTGGCTGCGATGTTTGAATCGATGTCAGTCGAAGCCAAACAAGGCTATCGACATCTGACTGAAAACGTCTATTTGCCGGCCGACTTTAATGCTTCGATTGTCGAGCGACTAGCCAAGACGGAGCTCAAGCATCCTTGGCCTTCAACGAGTACGAACAAGCTTCATTCGACCTGGGAGGCATTTGGTATTTCACCGCGGCCTGATAACTCGAATTCTCCGCTTCAATACGTGCAAACGTCGAACGGTGACTACGTGATGAACTGTTTTGCGTGTCATGGCGGAAATGCCTTTGGGGCGATTTTCCCCGGCTCACCGAATACGACCTACGCTTTGGCTTCACTTACAGAAGCGGTAAGACGTATTAAACTTCAAGAAAAGATTCCGCTGACGCACATGGATGTTGGTTCGGTGCTTGTTCCGCTGGGAGCCAACATGGGGACAAGCAACGCCGTCAACTTTGGAGTCGCTTTGATGAGTCTTCGAGACAAGGATTTGAATGTAATACCGCGGACTCCACCGGCAATGTTGCATCACGACATGGATGCGCCTGCGTGGTGGCATTATTCTAAAAAGCATCATCTTTATGCAGACGGATTTGCTGAAAAAGGGCATCGCGGACTCATGCAGTTCATGCTCGTTCGCGAAAATGGTCCCGAGAAGTTTCGGGATTGGGAAGACGATTTTCGAGACGTCGAAGCGTTTTTGAAGTCTATCAAACCACCTAAATATCCTTTACCAATCGACGCTTCGTTAGCCTTGAGCGGCAATCGACTTTTCGATAACCACTGCGCGAATTGTCATGGCACATATGGCAAGAACGCTTACTATCCTGAAGTAAACATTGCGATTGATGAGATAAGAACCGATCGATTGCGTTGGGAATCTTTGTCCGCCAAGCATCGGCAGAGCTACGGTGAAAGTTGGTTCGCTCATTATGGGGCTCAAGAGACGATTCGTCAGCCGAAGGGCTACACCGCACCGCCTCTCGACGGAATTTGGGCTTCCGCACCTTATTTCCACAATGGAAGTGTGCCAACGCTATCGCACTTACTCATGCTCGAGGAACGACCGACGGTATGGCGTCGCACTTCGTTAGAATTTGAGGTTCAAAAGGTTGGACTGACGATCGAATCTCTCGACGCAGTCCCGACTCGATTAAGTTCGGTCGAACAACGTTGGTACTTCAATACTCGCGCTCGAGGAAAATCGGCCAGTGGTCACGACTACCCAGAGGAACTCTCTGGCGATGAGAAACTGGCGGTGCTCGAATATCTCAAAACCCTGTAAGCGATTATGGCTTTACCGGTGGAGTAGGTGATGGAGTCGTTGTTTTGGATTTCTCTGGAGGCGAGGATGGCGTCTTTAACTTACTGTCAGTCGGATCCGATTTCGTCGATGATTTTGCATCGGTTGGAGCCGGCTTTGCTGGCGAATCAGCTTTCTTCGAATCTTCGCCTTTAGCTTGGCCTTCCTTTTTCGCGGCGGGAGGCTCCGTCGATTTCTTGGTTTCTTTATCCGATCCTTTGTCCGACGCTGGCGACTTGCCTTTGGCTTCGCTTTTCTTTTTCAAGTCTTCGTACTTCGCGACCCGCGTTTTCACTAAATCTTTGGTAGCGCCACGTTGAACAAAAAGACCTGGCGTGTTGACTGCAACGTCGAACAATCCTGTCGCTTCATATTCGCGACCCGCTCCTTCTAGAATCTTACCGATGTAGTAGGCGGTTTGGGGGCCAATCGGTCCGCGTGCCGTGAGTTCACTCATGATGCGGTCCGCGACCGCGACCGC
>JANOAI010000533.1:0-6116 GCA_031411055.1 Pirellulaceae bacterium
GTGGAGGAGGAGGAGGAGGAGGTGGAGGAGGTGGAGGTGGTGGAGGTGGTGGTGGTGGCGGAGGATCAGGGTCCGGAGGTGGTGGCGGTGGTGGTGGAGGTGGTGGTGGATCGCGAGGGTTGTGAGGAGGCGGTTTGCTGGCCGACTTGGTTTGTGACATGGAATTGCGTTCCGTGAGAAGTTCGACTTCTGCCTCGAGTACCCGATTTTTGGTGAAAAAGGCGGGTATCCAAGAATTGGTGTTGATCGGAATCGTCGCCTTGACTTTGATCCATTCGGTCGAGTTTTCGATGGTGGCGGGCTGGATATCGATGGTGAAGTTCTTAACGGTCGCACCTTTCATCAGGCGATCGGCGAGCATGTACCCGGTGCTTGTGTTCGCGCCTGGGACGATGAGTGAACGGGCGGTTTCGTAAGCGACGGTATCGTTGACTTGGCGCATCATCGATACTCGAGAAAACTCAAAACTGGCGATGATCAATAGAAAGAAGATACCGGCGACCGAAGCGAACTCCACCGCGGCAACTCCTCGCTTCGCCAAGCGAAGGCTCTTGATTTCAAAGGCGAACATGGCGATATCCTTCTAATCAGTCAAGAGTACGGGGAGGTTGCGAGCAATCTCTGTAAAAACAGCTTTAAGTGACTTAGAGTCAGTCGCGTGATAGTGCTTGCCACCGCCGACATTGGCCACGTCTTGCATTTTGGCTTGATCGGCTTCGGCGGCGAATGTAACGGTATAAACTACAACTTCATTATCGACCGCGTAGTTGGTCATTCCGACTGGATCGGGTCCCCAATTATGAATGCCATCGGTTAACACAATCAAAACGCGAACCGCCCAATCGCGTCGATTGGGCGAAGACATCAAGTTATTGACCCCGAAACCAATTCCATCGCCAATATTGGTTCCCCCGACTTGGAAGGATTGCGTATAGGTGTCGAGTGCATTCATGACTAGGGCATAGTCCGTTGTCACCTGGAGGTCGTCGAAGGCAGACTCGTTGTAAGTCGTTAATGCAACCTGTTCGTTGGCGGAACTGTCCGTCAATTCCTTTAGAAAGACTTTCACCGCGTCGACGGCTTCAAGCCAACGTGATGGATCGGGAACCGGGTCACCAAAATTCCAACCAGGCGGAGCATTGATCGGGTTCGTGACTGAACTTGTGACTTCATCCGAGGCGTAAGCCATTGAGCCCGAACGGTCGACGACTAAGGAGATGTCGAGTTCAGCTCGCGTGGCCGTGGCCGTCTGCGCTGGTTTAAAGGAGAGCGAATTACCGGACATTTTAAACGGGACGACTAAGCCGCCTGATGCAGCGGAATCGAGATTCACGCGAACCGCATTGAATGGACTCTTGTCGGCAGTGAACACATAAGTACTTGTTTCATCCGGGCGAACTGAGGCTCCAAAGACGATGTCGTTTTTTCGCAGCGTTATCGCTTTGCCGGCGATAGAATTTGCAGCCACGATATCGATGGCTTTCTGCTTGGCAAGGTCGACATTTTCTGTCCGAGAGTACTCACGGCAGGCTGCTCTACTAGCTGCATCCGACGCGATTTGAATATCGGTCCGAACCGATTCCATGTATGACAAGTTGATGGCAAATCCAGCCACCATAATGATCACTGGCAGCAACACTGCCATCAGCATTAAGACAGCACCACGTCGTTTATGGGTATGGCTCATCTTGAAAAGTCCTATCGTTCTGACTGCATAGCAACTTCGGACGTGATGTTCCCGCCGCCGCAAAGCCAACCACTTAGAGGGAGATTCTTGTTGGTCGGTGCTGAAATGTTAACGCGCAGCATATCGTTGTCGGTGAGGTCGCTCACAGATGGCACAATGGTGATGGTATATCCATCGATGCGACGACTGTGGAGAATTCTCTTGGCTTGATTTTCAACCAAGAGGTTCGATCCCTTGGAGGTCAGACCGACGCGACATCCTTCATAGGCAGCCAGTTTGCATGTCTGACGAAGGTAGTACATCGAACACAAGTCAATCGTCGCCATGACGATCAAGACAATGATCGGACTCATGATTGCCAATTCGACCACGGCGGCGCCGCGTCGACGGCAACGGTTGCCTTTTAGGTTGTTGGAGGATCGATGTTGCATTGGAAAATGACTTGAAGAGAGAGCAAGGATCAACGCAACCGTAGCTTACTTGGGTACGGAAACTCAGAATAACTTGTCAGGTTGGGTTTTTTTGCCCCGATTCACCAGTGATCACAAAGTGAAAAACCGGAACGACTCTTACAACCCATCCGATCACCCGTGCAGCGTCCGATCGATGCGATGAGTCAAAGTCTTCCAAAAGGCCGATGGTAATTGTGATCGTTTGCATTTTCTCCTACTACAACCGTTACCATCCGATTGATTGCACCGCGGGTATGAAGGAAGTCGCAAAGCATCACAAGATAGAGAAACGGTATCGCTTGGCGTGAGCAACATTTATGCGTTGAAATTTCCGTAGGGGCGATATGTACCCACCCGACTAGGTTGGGCGACCGTTATTTATGTTCCGAATCAAAGTCACCTATAAAATGGCACTCGTGCTCGTCGCTCTCAGCGTCGGGCCGCTGTTGGTGGCTGCGCTGCTTGGATTCATTCCTTTGAACGATGACGTCCTTCTGAGTGAGCGACAGAAGACGATGGAGCAACTGAGCGTCAGTTGCACGCAGTTATTGGAAGGTGGCACGGCTCGATTGGATGCGAAGATTCGAACTTTCCTTGAAGCCAACCCCACGCTCAAGAAAGTTCGTATTACACGTTTTGACGGATTGCAGTTCTATGCCTCGCCCGATTTTGACTCTGAGTGGAAGCTCGGTCCTGAAGCTCCTTCAACATTGAATGAGATTCGGACCCCCATTTTGAGGCAAGGTAAAGTATGGGCCGCTGTCGAGACGATTTTTGAGCCACCAAAATGGTACGATCGAGGTCTCGTTCGATTTTTAGGAATGGTCGGCGTCATCACGGTCATGAACGCGCTCTCGTTTGGAATGTTCTTAAATCGATCTTTGTCGGTATTGGAGCCGAATAGTGCGGTTCCGCGGCGAGTTCGCAACACATTGGATACGATCGTAGGCGGTGTGGTTGTTTTGGATGCGAAGGGTCGCATCATGATGGCCAACGAATCCTTTACTCGCTCGTTGGCCAGTGAGGAAAAGCTGACCGGGCGCCGTTTGTCCGACTATCCTTGGCGGATGGCCGACGATGCGAAAGCCCCCTGGGACATCGCGATTCATGATAACCTTCGATGCGAAGGGGCCAAGGTTTTCTTGCGGAATGCCCAAGGTATTGAACGCTGTTTTGTGGTCAATGCAACAACCGTTCAAGATGCCCAAGATCGAATGGCTGGTTGCATGGTCAGCTTTGAAGATATCTCCATCCTCGAAGAGCAGCGTAAAGATTTAGTTTTGGCAATGACTGAACTTGCATCAAGCAAAGAAGAGGTCAGGCAACAAAATATTCGGCTTCAAGAACTTGCGTCGAGAGACGCATTGACAGGTGCTTATAACCGCCGTGCACTTTACAACCAAATGGATTCGATGTGGAGTTCGCTTAACGAACAACCGGCTGGGCTCATCGCCATCCTTATGGATATCGACTATTTCAAGAAGCTTAACGATAAACATGGCCACGCCGCGGGTGACGCGGTGTTGAAAGACTTTACAAAAATCTTGCAAACGGTTGTTGGCGAACGCGGGTTCGTTGCAAGATACGGCGGTGAAGAATTCTGCGTCGTCGCGGAGAATACTAGGATCGAAGTCGGTATGCAGATCGCGGAAGAAATTCGGGCTGCGGTTCAAAAGGAACTGTCGGTTCCCTATTCTGTCACGACGAGCTGCGGTGTTTCCAGCAGTCTTTTCGGACCTGATTCAACGGCAAAGCTTATTGAACAAGCCGACAAAGCCTTGTACGCAGCCAAGCAATCGGGCAGAAACCGCGTTAAAGAGTGGTCACTGGAAATCGATGGCCTCGAAGAGAAGAACAAGCAACAGGCGATGGCGATTCAGGATCTGACGATCATCGATCGACATCCAATCTCCTATCATGCTGTTTTGTCCCTCCATGCCGCCTTGGTATACCGACACGCAGACACGGCTTTCCATTCGCAGCGCGTCGCTGAAATCGCGGTCACGATTGGTCGCGGTATCGTTCCGGCGAACGAGCTCTATACACTCGAAATTGCAGGTTTGTTGCACGATATTGGCAAGATTGGCGTGCCGGATGCGATCTTGACGAAGCCAGGCAGCCTGACCGAAGACGAATGGAAGCAAATGGAAGCCCACGGCCCGATGGGAATTTCCATCATTGAAACGGCTTTTGAATGCAAGCCGGTATCCGATGTGATGCGGTATCATCACTGTCGTTACGACGGCAAAAATGCAGATCCGACTTGGCCGAGCGGCAAGGACATTCCAATCGCCGCTCGAATCGTTTCGATTGCCGATGCATACGACGCAATGGTCTCGGATCGTTGCTACCGAAAAGGCCGCTCGCACGAAGAGGCGATTGCGGAGCTGAAGAGATGTTCGGGGGCTCAGTTCGACCCCGACCTTGTCGATAAGTTTATCCAAAGCAAAGTGGGATGGCGTCTGGATAGTCGCTACTTACTTGGCGTCTCAGACATCGATTCAAACGTTATCAACATTGGCTACAACCTCGAACGGGTGATTCATAGCTTCGAAATTCGCGATCCGAATTCGATGAAGCTAAGACTCGGCATCCTTCGCGCTTCTGTGGTTCAAGCCGATATGCCGCATATTGCTTTCATCGTCGATGAATTGGCGAAGGATTCGGAACGTAATACAATCGGCGATTGGGGAAGCCTGCTTCCAATCCTGCAAGACCTTATTGATGTTTGCGCCACTCTGCAGCGTGCCCACTTACGACAGGTCGGCGCCAAACCGATCAACATTGACGACTGCGCATCGCAAGAATTCTTGCGGGATTTCATTGGTAAGACTTAATGCTCCGATGAAAGCGATGTACTCGTTCGCCGACTCGCGACGAAAAAACCCACGCACCAAATCGGTTCGTGGGTTGATTGAAGTCTTTGAAAACGGTTCTGCTAGTTTCGTTTGCGGCGGCTTGCCATTGTGATGGCGACTACCGAACAGCTGAGCAATAAAAGTGACGTGGGTTCGGGAACGGCCGATGTTTGAACGAGAAAATCGTCAACGCGGAAAGATCCAGTGCTTCCAATGGGGCTACCATTTTCCGCCGTATTTCCGCTCACGGCAATTCGAAAGCCCGCGTTGGGATTGTTATTGAGGCCACTGATTGAGGTCAAATCGTAGTTAAGGACGTTAAGGGGGTTGGCTGTAGTCGTGAAGTCACTCGTCGGGCCAGCATAGACCGAACCAAAATTCGTGTACGCCAAACCATCCGTGGTGTACTGAAACTGGAAATTTGCCGGACCTGTGCTGCTAGCTGCCTGTGCATAACTTACGAGAATACCATTGAAGCCAGTTGTCGCTGTAAGGAATTGATAGTATTCCGTATCGGCCCAACCATTCGAGCTGAACGACTCGTTAGAACCGTTACCGGCTGGATTCGAAATGGTTCCACCACTGTTGGTACTTGCAAAGCTGCTTCCTGCGTTGGCGCTAAATTCGGCGGCATGAGGGCCCGATGTTGTCGGAACGCTCGTTTCGAAGGTCCAGTTGGCAACGATGTCGGCTCGGACAGAGACGGATACGCAGAGTATCGAGACAAATAAGAGGGCGCTTGCATAATTTTTCATCATCAAAGACCTCAAAAAACTGACAAATTTCGTTCGACTCGCGATCGAAACGACCCGATGTTTGCGGATCGAATCAAAAGGCGACTAGTTAGCAGTCTTTACAAAAAGCTTTGAAATTGCAAGAAATTTTGAGGTTTCGCGGCCATTTGATTGAACTTTCAACCAGGGGAGTGTTCTCGCAGAACGTAACAACATCCACTTTGTAAGCGAATGATTTTCTGAGACTCCTCGATGATCGCCACCAAAATCGTAAGCGCCAACACCAAATCCCGCAGGTTTACCCTGCGGATCGTTCGGCTTTTTACTAACCATAGAACACAGCCCTCTCTGTCGCTGGGCCGCAGGATTTGCCTTCAGCAAATCC
>JANOAI010000534.1:0-2229 GCA_031411055.1 Pirellulaceae bacterium
GAAACTGAATGATGATCTATCCGTTTCTGTTACGAACGTCCCTAGCTACCGAAAAGCCGCACAACAAGAGCTGCAGCTTGATGGTGGACGCCGAATCCACGTCGATATTGCTTGGGCCGGGAATTGGTTTGCGATTACAACCGATCATGGACAGTCGCTCGAGTTTAAAAATCTTGAGGAACTAACTCGTTTAGCTTGGCAGATTCGTTTAGCTTCCAATCAGCAAGGCTACGCTGAGGTTGACCATATCGTTCTGTGGGAAGAAATAGACTCGGGCCTTGCGAACGCAAGAAGCTTTGTTCTATGCCCAGGAAAAGCCTACGATCGCTCACCCTGCGGGACGGGGACAAGCGGCTTGCTTGCCTGTTTAGCGTCCGACGATCGATTGAGACCAGGTGCAACGTGGGTTCAGGAGAGCATCGTCGGCAGCCGATTTCGTGCGGAATTCGAATGGTCGGATGAATCAAAGGGAATTATTCATCCAACCATTTCGGGACGAGCCTATATGACCGCAGAAGCAACGCTGGTGATCGAAGCTGACGATCCGTTTGCAAATGGAATCGTTGCATGACGAAGCGAGTCGTGATCATTGGTGGCGGCATCATTGGGCTTTGCTCCGCCTACTATTGCTCGCGCGTGGGGCATCACGTTACCGTCATCGATCGCAATCCAGAACGACGCGATGGCTGCTCGTTTGGCAACGCAGGCATGATCGTACCAAGTCACTTTGTACCATTGGCTGCTCCGGGAATGGTAAGTCTCGGCTTGCGTTGGATGTGGAATCCAGAATCACCGTTTTATATTCGTCCTCGGCTGGATCTCGAACTCTTGAAATGGGCTTTCAAGTTTTGGCAGGCTTCCAGCCAGCCTCATATTGATCGATGTGCGCCCGTGTTGCGAGATCTGAACGTAGCAAGTCGACATTGTTACGAAGAACTAGCTGTCGAGTTGGAAGATAGTTTCGCTTTAACAAAGCGAGGCTTGCTCATGCTGTGCAAAGAAAAATCGACGTTTGAACATGAGGTTAAGCACGCCGCGCGCGCCAACGAAATCGGTGTTCAAGCCGAGGTTTTGAACGAAGCTGAGACTGCCACGAAGGACCCGAATATCGAAATGAGTATTTGCGGTTCCGTTTACTTTCCTAACGACTGCCATCTCACTCCTGGTCGGCTTATGGAGTCACTCGCTAAAAAGTGTATTGAGATGGGGGTTCAATTTCGCTGGCAGACCGAAGTTCAAGCTTTGGAGAGGCAAGGAAATAGTATTACAGGCGTCCGCATACCAGACGGCGTTCTCGATGCCGATGAGGTTGTGCTCGGTGGCGGTTCGTGGTCTGAAGCGGTCGTACGCGAACTTGGGCTGCGAATGCCGATGCAGGCAGGAAAAGGTTACAGTCTGACGCTGGAACATCCGCGTCAATTGCCAAACTTGTGTTCCATTTTGACCGAAGCGCGTGTCGCGGTGACTCCGATGAATGGAAGCCTTCGAGTCGGCGGAACGATGGAATTGTCTGGCTTGAACGAATCCGTGGATCTGCGTCGCGTGCAGGGCATCGTCAAATCGATTCCGAATTATTTTCCCACGTTTAAGGTCGATGATTTCAAGGATATCGTTCCTTGGCATGGGTTGCGTCCCTGTTCGCCTGATGGAATGCCGTACCTTGGTAGGACGAAAAGAGTCGGCAATCTGGTGATCGCAACGGGGCATGCCATGATGGGGCTTAGCCTTGGACCTGTGACTGGCAAGATCGTACAAAGAATTGTCTCAGAGTCGAACCCATCCTTTTCGCTTGATCTACTTTCGCCAGATCGTTATTCGTAATGGATAAGGATCGAAAGCAACCTAAAGGTGTTGCTTTCAGTATGAGCGTGCTCGATCACCAAACCATTCGTGACGGATAAGGATTAATAGCAATCGAAAGGTGCTAGTGCTTTTTGACTATACACACTTTGAGCCAGGCAAATTGAATTGCCTATCGCTTGAAGCTCAGTTTTGAAGCCACACACTTTCCAAAGGGCCGAAGGCCCGGAACAACCTCTGCCGGTGGCGAAGCCATCGGAACTCGGATTTTCTCGAGTCCATAGCCCCGACGGGGCGGTACAAGGCGAACTGTGTCGCCCCATTCGGGGCTTAAGTTGTCGAGCGATATCCAAACCGGGGCTTATCAGCCCCGGCATAGGTTGTACCGACCCTTCGGGTCTTAATTGCCATCCGAACCGCATAGGTTGT
>JANOAI010000535.1:0-6283 GCA_031411055.1 Pirellulaceae bacterium
ACACCACCAACACCACCAACACCACCAACTCCAACACCACCAACTCCAACACCACCAACTCCAACACCACCAACTCCAACACCACCAACTCCAACACCACCAACTCCACCGCCAACTCCAAATTACGAAATTTCGTCGATGAAGTTGAAGAGTGGCACCGCATACGAAAACAACGCTTTTATCATCGAACTGTACTTGAACGGACCCGTTGTCGATCGGGTTGAAGACCCGAACTTTCCACAGCCGCAGACTCTCTACATTT
The DNA here is from genome assembly GCA_031411055.1 of Pirellulaceae bacterium. Classification (GTDB taxonomy): domain Bacteria; phylum Planctomycetota; class Planctomycetia; order Pirellulales; family Pirellulaceae; genus JAIYDQ01. The sequence continues at coordinate 263 of JANOAI010000535.1, forward strand.
CAGCGGATGTCATTTACGACCTTAGGATTGACGAAGGTGAACGTTATGAAATCGAGGTTAGCTCACCCGGCTATACAGTCGTTTCCTTTGTTGCGGAAGACGACGGAAAATGGCCTGGAAATGGCACGCCGAGCGACCAGATCACAGTGAATGCGAGTTTCGCTGGCGATATAGACTCACTCGACGTTTCCATTCACAACATTCCTCCGCGCATTACGTCACCGACCAGCATGTTCTATTACCAGAATGATTTGGGGAAAACGATCGCGCGTGCAAGTGTTTCGTTTTTCGAAGCTGGTCCTCATGATCAGCACGAACTCAACGTTACATGGAACGACGGGGTGGTAACCAGAACTCTATTAACAATACCTGACGAGTCTTGTGGCGGACATTTTTTCGGCTATGCCGAACGTGAAATCCCAACTGGGGTTGAACTGATCGCACAGACGGTCATGGTAATTGATGATGATGGTGGAAATGATCGACGAACGATCCGAAAACTCGACGTCGCCGTTAACAACGACGATGATAATGAAAACCGACGCCAAGACTTGTTTGATCGCGGTTTCAGCGACGACGATCTCAAGCAAATCAATCTCTCAAACTTGAGAGCAGCCGGAATGAACCCCAACACTGGTACCTTTTCGCTCCACTATGATTCGGGCGAAATTCGACTGTGGACGACACAGAGCAAAGGGGCTTTGATTCTCCCGACCGGTTCCAATGCATCCGATTATATCGGCATCCCGACCGTGCCATTCAACGGCCAAAATACCGCTTGGGTTGAAGGTGTTTCGCCTGGTGAATCGGACGTTTACATCCGCTGGACGCCCAATGATCCCTACAACGACGGCTGTTGGGACGGCAGCCTCGAAGGCAACCACCTCACCATCCGCGTCTGGGGCATCGATCTCGATATCGATAGCGATAATAACAATGGTTTCGATTTACCCGACGAATCTGATCTCGAGGAATCTTTGGAAGACAACGTTTATGGGCTTGGTAAACTCGTGCTCGTCAACCACACCCCGCCGGTGGCATCCGATTTCTACACGCCGATGACACTCCGTCTGACTCCGGGGCTTAATCCAAACGACAGTTCGATTCGCGTGAAAATCTCATTTTCAGAAGTATCTTCGGCAGGCGAAATTCTTGTTTGGAATCGGGACAAGTTAGACCCATTGCGCCACGGTGACGATGTCAAGGCTGGCGGGAGTCGATTTTCGAGCGGAACAAGTTACACGTTGAAAGAGCTGCAATATCATCCAAGCGGTAGAACCGGCCTGCTTTACGTAGCTGGAATCCAAGAAAATTTCGCCATCAAAAAACTTTCGGGTGCGAGCCATCACAAGCCGCAAAAATTCATCGAAGCAAAGTTGAATGTAAACGGCGCGGACATTACATCAGATAAAGTGAAGTATATCGCAACACGTCCCGACTCTTTTTTTTATCATTTGCAAACACGACAAGAAGTTCGTACCGGCCTTGCAGCAAGCAGAATCTACGAACGCGAGGATTCGATTGATTTTTGCCAACAACTGCTCGGACGCGATGCGTTAATCGAACTTGGAATTACAGACCCGACGGTACTTACGGACTTAACGATCTCTGATCCAGCTTCTGGATTTGAGGGCGGTTTGTATAAAGACTACATCACCCAATCGTATGTTCTTTCCTTCTCAGGGACAGAATTCGACAACCTCAAGGACCTTTTTACCGATGGTTTGCAGGGCCTCGGGTTGTACTCAACGCAGTATCATAAGGCCGGATACATCGGCGCCTACTTATCATTGACTCCCTTCGCCGCAAATGTAACGGCTACGGGTCATTCCCTTGGCGGCGGATTAGCAAGCGCAGCGGTCGTCGCGGGAGGCTTTGCGGCAGACACGTTTAACGCGGCTGGATTAACGTTGTCGATGACACATCAGTTAGCCCAGCTTTATCCAAACGTTTGGACGAATTACTTTAATGGCAACGCGCTTATCAATGCTTATTACGTGGACTGGGATTTGCTTTCGTTTTTGCAAGACCACGTAATCGGTCTTATGTCCGATGCGTTAGGACGACGAATCAAGCTTGATGGCCCATTCGATCGCGAGGTGAATGCTGAAACGATTGCTACCATAATCTTTATGGCCCCAACTCTAACTCTCGGCGGCGATTTGTGGGCGATCCCCGGAATCCAGCCGATGGTAAAATCTCACTATCGATCTTCGTACCTCTATGGCCTTCTCGTCACAGAGAACGAATGGGGAGCGATTATTGTGGATATTCTTGGCTTCACCGCAAATGAACTCGATGTCGGACGGTCACCATGAATAAGTCTCGTTTAAAAAAGCTTGCAATCGGGACTATTTTCTTAGTCACAATACTTGGTGGTATTCTTGTTTTCAAAATGTCACGTCCTTCCTGGCACGATAAAGTGGGATGGAAGGCGGGTGACTTTTTTTCCGACCCGTTGGTGATCGAACTTTGTGAAGCCATCGAAGCAAATGACTTGAGAAGGATGGAGGCAGCTATTCTCAATGGAGCCAACGTGAATGCAATCGGGAAGGACGGCATGACTCCGCTTCTTTGGGCGTTTCCGGAGAACAAGTTCGAGCGATTTAACCTTCTCCTCAATTACAAAGCTGATGCGAGCGTGCACGTTCAAAGTGATCTCGGAACTCGTGGGTTCATTAAGCGAAATAGTACAGTCGCTCACTTGGCTGCCGAAAGCCAATTTTCAAAGCACTTTATTGCAACTATGAACGCTGGCTGTGATCCAAACCTTGTGTATGACTTCACGGCCGGGGACTTTACGTATCAGAAAACGCTTTTTCACTCAGTATTCGCAAGTTTCTATCGAGACAAAAAGTCTCGCTGTGATGCAATTCTTGCAGCAAAGCCCTCGAAACAAACCCTTACGGTAGGAGCAGAGGTTGCGGTCGACGGTGTTGCCGCTGAACGTTTCGCCATAGCGTTGTCGCTTCTAAAAGCCGGTGGAGATTATCGTGTAATCGATCCGAACGTCGGAAAATTCGTCAATCGTTTGGCGTACGCCGAACGAGGAGGGCTTAATGGTTTCCCCCAGACCCGTCGCGAGTATCTTGAACTTGTCGCATGGCTTGAATCGCAGGGCGAAAATTTTGAAGAGGCGCGTAACGATTTGAAACGATGGTTGGAAGCTGGTAAAAATGACATCCATCGAGGAGCAGATTTAAAAAAATCTGACATCGCAAAAAGGATCGAGGCAGAGAAGGCGAAAAAGAACAAGTAATGCGGTTGCGACGAGCGCTTTGTTCCAATCTCTTTGCCATTTTCGTAGTCGTTTATACTTTGACGAAAACAACATGGTCGCATCTCATAGCTTTTGGTCAATCGACTATAGTTTGATGCACGGGCCTGGATCGAATGTTTACGACCAACCAAGGCATTTCATTCTATGGAGTGAATGAAGCATCCCTTAAGCGAAAAGATCGTGAAGACCTTCGGCAAGTAGAAGCTTGGCTTCAAAAACATAAAAAGTAGTAACACGACAGCCAAAATTCGAGAGAGCGTTTGTTACAATTGGTGAGAGGCATTTTGACCTTGCTACGGAATTCACGAATCTGATCGACTGTGGAAATTTTCAACCAATTTTTGGATAACTTTCAGATGGTCGAGTTCCGTCGGGTGCCGATTGAGCTTTTTCGAAAGCAATCCTTTCATGACCAGCGAACGCTGAATCAATTTCCGATCGAACGAATCATCCCGATCGACGACTGGTTGCATGAAGTTGCGATGACCCCTGGGTGTCCTCGTCCGATCTATTGGATCTTTCATTTGGCTTTTGGAGGATCGACATTCGTCTCTCGGTACCTCGGAGCGTTTTCTCACGTTGTCGCCTTCCGCGAACCCTATCCTCTCACCCAGTTGGCGATGCAATATCGCAATGATCAAGAGGTCAACCGCCAACAAGTGAAGATGATTTTGGACGCAACGCTGAAGTGGTATGCGGATCAAGCCCCCGAAGGATCGATTTGCTCGATCAAGCCACACGACATCGTGAACTATTTTATTCCTTCTGCGATGGAGTCGAGTCGCGAGAGTGGGGGGATTCTTCTTTGTACCAACCTACAGACTTTCGTTCTCAAATCTTTAAAGGAACCTGTCCGTCGCGAATGGATTCGAAGTCGGCTTCCTTCCTGTGGTGCTGAATTCAACATCGCCTCGAGATCTCGCGCATTGCTCAGTCTCACCGACGCTGAGGCCGCTGCCTGGGTTTGGTTTGGATTCTCGCTCCATATGGAAAAAGCGGTCTGCCGTTTTCGGTCGAAGCTGAAGCTCGTTTCCTGCGAATCGTTGCAAAACTCGTCGGATGAGACCTTGATGCAAATAACGGAACATCTTCGACGGCAGGTGGGACTGGAGGATCTTGGCCAAGCGGACGATTCTTTTTCTGGGCAGCATTCGAAATCAAACCGGGCCTTTGATTCCGAAAGCGAAGCGAGAGAGTTGTCGGAACTTGCAGGTCGCTTCGGTGGTGAGCTGACGCTTGCCGAAAAGTTGATCGACAATCTCTCGAAATTCCAGGGTGTCCCACAAAGATTTTTGCAGTCCCATGGAAACGATTTTTCCGAATTCGAAGGAAGTATAGAAGTTTTGTCATAGATGACGAAACAATGCAAAACAATAACCGATTGTGGGAAGTGAAGTTCCAGAAAGGGGAGTTCGATCATGCCGAGAAGTAGTTTTTTTATTGATGCCGAATGGAAGCGATGGATTGCGGAGAATACGTTGCTTGGCGCGCCGGCGGAGGATTTGATTCGCATACTCATCGAGAACGGGTTCGATGCGGCGCATTCCAAGCTTGAGGTCGAGACGTGTCGCAATCACCCGTATATTACGGCTGGAGGCGCACTGAGTAAGAAACTCAAAAAGAACGATTGGGTGTTGCATAATTCTCGCATGTTGCGCGAAGCTCACGCCCCGGAGATCACGGAGTTGTCGGGGTCGCTCGACAATGATCGCTTCTTTGAACATTTTTATGCGCTCAACCAGCCGTTGATAGTGCGAGGAGCGGTTAAGCATTGGCCAGCCGTGTCGCGTTGGAATGCTGATTATCTGATCGAGAAAGCTGGCGATCGCGAAGTTCAAATTCAGGCGAGAAGAACTCAGAATCAGAACTATGAAATTCAATCGTCTCAACATAGGCATGTGACCCGCTTCCGCGATTTTGTGAGTCAAGTTTTCGCAGATGGTGAATCGAACGATGTTTATATGACGGCCCAAAACTGCGATATCAATGGCAAGGCCTTGGAAAACCTATGGCCCGATTTGGAGCCACTGCCACCGATGCTCGATGGTGCGACCGATGCGCATCGGATGTTCTTCTGGATCGGGCCGCGTGGGACAGTAACGCCGCTTCATCATGATCTTACGAATAACTTGATGGCGCAAGTGGTGGGGCGGAAATTGGTGAAGCTGATGGCACCCGATTGTTTACCGTATCTATACAACCATTTTCACTGTTATAGCCAAGTCGATCCCGAGAACGTCGATGCAGCGAAGTTCCCCCTTTTTGCACGTGTGAAAGTTCATGACGTTGAAATTGGTCCGGGGGATTTGCTTTTTTTACCTGTCGGTTGGTGGCATCACGTGCGGAGTCTCGATCCATCGATCACGATTACGGCCACCAATTTTCGAGGGATTAATCACTTTAATGAACACTATCCGCACTAGGCATTCGAAAGTTCCGCCTTCATCCACGAAATCAAAAAGCCTTTAAGTGTTCGAGATTCGGCGAATTGCGTTGTAAGTATCGCCACGACTAGGCCCTCACCCCAGACCCCTCTCCCATAAGAATGGGCGAGGGGAGGAAGAGTGTTCAGAGTTCAGACATCGAAACTTACACCTTACACCTTACACCTTACACCTTACACCTTACACCTTACACCTTACACCTTACACCTTACACCTTACACCTTACACCTTACACCTTACACCTTACACCTTACACCTTACACCTTACACCCTAAACCCTAAACCCTAAACCCTAAA
>JANOAI010000536.1:0-10161 GCA_031411055.1 Pirellulaceae bacterium
CGACAAAAGATATCCCGACAACAAATTCACCCATCCTAAAGCGGGCAACTGCCGCTCAACGGAAGCTTTACAATGAGCTACAACTTGCCAGCTAAAAAATCCGCTACGGCGTTGCCCTCCGGGGCTCGGGACTCTAGAAAATTGGCGTTTCGGTGGCTTCGCCACCGGCAGAGGTTGTTCCGGGCCTCCGGCCCTGCCGATAGTGTGCAACTTCAAAACTTGCGCGCCGTGTTATACGATTTGCGACAGTCGAACTAGTTCTTTGTTCTTGCTATTTAAATCGGCGCCGAACCACTTCCAATGATGCGTCGAAATGTCTCCAACGCAATTTCATTTTGTTGATATCCGATTTCAACAATGGGAGCTTGTGGCAGTCCAAGTCGAAGCATGGCCGCTTCCAAGAACTCGGGATGGCGTGATTGGCTCGAGTGAAATGCTTCCTTGCACGTCTGATTCAATACGATGGCAGCGATAGGGAGTTGCCGGGCAAGGGCGGCCTGTAGAGTGAGCAAGGTTTGATTGATTGCTCCAAGTCGGTTCGCAACCACGAGAATCAGTGGCAAGCCTAAACCATGGGCAAGATCGGCGTTCAAATAATTGAGCGTTATTGGGGAATAAAGCCCACCGGCTCCTTCAACCAAAAGGAAGTCTGAATTGGCTTTCCAGTCTTGGTAACCTTCCAAAATCCGCGGCGTACTAATCGATCTGCCTTCAAGTTCGGATGCGATGCTTGGAGCCAACGGGGCCGTGAAACGCTGCGGACAAACTTGATCAACGCTCTCCCGCTGACCAATGGCTTTCCAGAGCAAGTACGGATCCGAATCCTCCAGCCGTTCGACGCCGCTCGCGACCGGCTTGTAAGCACCCACTTTCCGAAATTTTTTTCGAGCGGTTGCCAGGAGCAGGCAACTCACCCAAGTTTTTCCCACATCGGTATCCGACCCGGTCACAAAGAAACCTTGGAATGATCGGGATGGGTTCATAGAGACTGCTCGTTCGGTTTTGTAGCGACGCCAGGATTAAAATCAACGAATTTGCTTGAGAAATACACGTCACCTTCGTCATCGCGTCGTAGGGTACTAGAATATGTGAGTTCAGGAACCCCTGACCCAGATTATCCATAGTCTTGACCAGTATCTTACGTACACGAATATCACGCGATGAGTTACCTCAAAATTCGAAAAAACAGACTGTTGGAGCTATGAATAATCCGGGCTGGTAACACGCACTCTTAACTGTTTTTTCAATGACCCCATCCGATCGAATTATCATCTCGCCGAACGAGGTTCCTGCATTACGGTACATAGTCGGAATCGATTTGGGGACAACCAATTGTGCTGTCGCGTTTGTAGATACCGAATCGACTTCCCGAAACGTTGTCCCGTTTTCGATCGATCAGTGGGTCGATTGGCAAACTCAAGAACACAAAAGTACCCTACCGTCATTCCACTATCAGTGGACGGAAAGAGAAGTCGCGGACCTTAAAGCGACGCGTCTCCCAGCCTTTGCGGAGGTTGGCTATTGCATTGGAGCTATGGCTCGCGATCTCGGCGCCATCCAGGCGGGGCGATGTATCGGGTCGGCCAAAAGTTGGCTCTGTCACCCAGACGTCGATCGGACAGCCCCGATTTTGCCTTGGCACGCCGATGCGGATGTCGAACGTATTTCTCCTGTGGAAGCAAGCGGTCGTTACTTAACTCATATCCGAAAGTGTTGGGACGCCAGCCATCCGCAGCATCGATTATCCGAATGCGATGTAGTCGTGACACTTCCGGCGTCTTTTGATGAAGTCGCTCGAGAACTTACCATTCAAGCAGCCCGCCTCGCTGGTCTTTCCCGTATCGTGCTCATCGAAGAACCCCAAGCCGCTTTCTATGCATGGCTTCATCGACATGAACGCGATTGGCGAGAAACCATTCGACCAGGTGAATCGATTCTCATCTGCGACATCGGCGGCGGAACTACCGACTTCACCATGATTCGAGTTCGCGAATCGGACGAAACGGATGAGTATGGTCTGCATCGCGTCGCCGTTGGTAAGCACCTTATGCTGGGTGGCGATAACCTGGATTTGGCTTTAGCAAAGGCCGTTGAACCACTTTTCAATCAGACGCAAGCAGACGCTTCGCAACAGAATTCTGCTCGCACTCGATTGACCGCGTCTCAATGGGAATCGTTGCGCAATCAATGCCGTTCAGCGAAAGAGTCGATTCTCAGTGACAAAGGTACGCAACACCATTCTTTGACCGTATCAGGATCCGGAAGCAAGCTTATCGCCACAACGCGTTCGGTGCAGATCGACCGAGCATTCGTCGAAGAAAACTTAATTGAGGGTTTTTTCCCGTGGGTTAAATTGAATGACAAGCCCATCGTCGCCGAGACTGGGCTTCACGAGTTCGGCCTTCCTTACGAGTCCGACCCGGCAATCAGTCGTCATCTGGCTGAATTTCTTTGGGAACATCGATGGGATGGACGCAGCGATGCAGATCGCAATCAACTCAACGATCACAGTGCGGCGCGGCCCGATTGGATACTCTTCAATGGCGGAGTGCTTGAATCGCCTTTGATTCGACAGCGGATTGTCGAGCAAATCCATCGCTGGTTTGAATCGATCGAGATCAGAAGCGAGACACGAGTTCTTGATGCTGAGCATTTGGACTTGGCCGTCGCGATTGGAGCCGCTTATTTCGGACGTTCTCGACGTGGAGAAGGCGTTCGAATCGATGCCCGTTTGGCCAGAGCCTACTATCTTCAAGTTGCATCCGATCCACCGGCGGCCATGTGTATTATGCCGGCGGATGCCAAGACTTTCGACCGCTTCACCCTTGCTCAACATCCTTTTGAACTGGCCACCGGTAGCCCTGTTCAGTTCCCGATACTCGTTTCAAGCACCCATCTCATCGACCGGGTCGGCGATATCGTGCTAATCGACACAAATCGCATGTCCCCATTGCCGCCAATCCAAACGGTGATCGAATCGTCGCGATCGAAGAAGAAAGAGCTGAAGCAGATTGTGATCGAGTCGGAGCTGAGTGAAATTGGAACGCTGGAATTGGCTTTGCTCGAAGTCGACGAGTCGACGGATGCGAACGCGGCAAGTCGTGCAAGGTGGAAGCTCCATTTCGATTTACGAAGCACGGTTGAGACAGATCGTACGGCTCATCAAGGCGATTTGGAACAAGCTGGAATTGTCGATGCCGAATTGATTGAAAAAGGGACCAAGGTGATCGAAACGGCATTTTCTCCGTCTGCCTCCCCAGAGCTCGCCAAAGGGATCGTCAAAGAGCTTGCCAAGCAGATTGAGATCCCTCGACAATCTTGGAAGCCATCGCTTTTGCGAGGCTTGTGGGCAGTCCTTATCGAACAAGATGGAGCGCGAAAGCGAACACAGGCCATGGAAGCTCGTTGGATCAATTTGATCGGTTACTGTTTACGACCAGGATATGGCTTTGCCGCCGACGATTGGCGCGTCCAATTGACTTGGCGGAAGCTTCATGGAAAGCTGCAATTCCCAGCCAACATCGCTGAGAGCCTGATTCTTTGGCGAAGAATCTCCGGTGGTTTCACTACCGGACAACAACAAGCCCTGTGGCAGGAACTGCAGTCGAAAGTACGACGCCTTTTAGACGGAGGCTCAAAATCGGAAGGCTCGTTGCAGGACGCGATCGAAACGCTGCGACTGATTGGAAGCCTCGAATTATTGCCCAGTGCGACCAAGCGTGAGTTGGCGATTGCAGGCTTGCAAGGGTTGAAAAAACCCAAGCTAGAAAGCCTCCATGACTCGATACTTTGGATGATTGCTCGCATCGGTGCTCGATCCTTGGTTTACGGACCAATGAATACAGTGGTCGCGACATCGATCGTCGAACACTGGCTGGAGGAGCTTATCGCACCGACGGACGCGACACCATCAAGGCACTTTGCCGTCATGCAATTAGCACGTAAAACGGGCGACCGATTCCGAGATGTGAATGACCAATGTCGAACCGGTGTTCTTACGAGCCTGGATCGATGGAATGCGGCCGAACGCTATCGAAAGCTGGTCGCCGAAGCAGGGCAGCTCGACGATAGCGAACAAACAGCCATCGTCGGGGAAGCCCTGCCACTCGGAATTCGACTCCGAAGATACATGTAGCGGCGGCTTTGGCCGCAAATCTCTTTGTTTGAGCCAACGCGACGAATAATTTCCAGAAACCAACGACGTCCTTTTTTAGAATAGGCCACGAAAGAATTTCTACAGAATTTCGAATCTGGGCCTAATAAGGCGGTGTCGCCTACGTCTTCCCCTTTAGCACAATGCTATTTCGCAAGCTGTAACAGGCTTGCGAGGATGAAAGCAACGGGAGCGTCGGGATAGAATTAGCCGGAAATTAGCGTTATATCCGGTTCCGTTACGGTTCTCCTCCCGATCCCAGAATTTGAAATTGAGTCGGTGCTGAATGCCTCCACCCGAAAGCCAGAGCGAGCTCGCCAATTCTTCGGAATGGCTGACGAAGGTCTTTGAACGCTATCAAGGTCCCTTGGTCAGTTACGCTTGGCGGTTTCTCCATGGAAATATCGAACTGGCTCGGGACTGCGTTCAAGACACTTTTTTAGCGTTGTGCAAACAGCCACGTTCGACGGTCGAGGACCATATCGAAGCGTGGTTGTTCAAGACGTGTCGAAATCGAGCTATCGATTACCAACGCCGGAGGAAGAACATGATAACCACTGCCTCGAATATCGGACTGGAGCAAGCGGCCGATCTCGCATCGGATCCGCTTGGCAACATGACCCAATCCGAAGAACAGCGCCGCGTCGAATCGGCGATTCACGAACTGCCGGAACGAGAGCAAGAATTGCTTACGCTTCGTCTAACCAACGAACTCTCGTACAAACAAATCGCCGAAGTCACGGGCCTTACCGTTTCGAACGTTGGCTTTTTGTTGCACCAGGCGATCTCGCGCTTGCGAACTTCGCTGGCCGCCGTCGAAGCTTAACGTCCTCAAACGAACCATTCAAAATCGCTAGCCTTCGGAAATGCTTGTCAAGAGCACCGATCAGGCTTACAAATAAAGAGGTTATGAACCATGTCGCAAAATCCGATCGAACCTTGGAAGCTTACCGCCTTCCTTTTCAATGAGCTTGATCCTGACGATCGACAGCTTGTCGAAGCGGCCATTGCTTCCGATTCGGAATTGAAGCAAGAACTCGAAAGTCTTCGTTCGACCCTCGATCGAACACGTTCCGTTTTAGCAGCGCCAATCGCCGGCGCCGAGCTTGCGCCCGCAAATCGAGCGTTGATCGCCAGCGAAATTCAATCGGTAGAAACGCTCGCTTCCGATGTAACCCTGGCGAAAGCAGATACATCCGCTACGTCGCAATGGAAGTGGAAAGCCTTGGCGGCACTCGCTGCAAGCTTCTTGATTGGAATACTTGCTTGGCCCGCCGTCTACGGACCAACGCACCTAGCGCAAGTAAACGATACGACTGGAAAACTGACGCCTGCTCCAGTCGCAACGACCGCCTCAACGCCCACGAATGAAAACACGGATGGAGGAATCGCTTCCAATTCAACGGCCGCTGCCGGACTGCGTACTGAACCATCCGAAGGCGTGTTAGCCTCCCTTGCCAAGAACGAGCTTGCTACCGATGAACGAGGACTTGAAGATCGCTTGAGTCGAAAATCGGATACGAACGCGATGGACCCTCAATCCAAGAAGGTCACCGACGAAACGTTGAGCGAACGAGTGGTCGCGCCACCCATGGGAGCATTATCCCAACGCTTGAATCCTTCAGGTGTAAGAGGAAGGGTGCCCGTGCCGGCTGAGTCGGGGGCGATGGCAATCGATGTGCCCGCCGGTGTGTCACCACCTGCAAGCGATCCGGCGGTGACATCGCCCGATGACGTGGGCTTACAATTTCGGCAACGGAGCTTTGCAGCATCAAACCCCAATGCGGCGAAACTGAGCGCCGGTGAGTCGTTGCCAGCAGGTCAAACGGAAAAATTTATGCTTGGTAGATCCGTCAATCCGGAATTGAGCGACATGAAATCGAATTCCGATCTCTCGGTTTCCGATCCACAGTCGGTCGAATCACTCGGTGCGGTCATGAAACCAGCTCCTGCCCCAGCCAGTATGCCAGCTGCCGGGAACCCTGTACCAAGTGTTGAACTTCAAGCTTATGACACCGATTACTTCTACAATAAGCGGTTGAAGGACGCGGATGGCGATGGCGTTGCCGACAGCGTTTCGGCGGATCCTAACATGCCGTTAGTGAAAGATGGGAGCGGCAACCTTGCGATGGGTGCGACAGTCCGCTCCGAAGAAAACCTTGATCTTCGATCTAACCTCCATCCAATTCCTAATCCCCGGTTGGCCGAACAACCTTCAGGCGATCGATTTGAAAAGGTAGTCGAAGCTCCGTTCGTCGTCGCTAAATCGGCTCCACTGTCGACATTTTCAATCGACGTCGATACGGCCTCGTATAGCAAGATCCGCCAATACCTGGTTCAAGCAAACGCGTTACCACAACCGAGCGCCGTGCGAATTGAAGAGATGATCAACTACTTTGATTATACCTATGCCGGACCAACGGACGAACATCCATACGCTTCTAATATGGCGGTCGCCCCTTGTCCATGGAATGCAAATCATCAATTGATTCGTATTGGACTTCAAGCGAAAAAGGTTGAAGTCAACGAGCGTCCGAAAGCCAACATTGTCTTTCTGTTGGATGTTTCCGGATCAATGGATGAGCCGAACAAGCTACCGCTCGTCAAGCAAGCCATTGCTATGTTAACGAAACAGCTTGGCGAGAACGATCGGATCGCGATGGTCGTCTATGCGGGAGCGGCGGGCTGCGTCTTGCCAAGCATTACCGGCGATCATCAAACCGAAATCCTCGCAGCTCTCGATAACCTTTCCGCGGGTGGTTCGACCAACGGCGGCCAAGGGATCGAGCTCGCTTACTCGATCGCCCGTGATCACTTCATCCCCGGCGGAATCAATCGGATCATTCTCTGCACCGACGGCGACTTCAACGTCGGCACAACCAGCAATTAAGGGTTGATCAAACTGGTTGAAACCAACGCCAAGAGCAAGATTTTTATAACTTGCTTCGGCTTTGGGATGGGGAACTACAACGACTCGATGATGGAGCAGATCACGAATCGAGGCAACGGTGTCTACGGGATGATTGACAATATCCATGAAGCTCGTCGGTTGATGGTCGAACAATTATCCGGAACGTTGATTACGGTCGCCAAGGATGTCAAAATCCAAGTCGAGTTCAATCCGACGAAAGTGGCTAGCTATCGGTTGATTGGGTACGAAAACCGTCGCTTGGCGAATGCGGACTTCAACAACGATGCCAAGGACGCAGGCGAAATCGGTGCCGGTCACCGAGTCACGGCTCTCTACGAAATCGTCCCCGTTGGTGTCGTGAACGATACGACGATTCCCCAGGTCGACGAGCTTCGCTATGGAAGCAAGCCGAAAGAAAAGGACCTAGCTCCATCGAGTTTGACGAGCGACGCGACGGATGAGAAATCCGCCGCTGCTTCCGATGAATGGATGACCTTAAAGCTCCGTTACAAACAGCCGGAAGGGGACGTCAGCACCAAGGTCGAGTTCTTCTTGAAAGATGCCGATATCGAAGCCAAGCGATCCGACAGTGATTTCGAATGGGCCAGTGCCATCGCCGAGTTTGGATTATTGCTTCGTCATAGCCAATATGCTCCCCAAGCCGATTGGGACAAAGTCATTCGCCGAGCCCAAAATGCCGCTGGCGATAACACCTATCGTCTCGAATGCCTTGAGATGATGATCAAGGCCAAAGCATTGCAGCGACAATAGGATTCAATCAACGTCGACCAAGGTCACCCGTCGCCACGCAACGGGTGACTCCGAGGGAATCGGGAAGACGTTAATTGGAAGATGAGATCCGATTGTTTTTTTGCCCCGTCCGGCATGCGCATTGGTCTTTAAACATCTTCACCCTTCCGCATTGGTTTCTACATATCTTCACTCTCCCGCTTGCGGGAGGGTCGAGCGAAGCGAGGGGAGGGTGAAGGTTGAAATGGTAAAAATGTGGAGAGACCAATGCCCAAGTGCTGGAAAGATCGCAATGAACTCTCGCAAAATCAATATTGATTAAATGCAAATACTTCACAATCGTGCACGGCGATTTAGTGCCCGGTGGCAATCGTTTCTGAATAAGCCAACTCTCCAGTTCGTCCGTCGAAGTACTGGAAGATAATTTGGGGATGAGGATAAGCAACCCAGCGTGTTCCGCCAAGCTTCGGTGGCATGTTAAAAGCATTGTTGACTTGGACAACGCAGTAGAACGGGTAGCATCGATCGAGACGTGGAATGTCTGGCAGGATGTAGCTCGACCATCGGATGTCGCATTCCTTCGTCCCAGACATGTATTTTCCCGTAATGGGTCGATCACCTTCATCCAACTTGGGAACGTGGTTCACGGAATTGTGAGGACCACAGCAGAATTCCCAAACGCGATCGGTAATCTTGATGGAAAAACTGTTGTGCAGGTCGCCCGTCATGACAAACACGGGCTTTCCGAGTCCATTCCAAAAGTCAACGAGATTGTCGCGTTCATCCAAGAATGCGACCCACGCTTCCTCTTTGTTCTTCGCATCAAACTCAAAGCCGCCAGCTCCGCTATGCGGAACCATCATCGGGACGCTGGACACGACAAAGAAAAAATCAGCATCGCTTTTCTTCATCGAATCCATCAGCCACTCACGTTGGTGATCTCCAAGCATAGTCATGCCAGGTTTGCTTGGCTGAGACATATCATGCATTTGGCGATGACTACGCGTATCCAATAGAAAATATTCGCAATTTGCAACGCGAAAACTTCCATAACTGCGTCGACCGATCGAATAGGCAACTTCGCCATTCTTAACCGCAGGCGGAGAAATCTGGAGCGTATTCTTATCTACGACTTTGACAATATCGTAGACTTTTGAATTCGGATCTCCCGAGTCGTCATCATACTTCATGTCATTCACCCCAGCGGTGCTCGTCCCCCAATGGACGTGGAGGTTCGACATCTCGTCTAGCTTAAGCTTCGTGAAATCGGCATTTTTGTCGGTCAGTTGATCGCTACTGGCTTTGAGTTCGGCTCGGCCGAAATGGATATCGTGATCGAACGCTACCGGATTTGCCCAACCGAGGTAATCCTGCCAAGCTTGTGTTCCGATGTCGCGAAAAACCGAACGCCGATGTCGGCGACCAGCCGAGCCAGCGCCCCAAATATCATTGACCAGCTCGTGATCGTCGAACGTAAAATAGCTTGGGACGTTGCGATGCCATTGGCTCAAGGGAACACCGCGCGACAGGTACAGCCGGTAGTTCTCCCAAACGCCGACGATGTTTGGCATCATCTTCACGGTGTTCGGTGAGCTGCCTTCCGTCAACCCGTGATTGGTCAACCAAGCGATCGGGGGCGTTTCTCGCAGTTCTTCATAAAGCCAGTCACCATTCATGATTGCAAAGTCGACGTCTTTGGCAATGCGTTCGTTCATGGTTTGATAAAGAGGGAGCGAATGTCCAATTCCGTTTTCTGGATTCTGATTGGCACAGCATCCCACTTCAAAACGAAAATTGAATAACCCTTTTGGGTTGTACTGAGGATCGCGACATTGCTCCGAAGAGGGGAGTGTTATGAACGAACCCGCTTGCCCTTGTGGCAATCCTGCGACGTAGACTTGATATACGTACCGCGTGTTACTTGAAAGGCCTGTTAGCTGGGCTACGCCGGTGCAATCATGTTCCCACGACGTCATCGAAGCTTTCGTCGATTTAGTAAGATCGTGCATCGAGGTCCCGTAACGAACTTCGAATTCAATTGGCTCGGAAGTTCGAGCCCAGACCGCCATCGACGTTGCGGTCGGTTTCCCAAGCATCGGGCCGTGCGTCATCGTCGCCGGATCGGCCGAAATACTTGTTTGAACAAGTAATTGCAGGGCCACAATGCAATGAATGATTTGAAAGGAAACGCGGCAAAGTATACGGAAGCGAGTCATCGTAACGGTTCGTTTGGGCAAGGGGCGTGACAAAGGAAGAGAGCTATCTTAACCGTTTGTGAGAATTTATTGAGGTCCAACGACGGGTTGCTAATGGTTTGCAAAAAACCAAGAAGGAACGTCGCTCTGCT
>JANOAI010000537.1:0-11082 GCA_031411055.1 Pirellulaceae bacterium
ATATTTTACCGCCGATGATGGCGTGAATGGGTTTGAGCTGTGGTCCGTCTCTGGCTCTGGCTTGGCGACGCTTGTTCCAGGTCCCACCGGTGCCAAACAGATTCTGGCAGGAAGCGTAGGTTCACTTCCAACCGAACTCGCAAATCTGAATGGGACGCTCTACTTTTCGGCAGCCGCAGGCAATACGTTTGGTATCGAAGTCTTGCGCGTGGTCGACAATCAGCAACCTCTCGTTGCCCCTCATTATCCCGCCGTAAATGGGACCAAAGGAGTGATTGTCTATAATACCGGGACGTGGAGAGATCCTGATTTGGACCCCGTCACGTTGAGTGCTTCGTTGGGGTCTGTCGTCAAAAATCAAAACGGCACTTGGACTTGGAGCTTGACCTCCAATACCGCTCTCATCAATCAAACGGTGACCATTACGGCAACCGATGCATTTGGAGCGATCGCGACGACTAATTTCACGGTCAACATCGCGTCCGTCATTACGAATCGACGCGTATTTTACAATCGTTCGACGAGCGTCATTTTCGGGAACGGCACCGGCAATCCGATCAATGCAATCGACAATACGAAGCAAGCGCTCTTACCTGGCCAAGCTGCGGTTACCGCCAACTACACCAATTATTCTCGCGGTCTAAACGGTTTAATTATCGACATCGATGGCGCCGCGAATCTCTCGGGGATTTCCGGCGCAAGTTTTCAGTTTGCAACCTGGAGCACTTTCCCCAACGCGACCGCTAACTTTTTGCCAATAGCCGATCTCGTAACCGTTACCACATTCGCAAATGGTGGAATCAATAATACGGGACGTGTTAAGCTCGAATTTGCCAATAACGCGATTCAAGATGCTTGGCTACGCATCACCATGTTGGCGGATGCCAATACCGGTTTAACAACGCCAGATGTGTTTTATTTTGGGAATGCTCGCTTTGATGTAACACCCTCGTCACCCTTTCCATCCTCGCAGGTCACGATTAACATTTTTGACACAAACGCGATACGGGCAAAAATTGGTGTCGACTCTGGAAACATTGCAAACGTATTTGACCTAGACCGAAATGGAGTGGTCAACGCTTTTGATGTGAACGCCGTTCGAGCGAATCAAGGAAAGAGCAGCTTGCGTGGTTTTACGGCCCCGAATTCACTCAGTATGAGCATGATGGCCGCCCCCCCGATCGTAAACAAGAATAGTTTACGGAATCTCCAGACGAGTCTCATCGACAAGGCTATCAGTACCTTGGAGTTGATTTAATTTGACATCGATCCGTGGGGAACGGAGCTTTTGTTTGCGATCAAGCGGCGAGACCTGAAATGGAGCGTTGTTCTCGTAGTTGTGCAATGACCTCTCTGTAAACTCTTTCAACCGAAATCTGCTGCATGCATTGACATCGCGAATTAGCCTTGTTGCTACGCGGCGGAGATTTCTGACAGGTTTTGCACGCGTTTTCAGGACGAACAACAACTTCGGGTTGGTTATACGTTAATGTCCATTCAGGTTTCGTTGGACCAAACAAAGAGACGACTTTGGTATTCGCTGCCACGGCTAAAGCGCGAACGCCGCTATCGGTGGAGACCACTACTTTGGCTTTGCTGAGAACGGCCATGCTCAATTCCAGGGGCAGTTCTTCCGTTCTCGCCATCGATTGAATGCGAGGATGATCCGCGTCCTTGACTAGTTTATTGGCGAAGGCCCTTTCATTGGGCGCACAGTGAAATAGTACTTGGATTTCTGGATGCTGAACGAGCTTCCTAGCAAAACTCGTCACGCGATCGGCGCTCCATAGTCGGATAGGGCATGTCGCCACATTGTTGTTGATGATCACGGTCGGAACATTCACATCGAATCCAACGGACTCCCAAATTTGATCTGCTTGAGCGTGCCAATGTTCATCAATGGAGAGAACCATTTCACGGTCCGCCGACGGACAACCCATATACTCAGCCAGTTGCAAATAGTAGTCGATGGCGGGGATTGGGGTCAGTTGTCCATGCGACTGAGGGACCGCTAGTCGGTCGGTGAGAAGCCAGGAACGACCGCCGCGGGCATATCCAATTCGACGAGGAATTTGAGCTAAGGTGGCGATTAAAGCGGTAGAAAGAGAGTTTGGTAAAAGCAACGCCGCGTCGAAACGTTCCTGACGCAGCTTCTTTACCAATCGACGGCGATTCAATTCTGGGGCTTGGCTACGGGATCGATAGACAATGTGATCATCTAGCCATGGCTGACTTTTTGAGAAATTGGCGGGCCCAGGTCTCGCAACACCAATCATGGTGACATTCCGGCTAAACCCGGTTCGCAATGCACGAAGGGTTGGGATGGCCATAGCCACGTCTCCAATCCAATTTGGCAAGAACACTGCGAGCTTCATGATCGACTTCGCGTAGTAAAATGGAGGAGGCTGACAATGAGCAACAATTACAATGAATAATGCAGGGAGCCGACTTCAAAACATGGTCATCGATCACATGACTTAAATCTTCGCAAGCATTCTCTCAATTGTCTATACAGTTTGCGATGAAGGCGGAACAAGTGCGAAAACGATCTTGACAAGCGGAAACGAAAAATGCGATGGTTTCTCCTGAAAAACATCGTTGAAACTTTGAGAATTTTGCAATGCATGCTTACGTCATCAATATGGATTCGGCCAAACAACGTTGGGAATACGTCGCAACCGAACTCGCGAAAACCGGTATCCCATTTGAACGCGTTTCCGGTGTGAATGGCCGTGTTCTGCAGCTTCCGATACCCGAGTTTGACGAAGTTCTCTATCGTCGTCGACATGGCAAAAATCCTAACGGGAGCACCATCGGCTGCTACCTAAGTCATCTTAAGGTTCTTCGACTTTTCCTTGAATCGGCCCACGAATACGCGGTCATTTGCGAAGACGATATCAAGCCTGTTTTGAATCTCGGCAAACTTCTCGAGCAAGCGATCGAGCTTCGAGAATACTGGGATATTTTGCGGCTTTCCGGATTTCATAACAGCCATCCAAGGATGTTCGCGGAATTGAGCGATGGATACTCGTTGGCTGTCAACTTTACTCGTCTATGTGGTTCTGGGGCCTATCTGGTCCACCGCCAAGCGGCCGAGATTTTGCTGCGGCAACTCGTTCCGATGTCGCTACCACTCGATCATGCACTCGACCGCGAATGGGTCTACGGCCTAAAGTCCGCCTCGATCTTTCCGTTACCGGTTGACCAGGTCGAGCATACTTTTGGAAGTCAGATTCGGGAAAATGTGGGGGAGAAACTCCCCGCCTGGCGACGGTATTGGACCGTTTTCCCGTACCGTGCGCTCAACGAAGTGCATCGCGCCGTATCGCGTCGTCGGCAATGGAAGCAGGCCAAAGCAGCCTAATTCCTCCCAATCATCAGATCCGCTCACTTCTTAGCCGTTTCTTGGCTCGATTAACGCTTTTTACGTTACTTCGGTAAAAATTTGGGGTTCCAATACGCGCTCGAGAAGGCTGCGGACTGCTTGCAACAGTTCGCCAATTCGGCTTCTTCGAGATACAATAAGATACAATAGAGATTCCACCCCAACGCCTTGCTGCGCGTTTCCGATCAACGTTCTTCCCTACCAAGCTTGAAGGCATCCAATGCCGATAATTCCTAGAAATACTTGCGGTTCGCGGCGCTCGGGTCGCATATGGCTGGTTCTTCTGATCCTGCTCTTGATACCCATCATCGGGTTTTACGTCTGGTATCAATACGAAGGCAGCGCCTTTTTCGGCTCGAACGAAGATAACGCTCCGATATTGGAGAACGTTACGGTCGGTCCATTCGATCATATCGTCCTTGAGCAAGGAGAAATTGAAAGCAGCAGCAACAACGAAGTCAAATGTACGGTGAAAGCGAAAGGCTCGTCCGGCACCCCCATCTTGACTGTTTTGCCCGAAGGAACGATGGTCAAGAAAGGCGATCAACTATGCCAGTTGGATAGCTCCGCCTTCCAAGATGAACTCGCTGCTCAACGGATCACGGTGGGAAACAATGAAGCCCTCGTTATCAGTTCCGAAGCGGCGGTGAAGCAAGCTGAAATCTCTCGCCAAGAATATCTTGATGGCACGTATCTTACAGAACATAAATCCATTTTGAGCGAGATCGCATTGGCACAGCAAGCCCTTCGTACGTCGGAGCTTTCGCTGGCCAGTGCCGAACGACTGGCTGCCAAAGGGACCTTGAAATCGCTTCAAATTGAAGCCGAGCAATTCTCGGTCGCGAACGCTCGGAACACGCTTGATGCCGCACAGGGTCGGCTGAAAGTTCTTGATGAGCTTACCAAAGCCAAAATGCTTGTTCAATTTGATAGTACGATCGAGACGTCACGAGCCAAATTGAATTCGGATCGGAGCATGCTCGAAGAAGAAAAGAGCAAATTGTTGGAAATCCAAGCTCAGATTGAAGCCTGCAATATCCGAGCCCCCGCCGATGGTCAGGTGGTACATGCAAACAAATTCAGTAGTCGCGGCGGCGGCTCAGAATTTGTAGTTGAGCAAGGGGCCATGCTCCGCGAACAGCAGACGATATTCCTTCTTCCAGACCCAAACAAGATGCAAGTCAAGGCGAAGGTCAATGAATCGCGAGTTTCATTGCTCGTAGAAGGTATGCCTGTTCGAATTCGAGTGGGTGCCGTTACCGACGATCTCTTGGGACAAATCATCAAGGTCAACAAATACGCTGAACCGGGCAGTTTCTTTTCTGCTTCGGTCAAGGAATATGCCACGTTCATCAAGATCTTTGATCCGCCCCCCACCATACGAACCGGTATGACGGCCGAAGTTCGCATTTTTGTCAAGCAAATTGCCCACGCCATACAAATTCCGGTTCACGCCATCTACGAAACCAAAGGTCATTACTTTGTTCTTAAGCCTGGTAAAACAGATGCTTGGGAAACGAAAGAGGTCAAAATTGGCGCGACCAACGAAATGTTTGTTACCGTTTCGGAGGGGTTAACCGAAGCCGATAAAGTGGTTCTTAACCCACGATCCCATCTCGATTTAATGAATATCCCAGAGCTGGCTGATACCGAAAACCGCGAACAGCTTGCGCACATTCGGAGCCAAGCTCCCGAAAAGCCAGCCGATGGGCCATCTCGAGGGGAAGGTGGTAAAGGCGGAGCTCCCGGAGGTGGCGATCCGGCGACGATCGCGGCGATGATTGTGCAACGCGTCGACAAGAATGGAGACGGAAAGATTTCGAAAGAAGAAGCTAGCGCTGATGAAAGAATGTCTTCTTCGTTTGCGTCGTATGACAACAACGGAGATGGAGTCGCGGATCTTGCCGAAGTCCAAGCCTACATGGCATCGCGTATCGGCAAGTCTCGCGGCGAAAAAGGGGGGAGCGGTGGCGGAAAAGGTAGCCCGCCCGGTGAAGGCAATGAAGGTCGCCCTCGTCCTCCAGGAGGGACGGAGTAGGTCATGAAATTTGCCTGTCGTGTTTGCGATCTTAAAAAAGAATATGTCCTCAAGAGCGAAACC
Organism: Pirellulaceae bacterium; assembly: GCA_031411055.1. Taxonomy (GTDB): domain Bacteria; phylum Planctomycetota; class Planctomycetia; order Pirellulales; family Pirellulaceae; genus JAIYDQ01. The sequence continues at coordinate 5,487 of JANOAI010000537.1, forward strand.
GTTCGCGCGCTGCGGAGCGTGACTTTCGATATTCCCGAAGGCGATTACGTCGCCATTATGGGACCATCCGGATCTGGTAAAAGTACGCTTTTGAATATGCTCGGTTGCCTTGACCTGCCGACCTCAGGCTCACTTTTTTTGGGCGATGACGATGTCGCCAAGATGAGCGATGATCAGCTGGCCGAAATTCGGTCGCGTCGAATCGGATTTGTTTTCCAAAGTTACAATTTGATTCAACAGTTGACTGTTGTGGAGAACATCCAAGTTCCACTGATTTACCAAGGAAGACTTGGAAAGAAAGAACTTGAACGATGCCAGGCCTTGGCGGCAATGGTAGGACTTGGTGACCGTCTATCACATCGCCCCAATCAATTGAGTGGTGGTCAACAACAGCGGGTTGCGATTGCGAGATCGCTCGTCAACGACCCTTATTTTATTCTCGCCGACGAACCGACCGGAAACCTCGATTCGCGAACCACGGAAGAGATTCTTCAATTGTTTGAGCGGCTCAATGGCGAGGGACGAACGATCATTCTCGTGACGCATGAAGACGAAGTCGCGAAACGGGCGAAACGAGTCGTCCGATTGAAGGACGGAATGGTTCAATGGGATAAAATGAATACTGAGGAAAGCCGAATTCTGGCTGCCCAGCACGCGATCGAAAATATGCCTGTCGAAGTGTAAATAGCGTCATGATTTGGTTACTCACCGTACAACTTTCTATTAAAAGTCTCTGGCTTCACCCGCTTCGCTCATTGCTGACTGTACTTGGCATTCTCATCGGCGTTGCTAGTGTGATTTGGCTGCTTGCCATCAGCAAGGGAATTGGCGACGAGGCTCGTCGACAGATCGAAAGTCTCGGTGCGGACACGATCATCGTTCGAAGCATTAAGCCGCCAACCGAAAAATTAAGCGCGCAAGGGGTTACACCTTACGGGCTTACACGCGACGAGTTTGAGATGTTGACTCGGACGATCCCGACCGTTCGAAGCGCCATCCCAATTCGGGAACTACGTCGTCAATTTCAATACGAATCGCGGGTCATCGACGGGCGACTGGTCGGTTGTACGCCCGAGTATGCCGATGCCAACCGTTTGAAGATTGCGCGAGGGCGTTTTATTTCGGATGCCGAAAATTTCCAGCGTGAAACGTCGTGTGTTCTTGCCAGCAAAGTCGCCGAACGGTTGTTTCCGGTTCAAGATCCAATCGGCAAGCGTGTCTACATGCCGGAAAGCACCGATTTCTATATCGTGGTGGGTGTCCTCGAACCCAAAAATGCGACTGCCGCAATCGGCGGTTCGCTAGCCGCTCAAGATTTTTCTTCCGATATCTACATTCCTATTAAGACGCTACAACAACGAATCGGAGATATGGTCTCGCGTCGTACAGGCTCTTCATTCGAAGGTGAAATACTCGAACTCAATCAAATTACCCTGAAAATCAATTCAGTCGCCGAAGTAAAGAAGTCAGCGACATTGATCGAGGATACGCTCGTAATTCATAAACGAATGGAAGACATCGCAGTCGTCGTTCCGCTTGAGTTGCTCGAACAAGCTCGGACAACCCAAGCCATGTTCATGGTATTCATGGGAATGATTGCGGCGATTTCGTTGCTCGTCGGTGGCATTGGGATCATGAACATTATGCTTGCGACCGTCACCGAACGGACCCGTGAAATTGGAATTCGACGAGCTCTCGGCGCCAAACGGAGCGATATCGTTCGGCAGTTCCTGATTGAAACGACTGTCTTAAGTGTCGTGGGTGGAGCTTCCGGGATTCTCATCGGGTTACTTTGCGGACCAAGCGTAAATCTTGCCCGATCGATCGCCCAATGGTACGCACCGAAAACGATTGCACAGCTACCGGATGTCATTCGATCCGTACAGCCTCAGATCTTGATCGAATCGATTCCAGTGGCTTTCTATATTTCGCTCGCCGTAGGTATACTCTTTGGTATGTATCCCGCGATGCGCGCTGCTAAAATGAATCCGATCGACGCTTTGCGGCACGAATAGTCAAATCGTAAAGTGCGAATCGAGGAGTTAAGTTTTGAGTCCCATTGTGATCTCTTTTTCGCTGTTGGCGTTGGCGATTGGGCTACTCGTTGCGGATCTATTCTTGCCAACGGCTGGTATCGTCCTCGTCCTTTCGCTCCTTTGCGCGGCTGCTTCCGTCCTCTTTGGGTTCCGACACAGCTACGATTTCGGTATTGGTCTATTGATTTTTGAACTTGCACTCGTCCCTATTTTCGCCCTCATCTTCGTAAAGCTTTGGCCCAAAACACCGCTTGGACGAAGAATGATTATCGAACCGGAAAAAGCTGAGTCCTTTCATTGGGAAGCGGACACGCTCGTCGGCCGAGTCGGAATAACGCTTTGCGATCTGGTTCCGGCTGGGGATATAGAAATTGAAGGACGGCATTGGGATGCGACCAGTCGAGTCGGCTTGATTGCAAAGGGAACTCAAGTCAAAGTGGTTGCCGAAGAAATGGGACAGCTCTATGTTCTCCCCGTTTCAGGTCCTTTACCTATTCCGTTGCCAAAAACTTCTGGTTCAGCGAATAAGGAATCGCTCCTTGATCGCCCCGCCGAAGATTTTGGAATCGAACAGCTCGATTAACTTGCCTGGCTATATGGCTGGTTCACGTTTCACTGCAATCAACTACATAAGCCGCTCATTGCTAGAAAGCAAATATGACTCGCGATCCAAAACAGCTTCGTTCCGCTCGTTGGTTCCAGCCAGACGACCTGCGTAGCTTCGGCCACCGATCTCGATTCAAAGGGATGGGTTTGGATGACCAAGATTATCGTGACAAACCGATCGTTGGCATTCTCAACACTTGGAGCGATTTGAATACTTGCCATTCCCACTTTCCACAACGCGTCGAAGAAGTCAAACGCGGGATTCTTCAAGCGGGCGGATTTCCAGTAGAAATACCGGTGATGAGTCTTGGCGAAATGCTCATGAAGCCCACGACGATGCTCTATCGCAATCTTCTCGCGATGGAAACCGAGGAAGTCTTGCGGTGCCATCCGTTGGACGCCGCTGTTTTGATGGGCGGATGTGACAAGACCGTGCCGGCATTATTGATGGGGGCCATCTCCGCCGATATTCCATCGATCTTTTTGCCAGCCGGACCCATGTTGAAAGCGCGGTGGAAAGACCAAACGCTTGGTAGCGGCTCGGATGCTTGGAAGTATTGGGCCGAACGCTGTGCTGGCAATTTGCCAGATTGCGATTGGCATGAAATCGAAAATTGTATTGCTCGATCGGCAGGGACTTGTATGACGATGGGAACAGCCTCAACGATGGCCTGTATTGCCGAAGCCATGGGAATGACCCTTCCGATGGCCAGCTCGATTCCGTCCGTAGTTGCTGAACATAGTCGCCTAGCGGTCGCCACCGGACGTCGGGCAGTCGATATGGCTTGGGATAAGTTAGCTCCGAGCAAGATCTTAAACCAATCTTCTTTCAACAATGCAGTTGTAACGCAGTTAACCATCGGCGGTTCAACGAACGCAATCGTTCACATCATCGCCATGGCGGGCCGAGCCAACGCAAAAATTTCGCTCGATGATTTCGACGCTTGGTCAAAGAAGGTTCCTGTCCTTGCCGACCTTCGTCCCGCCGGTCGATTTCTCATGGAAGATTTCCATCACGCTGGAGGGTTAGCTGGACTATTGAAACGACTCCCTGACTTAATCGACTACCGTTGTTCCACCGTGTCAGGTGAAACGCTAGGAAATCAAATCGAACGGGGCTCGGTACTCGACAATGAAATTATCCGTACGCGCGAGAATCCCCTTTCCCTCTGCGGTGGAACGTATGTGTTGCGAGGCAATCTTGCGCCGGATGGTTGCGTCATCAAACCCGTTGCCGCGGAATCACGGCTTCTCAAGCATCGTGGCAAAGCTGTTGTCTTTGACAACTACGCTGAGCTCAAGACCAAGATCAACGACCCTGGTTTAGACGTGACTGCCGATTCCGTAATGGTCCTTCGATCGGCGGGACCCCTCGGTGCGCCAGGCTTTCCTGAATGGGGCATGCTCCCGATTCCAGCCAAGCTTCTCAAAGCCGGTATTCGGGATCTGGTTCGAATTTCCGATGCGAGAATGAGTGGAACAAGCTATGGCTCGTGTGTGCTTCATGTTTCACCCGAATCGCACGTCGGTGGTCCACTAGCCCTTGTCAAAACCGGCGACGAAATCGAACTCGACGTGGAAGCCCGACGATTAACGCTCTGCGTTTCGGACGAAGAACTTGCCGCTCGAAAAGCCAATTGGACTGCCCCCGATTTTGGCTGGACCCGTGGGTACCATGCGATGTTCGCCAAACACGTTACACAGGCTCATCAAGGCTGCGATTTTGATTTTCTGGCTGGTCAAAGCCCCGGATGCGAGCCGCCCATCTTTTGATTCATCCAATTTCGACTAAGATCTCAAAATGCTTTTCTATTAATTAACCAGCCACCATTTTACGAAATTGTCATGGATACTCGTCGAATTGATTCCGCGCGACTTGCTAGCAGCGTCATCGCTGTCCCACCCTTGGCGCGTGACGCACAAGGTCGCATTTGTCCGAAAGAGAATACGCGGCTTATCAAGTACATGGAACAGGGTGGCGTTTCCACGTTGCTGTATGGCGGCAATGCTGTTCTCTATCATATTCGTCTGACGGAATATGCCGAACTTCTTTCGATGCTTCGTGATGCTTGCCAAGATTCGACCTTGATCGTTCCGTCGGTCGGTCCGGCCTATGGAACGATGCTGGACCAAGTGGATGTCCTCAAGGATTTCGACTTTCCAACCGTCATGGTCCTGCCGCAAAAAGAGATTGCTGATGCGGCCGGGATCGCAACGGGCATCCGGCGATTCACGGAAGCTTATGGTAAGCCGATCGTATTGTATCTTAAGCACGATCGATGGTTGCCACCCGATGTCGTCGGTTCCATGTACCGCGATGGTCTTATTAGTTGGATCAAGTATGCGGTGGTCCTTGATGATCCTTTACAAGACGACTACCTTCGTGAAGTCTTAGATGTGGCCCCGAAGGAATTCGTGGTGAGTGGAATTGGCGAACAACCCGCCATCATTCACATGCGAGACTTCGGGATCAACAGCTACACCAGCGGTTGCGTTTGTGTTGCGCCTAAACTCTCGATGAAAATGCTCCATGCGATTCAGGCCAAAGACTACAGTGCTGCGGAAGCAATGCGGAAGCAGTTTTGTGGTTTGGAGGATTTGCGCAATGGTATACAGCCGATTCGCGTTCTTCATCATGCGGTTTCCGCAGCTGGGATTGCAGCGACGGGTCCTATGCAACCCATGCTAGGTGAATTAACCGCTGAACAAGCGACAAAAGTTGCATCGGCGGCCAAAGCGCTACGAGAACGAGACTAGCTGGACATCGATACTTCGGCTTTAAGCATCCTTTGCAACCTCGTTGGATTACAGCCATCAGAGACCGTACAGCTTACGTGTTACCTCTCCCACGTCTACGTGGGAGAGGTCGGGCTCTCAGGCCCGGGAGAGGGCCACATTTTCCGTGGTGCAGGAGAAGACCCTAAACTAGGACTATCCGCGGCCCTACGTGCTCG
>JANOAI010000538.1:0-7903 GCA_031411055.1 Pirellulaceae bacterium
AATCCGCTGAACGGCATGTCGTTGATGACGTAACGGAAACCAGAACCGGCTCCTGAACCCCCAGGAACTTTGGTAACCAAAAACGAAGGATTAGACGAATTCTTGGTCAGTAGCTCCAGGAGCGAACCGCTATAAGAAACGGGAGCACCACTCTGCGTTGTCGTGTAGGTAAGACTACCAGGTTCAGTTTCCGAAAGATCGATCGCGATCGAATTGGTGTATCCAGCCGGAGCCGTTGAACCGAGGTATCCTAAAATGCGATACGAGTGGTTGACAAGCGGACCCTCCAAAAAGGTAATGACGCGTCCCGTATACGTATCCGTTTCATCGCTTAATCGAGAAACACTCGCATTTTCATCCGGCGTTGGTGAACCCGATGGCGATTGTCGCAATGGATCAGGGTTGATAATGATGTCCTGCGCGAGTTGGACTTTGACAAGCCCAATTTTCCCAACCACGTTGAGGACGGCCGAATCGGCAATACATTCTCCTTCGAATGCGTCGCGACCATAAATGTCTTCGAGAAGCGAGTGCCCCCAGAATGCACTTTGATTGCTTCTATCACCCGAAATAATTTTGTGGATGATAACATCCGGGTTTATTTGCGTGCTTTGATGATGCAACTTCGCGTTGACTAAAGCTTGGCTAGCGATGCGGGACTGAGTGGTAAACGAGAGGTAAGATATGGCTAAAAGGGTGAAAAGCGCGAGCATGCCTAGAACGACAAGCAATACCAGTCCCTGCCGATTTCGTTGTCGAAATTGAATCAATTGATTTTTTTTGAGCATGATTGGCAGTTCCGTAAGTTGAGATACGAACCAGGGGATTAGACGACTAGACTAGGGAAGCGTAATCTCGCGTTGATACACTGAAACAACGCTTTGAAAAAGCGTGACGGTCGTTGCGAGATCCACTAAATTGACACCGGATGCATAGGAACCGGGTTGTCCATTTGTCGTTCCGGGGACAGCTGAAATACCGTCCAATCCCGTTCCAACGGTTTGCGATGAATAGTTTCCTGCGGGCTGCATAACGGAGTTCATTTCGGGATAGTCCCAGGGTTCTCCCTGTAGCCGTACGGTAATTGGCCAAGCTGTCGTCTGAGTCGCAGGAGGGGGTTGAACTCCGATTATTCGGTACCAACGATGGCGGTGGATAATCTTGAGGTCTTCGATATTTCCGGTGTTGTTACCAAGTACAATTCGCCGAGACATCATCGCCCATTCCCCAACTTTGATTTTGGGATTGGTTAAGCTGTCCGACCAAAGTTGCACCTGGAATGCGCCGCCGGTGTGGGAGAACGCGAGATCTCCAAGTTGTGTAATCGCAACGCTCGTCGCGGTGGGCGACGTGGCAAAACACATCTTCTCACCCGCCGCAAACTCCGCATCCCCCGTGACAGCAAGCGGAGATGCACTAAAAACCTGATCACGATTTCCAAAAACAGCCACACTCAGGTTATACGTGGTTGGATCCGTATCGGGCGACGAACGCTCGGATGGAGTCATCGATGCCAACCAACTAATTCGTCTGCTCAACGGGGACGATGAGTATCCCTGCGATGCAGTCCAATCGAAGTATCGTATCGCGCCAAACGATTTGTCTTTTTGATCGGCTTTCACCAAGTCCCCCCCTGGCATCGAGAATTGCCCCGATGACTCTCGACTCATCGGGAGAGGCTCTGGCGGGGCTGAGAATCGAGTCGAGATCGTTTTTCCCTGAAAAGAAACGCGCATCAACTTTGGAAAGAAATAGGATGCGTTCGACGCAAAACCGCTCGCACCAAGTTCGGTATGCTCATCAAAGAATGGCATCCGCGACCGGCGAAAAACGCCTTGGCTTCCGCCTCGGTCATGTTGATAAGCACCTGCATATCCGGTATTGCTCCAGTTTTCGCCAATCTCGGTTCCGCAAAACGTGGGGTCAATGCAAAACCCTTGTGCTCGACCGTTGCGACGGGCTAACTCCAACCGGATGTAGTCGGCTGGAGCAAGCGTGGCTGGAAGCGCACCGGGCATTTGACGTTGCTTAACGAATAAGAGAATCTCGCTCATGCTTCGGGCGCTCCGATACCAACGCCGCTCCGAAGCCATGGGAAACCCGAAACCAAGATTTGTGGTAGGCGCCGTCGCGTATTCATCATCCGCGAACCACCATGGTCGCTCCGGTGTCGGTTCGAGAATATCCATGGATGCTACGGACGCGCGCACGTTTTGCATGGCCGCTGACGCGTGCGTCAGCGAATAGGAATCACTTGCCTGGCGGCCAGCCATCGGAAGCAAGGCTGCCATACCGACAAGTCCTACCAACATCACGACCATGGCGAAGAGGACTTCGATCACCGTCACGGCTCGAGCGATTCGAGTCGAAACTCTTACCTCCCCTCGCCCATTCTTATGGGAGAGAGGTCGGGGGTAACTGGATCGCGATGTTAAAGAGCTTCGTAACGAATTCATACAGAATTTTTCCTCCCCCTCGCCCCGTCTTCGGGGAGAGGGGGTTGGGGGGTGAGGGGCAGGAATCGCATGAAAAAGCGACCCCCTCATCCCAGTCCGCGCCCACCTCACAACACCGATGGCTCTTTGGTTGCTGTAAGGAACATGGCTTGTTTGCATTTCCAAGCGGTAACCCTCACCCCCTAACCCCCTCTCCCATAAGAATGGACGAGGGGGAATAGGCGTGCCTGGACGCAACAGTGGACGAGGGGGAACAAGAGTTGGGGCGAGTTCTGTCGCATTGCGAGAATTGGAAACTATCATGGCATTGCTCAACCGAAAATTCGATCCGAATTTTAAGACCCTCACCCCCGACCCCTCTCCCAATAGAATGGGCGAGGGGAGGAGAATTTCTGAAACATCTCTCAGCTCAATTTGTGGAACATCTCTTAGCTCAATCATTGCGAGGTGGCCTCGGAAGTAAATGCAAGTGATCGAGAATCGTGGAGGAGATGACCAATCGGTTCGTCTGCTGAAGTCGTTCGATAAATTTCCATGTCTTCAAGAATATGGCTCGCCTGAGCAGGAGCGGCTGCGATGGTCCCGGAAGCCGGTGAAATTCGAACCCAATAAGCCGTCGCGTCGGTTAGATTCGTGTTGAGATTCTGATCCAAGGCCGAAGCAAGGTCCGCTAGGGAACTAGCACGAACCACTTGATCGACTCGGCCAACAAACAAAAAGACGTCCGAGTGAGGTTCAATGCGTCGCAGCGTGTTCGCTCCTGGAGCATTGCACAAAATACTTTGGAGTGTCCCATTCGGACTAAAAGTTAGGTACACCGGACGGAGATCTTGTGGCGTCGGAACAACGGGCGTGCCACCTGGAGGCAAAATCCAATCCGATGCGAATTCTCGTTGGCAGTCACGATAAACATTCGCAGTCGTATTGACGTTTGGATCATCGGTCGCCAATCCAGAAAGTGAGAGGTCGACACAACTACCACGTGGAAGTTCGTTAATAGTCGACGTGACGGGGTTGGGCAGACCTTGGATGCGAAAAAAGGAAAATGTTGTTGGTAACGTTTGATAGGCTTTCAAAGCAATCTGATTATCCGCTGCATTTTTAATGTCCAAGTTAGAGCCAAAGGGATTTGATGTATCGCCGTCGTTTTGGATCGCGATTCTTCGTACGTTTCCACCGGGCGACCAAACGTTCGTGATTCGAAAGGTGTGAGACTGCGAATTTTGATCAATCAATTCGATGTCTCGATTGGTAACTAAAGCGTTTTGCAATACGAGGGAGCCACCCGTATCGATGTCGTACAAACGACAACTTTCAAGAATCCCGTCGTTGTCATTTCCAAGTTGTGAGCTTCCTGTCGCAGTATCTTCGGGGACCACCGTAGGCGAGATCTCAAATTCCATCGACCGCAATGACTCAGCCATCGTCATTCGAATACACGTGTTGTAGACATCGAAGTTGTCCTGCGGCGCCGCCGGCGAATTGTTGGCTGTCGATGAAGTGACTCCGTCTTCAGAGCGTGACGAAAGTCTCTCCAAGATGACGGAAACAGGACGTCCACGAGCAATCGCGCGAGCTCGAGCGGCTTCTAAAAAGGCTTTGACTTCCAGCGCCGCGACGCTCGTCTTTCGATCGACGATCACATTTTTGACCGTGGGCAATGCGATCGCGGTCAATAAGCTCACGATCACCAGCACGGCTAGTAGCTCGATCAACGAGTAACCACGGAAGCCCGACAAGCCATTCCAAGGAAAATATGGACGGGAAGGAACAAGCATTTCCTCCCCTCGCCCATTCTTATGGGAGAGGGAGAGAAAGAATGTGCTGTTAGTTTTCAGACTCATAGCGACGCTCCCGACTCATCTAAGTTAGAAACGTTGTCGCGGCTGACGCCGAGATAAAATTCGTCGTTTGTGTTGTAGCTTCCGAGACTCGTGTCGGGATTGGCTATCAGTGTCGGCGTTGCACTGCTTAGATCGACGCCTACTGGATCAAAGGTTGTGTCGATGGAATCCTTGGCGAATGCACCCAAACGAGCGTCTACGTCGTCCCTTGGCCAAAATGGGTCGGGGAAATTGAAATTCGTGTTCCAGTAACTTGGCGCGGCAAAGCCTCCCGACGGCAATTGAACGTTTGACGTAGACGCTGTAGCCGAAGTTTTATAGCTACCGCCCGACGATAAGACAACCGAGTGAAAGCGAATTCCAAAACGACGATCAGGGCCAGCGGACACAACCAAAGGCCGAGGGAAGTAGTTCGGCGCGAACGGATAAGTTCCACCGGCCGAATTTGCCACATCGAATCCCATATCGGCTTGAGCAGGATCGTGAACATCGACACCGTAGCTTCCAATTGGATTTAGAGGATCGACATTAAAGGGGGCAGTCGTGTCGATTCCACTCGGCCATCGCAACCATCGAATCGGCGTCTTCCAAGCATCGATGAATTCAAAGAGACCATCGTCGTCGGTGTCGGCAATTTCGTTCGAAGCAAAGGCTTCGATAGCAGAGGAACCGCCGATATAGGAACCTTCGACGATTAAGTACAGAAGTTCCTCGTTTGCAAAATTCTCCGCCCAACGTGGGCTCGATGAAACTTGCTCGGCTTGCAAGATCCGATTCACAATGCGTGCGAATTCCGAAGGCGTTTCTAGTCGCATCACAAGATTCAACGACGTAGATGCGGGTATCGTATCGGCATTCATTCCCGTCGCGAGAATTGTCGAAAAACGAACGGTTCCTAAAGTCCACGGGGCAGTTGGCGATACGTCCGGATCCATTGTGAGCGCAGTCTTCGCATTTACTTTTGGATATCCCTTGATAAACAAGTCAGCGACACAGTCCGGCATTTCCATCCTCATCAGGTCTCGGGTCGCAGACAAACGAAGGCGTTCTCGAAGCAAACCCGTTGCTGGCGTGCTACCCAACTTTCCAACCACCCTTGCCACCGTTCCCGTGGTGATTTTTTCTCCGACGGCTGGGAATTGATCTAGACGATAGAAAGGCGTTTGAGCCCCATCGCCAAGGAACTTCAATGGCTTCGATAGATATTCATCCATCTTTTCATTGAGAACCGCGTCGATCTTGGCAATCGTGGCCCGTGTCTTAGCTGTTTGAGAATCAATCACGGCACCACGGACGGCACCGAGTACCAGGGCTGAAAGGATGCCGATGATGACGACAACCGCCATCAGCTCGACGAGCGTAAAACCTTGTTGGCGGTTGTTATTCGGGCTCTTGATCTGATGAGGAGTATTGCCTTGATCCTGATCCACGGCCAAACCACCGGCTATTTCTCCCCCTCGCCCATTCTTATGGGAGAGGGGGCCGGGGGGTGAGGGCTCTTGAACGTTGGACGGACCCGTTCGGTTCGGATCTTTCAAAGCCAGTATTTTTTGATCGAGACAGGCAAGTACCGATTCCGTTTCATATTCGATCTGTTGACCCGTAAATCGCAAGACTTCATAGCCATGTTCCCTTAACCATTGATCGCGCTGGGCGTCATAACGTTGGCCTTGTTCGGTAAAATGCCCTTTGCCATCGCACTCAACCACGAGCTTGTGCTCGAGACAGCAAAAATCGACCGTGTAGGGACCGATGGGGTGTTGGCGGCGAAACTTGAATCCGTAACGCTTACGGCCACGGAGTATTTGCCAAAGCAAATACTCGGTCGATGTTTGCGATTTTCGAAGCCGTCGAGCGAACTCGATCGGGTTAAAATCCTTTTCGTTTGACATTGTTTTGCCCAATCGTTTGATCGTGTTCAAGCAAAAGCCGAAGGATGGACGAACGCGCGAATGATCGTTTTTAAGAGTAACCAGGCTTGGAGATCCATCGACACGAAAACCCTCACCCCCCAACCCCCTCTCCCATAAGAATGGGCGAGGGGGAGGAAGAATGGATGGTGGGTTGGTGTTTCGGTCCATAGATTTGTTCATGGGTTCGTTATTGGAACGCTAAAGCGTCCATCGATTCCGTTGTGTTGCAGCTAAGAGCCAGGTGCTGTCAAGGAAGTCTGATAAGTCCGTTCAGTGCAGTTTGCGGTATTGTCGAGCTGGCCGGTGGACATGATGTACTTGTCGTAATTCGAGGCCGCCTTGGATCGGATCAATCGTGAGTAAATCGGAGACCAACTCGTCGCGGGACCGTTCGGATCAGCATAGTAGGACCTTCCGCTTGGCAATTCGATGTAGGCTTCTATTTTTTGCTGAAAATTACCAAGCCCTGTGATTTCCTGACTCAACATCCCGCCGTAAACGCCATCGAGACCCGATCCAACGACTTGGAACTTCTTGTCTTCCATGAACAGATGCTGGCGGACGTGATTGATTTGCTCAGCACCGGTGGATGGCGCCGCAACAAAGGCTGGTGCCGGGGCGCGACGCGCGCTGGATACTAATGGTCGTATGGATCCGTGTCGATCGTCAGCGACCGTTGCCATCGGATCGGTCGAAAAGCGTTGGTAGAAATTGAAGTAGGGAACGGCTTTGGCGACGACGTAGGTTCGAGAATCGAAGTAAACGATCGGGGAACTATTTTCAATGTCGGCCCGATTCAGATAAACCGGCAAAAGATCATTTGCAATATCATGAAAGTTGTCCTCGTCGGTACTAACATACTTTGGTCCAGCAGAGGTCGAGACAGATGCAATGGTCAGGCGATCCGACTTGAAATCGAATAAGGCATTCGAACGTTGAGGGTTGTATTCCCATTGGCCTGTACTCACAAGAAATGGCCCCCCTTCTCCGGTGAAGGGTTGTTTGGGATTCGAGCTAAACCCACCGAGGAAGAAGACCAAGGCTTCGGCCGGATCCATCACCTTCAAATCCTCGGCCGCAAAACCATTTCCGACCGTGACGCGAACGTCAAAGTCGTTGCGTATGCCAGCAATAAAGCCGCTCGCCAGAGTCCACGAATCTCCGCTCCATCCCTGGCCAGCCAATGCGGCTGGAGTAGGATTGAGCAAACTCAACTCCGATTGCTGTATCTGTGGGAAGATTTTTCTGAAGTGGCGTTCCATGATTTGCCAGCTACTGCCGTCGGGCGGGTAGTCCCCGTACTTGTTTCGATACTTCTCAACGGCGTCGGCGAGTGAATCGATTTCCTGTTTGTACGCTCCTTCTTTGGCCGTGTTGACTGCCCGCATGATGGCTGGGATGGCGAGACCGGCGAGGATACCTATGATCACGATGACCATCATGAGCTCAACCAGTGTGAAGGCAATTCGAGTAGAAGACCCTCTCCCGCTCGCAAGACTCGCGACCTCTCCCGCAAGCGGGCGTGGTGAATCGTTACCTTCGCGGAGCGAACGGCGACACTCTTGTACGCTACGTTCGCTGAGCGAACGGCGACAATTTTGCACGCTGCGCTCGCGGAGCGAACGGCGACAACCTTGTTGGTGAAGTAGGGTGGGTCGAGTCTTCGAGACCCACCGATATTGTTCAGCGG
>JANOAI010000539.1:0-9780 GCA_031411055.1 Pirellulaceae bacterium
CCATCACGGCGATCGTAATCGCGTAGTCCTTCGCGTAAGCCGACATTTCCTTAACTTGTTGGGCTAGCTCGACAAATGCTTCGTTCTCGACTCGGGAGCAACTGGGGCAGGAGATAATATTGAGCTGCGATGGATTCAACGCAACGACACTCCGTAACCGGCCTGCATAAATATCGTCGATTATCTCCTTGCCGGCAATAATCTCTTCATTCTTACGTGAATTCGGGACGGTAAGTGATACGCGGACGGTATCGCCGATGCCGCGTCCTATGAGCTGTTCGAATGCGATTCGCGTTTTGATAATTCCGTCTGGAGGCAATCCCGCTTCGGTAACACCGAGATGAATGGGTACATATGGCCGTGCCTCCGCAAAACGGCGGTTTATCTCGACGACTTTCGACGGATCACTGTCCTTGAGCGACACGACATAACGCGTAAAGTCGAGCGAATCTAGGAAGTCACAATGCTCACAAGCCGACTCAATCATGGGGCCAATCGAATCGTCGGGATCGAACTTCGATTTCTTATCCGGGTCAACGCTACCACAGTTAACGCCTACCCGGATGGCACAATCATTGTCGCGGGCAACCGATGCCAGATATTCTACCTTTTGGTGCCAAGATTTGGTCTTTTCATGGTGATACAGATGGCCTGGGTTATAGCGAATCTTATCCACGTGCGGGGCAACTTTTTCCGCCAGTCGATAGTTCTCCTGCAAGTCGACGGACAAGTTCGCTTTCGTTTGCTTCCGAATTTCCGCCAAAGCCGCAGCGTCTTTATCGCTATCCACAGCGATCCGCACGACACCGGCTCCTGCTGATTCCATGAAATTGACGAGTGCCACCGTCGCATCGATATCGGTCGTATGCGTTGCGGTCATACTTTGGACAGCAATGGGATAGCCTGCACCAACATGGATAGTTCCAATTCGGACGCTGCGGGTTGGGTTGCGTTGGATTGTCATGAATCTTGGATGCGAAAAACGTGAATTGAAAAGCTGGCGAATACGCTCAGGGAGAAACGATTCGAACGAAGCGTATTATCCTAAATACTTGACGACTAGTGTAGAGCATTTGTTTCGATTGCTTTAGAGGAAAACGATGGTTCGCAACGCAGAAATCAGGGATCACAACGCAATTCGTTGGCGAATTTACGGTGAACGCTGCGGGGCGACGGGAATCAAGCTACGGCGATTCGATTCTTTCTCTGGACGAAATTCGGCGCGTGATTTTTTGGTCAGGGAGCGATAGAAACGGATTTGTACGTCTCGAACGGCTATAATCTTGCCATCTTTGAGAACCGTTTTCGAACGAAGATCGTAACGATAGTCACTAATCCACTCTTCTAATCCGAGTTATCCGAGCCGCATGATGCGAAACAAGATCTCCTTGGGCGTCCTTTTTTTGCTGATGACACTTACCGTCGGCATAGCGGCACTGTATCGTCTTTCAAGCACCCATATCTACGCCGGGTTTGCCCTCTTAGTGTTTGAAGTCGTGCTCGGAACATTCCTCCTTTATGGGCTCCTTTTTTGCCTTGCCTATCCGTTTGGTCGCTTGGACAAATATATCGCTCAACGCAGCGAATCGGTTCAAAGCCCATTCGCTACCGATCGCCTTCCGAGTCAAGTACTCGTTCCCGTTGATCGAGAGGGTGAATGATGGCTAGACTTCGAAGCTTTGTCATCTTCGCCATTTGTCTCGTCTCTCTCTCGAGTATTGGCTATGCTCAAACGGTAACGAAATCACCGACGGCACCGAAAAAAACTGCCGTCCCGAAACGCTCCCCGCCGGTTAGAACCAACCTCAATACGAGAAATGGAGTTGCTTTCGGATTTGCAGGTCCCACTGCGCCGGGCGCAACCCTTGGACTGCAAGGCATGATTATTCGGGATGGCTTTGATTCCATCGAATCTCCTGGCTACCGACGATGGAACATCACTTTCAACCGGTCAGATGGCCTTCCGTTTCCTCGCGACCAGCAGCTTGAATTCAGTTTCGGTTCTTTTGAATCTCCGGACTCACCAGCCGCAAAATTTAAAACGGAACTCAAACAAGGTGCCTTGGAACATCGCGATACGTTTTTGTTACCTGAATACTTTGATACGTCAAAAGGACGTGTTCAGGCGTGGGCCGAGTTTCGTTGTTATGCTGATGGACGAGAGCTAAAAGGCTTAGCAAACCGAACGATGCTCAATTTCAACAATACGGCGACGAGCACCGTCACGCAAATCGACGCCGTCATTATTGCAACCAAGCCGATCTTGCTCGCGCAATTCGGAAGCGAATTCTCTGCCGAAGAAAAATCTGCGTTAAAGAATAAGACCGTCTACAACTTGGTGGATCGCAAAATTGCGACTCCAGAATGGTTACCCGAAGACTGGCGGGAACTGATGTCCTGTAGTTCTATCGCTGTCGACGCTCGCTCGTTTGAAGACTTCACCGAAGAGCAGCAAGCTTCGTTGACTGGCTTCGTAGTAGCCGGCGGCGAGTTGATCCTCGCCGATTTCAAAGACCCGACATCCATCGGCGATAAATTGATCAACTGGTTTGAATCCAGTAGTTCGAAACCAATATCGAAAATCGTCGACGAGATGAATGCAAACAAAAAGACGATTGAGCTGGGCTCGGAAATCGGATTTGGAAGAATCCTTTTAGCGCAAGAGCAAGTTGAACATTTTTACCGGCACGGAGATGACCGCGGAACCATTCCGAAATGGGCAAACCGCGCAGAACGCCTTTTCGACATTGACAAGATGGAGTGGACGATTGAAAAAATTGGACGCCCACCTGTTTGGTTGTTTCTACTTTCGATTACAACCTTCACACTTGGCGCAGGCCCCGGCCTTATGTGGTGGCTCAATCATCGGCTCAACCGTCCTATCTGGTTGCTGGGTGTTTTCCCCATTATTGCTGCCCTGATTACCTTCAGCATATTTGGTTTCGCATTTTTTAGCGACGGATTTGGTATTCATGGTCGGCTTCGCTCGATTACGAAGTTGAATGCGAAGACAGGACTTTCGAGCGTTTATTCGCGGCAAACATACTTCAGTGGCTTTCCACCGAAGGTTGCTCAGTTTGACCTCGACAGTGAAGTCTTTTGTGTTCGAAGCGATCACGAAGGTCGCGGCTTTAGCACTTGGAACGCAACCACGAGCACTCAACCGTCGATCGAAATGTCGGATGCATCCCAAGACTTTCGTGGCCTCCTCACGGCCCGCGTCCAAAAGCAATGGATTACAACCAAGCCTCTCCAAGACTTTCGGCCATTTGAATTTTCTGGGGCATCGACCGACGAGACGTGGCAGATTCGCAACATGCTTGACGAGTCATGGTTGATGGGCATTTTCGTCGATCAAGAAAAGCGGGTTTGGCTGGTCGAGAATGTCGCAAAGAATTCGGATGCAAAATTGCGGCCCATCGATAAAGCGACCGCATTTTCGTTGATCAAGACGAACTTGCCTGTGACTCGCTTTCCGGCAGGGTATTTTGACAACCCTAACCAGTCGCTCTTCGACTGGTTTAGTTCAGATTCTTACTACAACTATACGATCACGCAACGCCGTAACCGCTTTTCCAATATCACGATCTTGGAAAGCTATGAATCCGTCCCTGACAATTGGCTTCAGAGGAATCTTAACGAACCTAATCAGTTCTGTCTCTTTCTTGAGCGAGGCAACCACGTGGACCGACCTTTTGGTGATCGGGTGCGTGAGTCGGACTCGTCGCATATTGTGGTGGGCAAATGGTAATCGCTGATCCTAGTTTTGCACCACATAGCGACTACACTGGTCCCGCCATCCAGCTTCGTCGACTGCATCGTTCCTTTGGGCGAACGCGAGCCGTTCATGATGTTTCGTTCGAAGTGGAAGCAGGCCAAGTCTTTGGCTACATCGGCCCCAATGGAGCCGGAAAAACGACATCGATGCGAATTTTGGCAACCCTTGAGTTACCGACATATGGAGACGCATTAGTTGATGGACTTTCTTGTATTACCGACCCGGATCTTGTTCGCAAACGAATGGGATTCATGCCCGATGGTTTCGGAACGTATCCGAATATGAATTGCGTTGAGTATCTCGATTTCTTCGCTCGGGCGTATGGCCTGGTAGGGCCTGTACGACAACGAGCGGTTCATCGTACGTTATCGTTCACCGGTTTGGATAAGATTGCCTCCAAGAGTATACGCGGGCTATCGAAAGGAATGCGACAGCGGTTGAGCCTGGGGCGAGCGATGGTCCATGACCCGAAAATTCTGATCCTCGACGAGCCCGCTAACGGTTTGGATCCGCGCGCTCGAATTGAACTGCGCGCGTTGATACGGCGCCTCGCAGCTGAAGGAAAGGCTATTCTTGTTTCTTCGCATATATTGACTGAACTAGCCGAGATGTGCGATCGCGTTGGAATCATCGAACGCGGGCAACTGCTCGCCGTGGGGACGGTCGATGAAATCCAACAAGGCTCAAAAGCGGCCCTTTCGGTCGCTATCCAAACGAATCAGGACAATGCGAATCTTGTCTCGTTTCTAACAACCCGAAGTAACATTTCAGAAGTCTTCGAACGCGGCTCAATCGTATATTGCGAATTGACGGGGGGTGAAAATGACCAGACTGAGCTGTTGCGAGATCTGGTGCAAGCCGGAATACCAGTCAAATCATTCAGCGCATCTCAGCGATCGCTGGAGGACGTCTTCATGCAGATCACGACGGGAGCAGTCCAGTAATGAGCGATATAGCCGTAGACTCGTTAGTGCCAAGCTCTTTAAACGGTCGCGATGAAGATCCCATTCACACGGAAACAGTCCGAAACTTGATCGACGGTACACTGCGATCCGATCAATGGTTGATTCGAGCGAGTGACTGGTTCAGCCCGATTTTGGTCAAAGAAGTTCGACAGGCACTCAAGAGTCGTCAGTTTAATTGGACACTCGTCCTCTTGATGATTTTCATTGCGATTTGGACGGGCTTCGCAATTTCTTCCATGATGCCCGGAATCTACTATTTCCCGGCCGGCGGGACGCTGCTGTTTGGATACTTCTTCTTATTGTTGGTGCCGACGATTATCGTTGTCCCGAACTCTGCGTATCGCTCAATGGCGTCGGAGCTAGAGCAAGGTACATTTGATGTCTTGACGATTACTCCGTTGAGCCCTTTGAAAATTGTCCTCGGGAAGCTAGCCGTCGCGATGGTGCAGAGCATGATTTTCTTTTCGGCCTTAGCACCTTGTATGGCACTGAGCTATCTCTTGCGCGGCGTCCCAATCATCGGCGTTGGGGTTGTGCTGGGATGGACCGCTCTTTTTTCATTGCTGACTTCTTCGATCGGCATCCTCCTTGCGACGGGCAATCGAAATCGAGCATTTGGAACATTCCTTTCCATCGTTATGATTCTGATTTGCTTCGTCAGTTGCTTTATTCTCTACATCATATATTTCGAAAATACCGGTCCGTACGCCTCGAACAATACAGAAGAACTTTTTGTCAGTCTGGCTGGTGGCGTCATCGTCATCGGCTATACGACTGTCCTATTACTGGCGGCGTCGGCGGCAATCGGTGTGACTGGTGAGAATTATTCAACGAGGATTCGGTGGTGTGTTTTATTTCTCGGATGGATTTGGGCGATTGTGATCGTCATCGGCATTGTGGCTTTTGCTAACCAAGGCGCTTCCTATCGCACACTTGATGAAGAACCGTTTGTCGCTTTAGCGGTTGTCCTGGCAATTCATTGGGGACTGATTGGAACTTTCTTGGTCGCCGAACGTGGTGTTACTAGCCCCAGAGCTCAGCGTCGATTGCCCGATTCGTTACTTGGTCGAGTGTTTTTATCATGGTTGAATCCTGGTAGCGGAACCGGCTACATCTTCAGCATTACCTCCTTCGCGGGTTGTATCGGCGGCTTGTTATTTGGCATCTTTTCTCGTTTCAATGCGAGCACAGAAATGATCGATGCCGCGATTCAATGCTTGATGTTGCTTGCCTATCTTGTCATTTATGTTGGTCTCACGCGACTGGTTTTGGTATTGCTCGACTTTTTTCCGAAACTGATTGGGAATCGCATGGTCATGGCGCCCTGTTTCGGCGTCTTGTTTCTTCTTATCGGAGTTGTTACGCCATTTCTTCTCTCGGGCTTTTGGAATGGTACTGGGGTGCCGAACTACGAGTGGTATTCGGTAATCAATCCGTTTTGGACAATCAGTGTATACAAGTTCCCTGATATCAGCTCTCTGCTGTTGCTGATCGTGCTTTCCGTGATCGTTTTTGGACTCAATTTTGCCTCGCTTGGTCGCGACGTAACGATGGTCCGCGTCGAAGCTCCTCCTCGCGTCCGAGAAGAAACCGCTAGCCCGGCAGAAACGGCACCGGAATCGCCATTCCAAGATATCATCTAATATGAAAAAACCGAAAGACTCAGCCTAAGACGGTAGTCGATTTCGCTGGCAATTCAATCGATTATCGCTTCGTGCATAAAACATGAGGAGGCCCTGGAGGATAGAGCGAGGGTTGAGCGTTTTAAACTCGTAAAACTTTGCTCGGCATCTTGCGAATTGGAAGGTTTTCGCGAAGACTATAGCGGTAGTCATACTAGCATTCTCGTCCTTCCATAACCTCGCGAAGTTTCCCTCCCGTCCAATTCATTGAATCACCTCCCAATGCGTAAACCATCGTTCTTGACAGCCCTACTTGCGTTTGTCGTCGCTTCATCTGCAAACTACTTGACCGGGGCGCCGAAGTACAACGTTATTCACATCGTCTCAGACGATTTGAATTGCTCGTTACACTGCTACGATCACGCGCAAGTAAAATCACCCAACATCGACAAGCTTGCATCGACTGGCGTGCGGTTCGAACATGCTTACTGTCAGTACCCGCTCTGCAATCCAAGTCGCTCTTCATTTATGACCGGCATGCGCCCGGGTAGTACGAAAGTCTACGAAAACTCGACCAACTTCCGAAAGAACCTTCCCGATGTTCTAAGCATTCCTCAATCGTTTACCAAAGCTGGAGCATTTTCGGCGCGCGTCGGAAAACTCTATCACTATGGCGTTCCGACACAGATCGGAACAAGTGGATTGGATGATGAACAGTCTTGGCAACTCGTCGTGAATCCGATCGGTCACGACAAAAAGGTCGAAGACAAAATTCATACGCTTACTCCAGGCCAGTTTGGAGGCACCTTGAGTTGGTTTTCCGATGAATCCGAGGAGCCCCAAACCGATGCGGTCGGTGCCGCGGAAGCGATTAAGTTGCTTGAGACATACAAAGACAAGCCGTTTTACTTGGCCGTTGGGTTTTATCGGCCGCATACGCCGTACGTCGCACCGAAGAAGTACTTCGATCTTTACCCGATCGAAAATATTAAGCTGGCTACTGGTCCGATGAAAGATGCTCTTGGAGTACCGGCACAAGCCTATGCCAGCTACAAGAAGGAACAAGATCAACTTACTGATCCGATGCGGAAGGAAATCTTACAAGCTTACTTCGCATCGACCACTTTCATGGACGATCAAGTTGGGCAAGTCGTTGCGGCCGTCGAACGTCTTGGCTTGCGAGACAAGACGATCATTGTCTTTCATAGCGACCACGGATATCACACCGGCGATCATGGACTGTGGCAAAAGCAAAGCATTTGGGAAAACTCAGCTCGAGTTCCGCTTATCATTAGCGTTCCTGGCAACACAAACAACGGTAAAGCGTGCTCGCGTACCGTTGAATTAGTCGATCTGCATGCAACCCTTGCAGACGTTTGCCAATTGCCCGTACCCAAGACTGACGGTACGAGCTTGAAGCCGCTCCTCGACAACCCGAATGCAGATTGGGATCGTCCCGCTTATTCGCAGGTCCTTCGTGGAACGCCCGTTGGAACCAACGCACCCAATTTCAACCCGGAAGAAAAGGCGAAGGGTAAAAAGAAAAATAAAGCCAACCCAACCTTCGGGATAAGTGTCCGCACCGAACGATTCCGCTACACCGAATGGGACGAAGGCCGTCAGGGAAGCACGCTCCATGATCTTCAAGCAGACCCGCAAGAGGCCAAAAATCTCGCGCACGATCCAAGCTTTGCTTCCACCGTTGCAAAGATGAAGTCCATGCTAAGCGAATTGAAAAAGTAATCGCCTACAAAACGGGCCCAACCAACCAGGGAACAAACTCTTCGTCGCCAATACCAAGCTTCTCGCTACAAGTTTCTTCGCCGCTTGCCACATCCAGGAGTCTCAAGAATAGCTCACGACCAACTTCAGCCACACTTCGTCCTTCGACGATTGTCCCTGCGTTGAAGTCCATATCTTCCGGCATTCGTTTGAATAGATTCGAATTCGAAGCTATCTTAAAACTCGGAGCTGGTTTAAATCCAAAACAGCTCCCACGTCCTGTCGTGAACGCAACCAAATTTGCTCCGCCAGCTACAATCCCGGTTACGCTTGCCGGATCGAAGCCCGGTGTGTCCATCACGACAAAGCCTTTTGTGGTTACGGGTTCTGCATAGTCAAATACAGCTTCCAATGCAGTAGAACCACCCTTCGCTACCGCCCCTAACGACTTTTCGGCGATCGTCGTGAGTCCACCGGCTTTGTTCCCAACGGAAGGGTTATTATCAAGCTCTTCGCCATAGTTTGCACAGTATTTTTTCCACCACTCGATGCGTTCAAGTAACTTAGCGGCGACCGCCGGATTCCGAGCTCGACGCGTTAACAATTGCTCGGCCCCGTAGATCTCGGATGTCTCAGCCAGGATAGATGTCCCACCACAAGCCACGATCATATCTGAAGCAATCCCCAGAGCGGGATTCGCAGTGATTCCGGAATATCCGTCGGACCCTCCACAATTGGTCCCCAGGATCAAGTTGCTCGCCGACACCGTCGCTCTCCTCGCCTCGTCAGCCATGGCCAACAACTTGGAAACTTCTTCTATACCTCGCTCAACGGTTAGTCGAGTCCCTCCCAAGTTTTGCATCGACAAGACCGGGACCGGACAAGTTCGCCCGTCATTCGCTACGCCGGGCATCGAAATATGATGAAGCTTCTGCGACTCAACCAGATTGTCCAATGTCCCTTGCTCACAACCGAGACCGACGAGCAAGAATCCGCCAATATTGGGATGGCGAGCCATACCACCCAGCACTTGAGTCAGCATTCGATGCCGAGACCCTTGGTAGGCCATCGCGCAACCACCCTCATGCCGAAATGCCATCACGCCATCGACGTTGGGATACGCTTTCATTATTGCTGGATCAAAGTGCTTCGCAATCATCTTCGCAACCGATGCCGAGCAATTCACGTTGCTGATAACAGCCACATAATTTCGCGTTCCGACTGTCCCATTTGCTCTTGGATAGCCCTGAAAGGAATACTCTATCGGGGACGGGGACGTTGGAATTTCGGTACATATTGCTGACAGGTCGATCGAGTGTTCACATCGCAGATTGTGTGAGTGAACATGATCCCCTATTTCTATTTTCTTTGTCGCCGTTCCAATCGACCAGCCGAACTTGACGACGGATTGGTTGACTTCGGTTGTGGCAATCGAAATTTTATGCCCAGCGGGAACATTGTTTCTCAAGGTTATCGATTGAGCCCCAAATGAAACCGATTCCCCCGTCTCAATCGGTCGCAACGCGATGACAACGCTATCCAATGGGCTGAGCAATAAAACAGAGTTCATAAACAAGTTTTCGGACAAACACAGAAGCTGGACTAGAGTATTTTCATTTTTCATGTAGCCATTCGGAAAACGGGGTCAGGTACCAAAAGCCGGAACGGCCCTTCGGGTGCTTTGCACTTTTGG
>JANOAI010000540.1:0-14870 GCA_031411055.1 Pirellulaceae bacterium
CACTGGCACGATGGGCCGCTCGGGAGCAAGCGGAGCAACTGGAGATGTCGCGGGTGCTCCAGCTTTCGGAGCGGCAGGTGCTGCTGCTGTGGCAAGATGCTTCTTGACCTTCGCGATTTCGTCCTCTTCGAGACTAGCGAGAGCACTCCCCTTATTCGGAATGCCAATTTTAGCACAGAGATCAGCCAGCTCTTTGCTGTCTAACCCAAGTTCTTTCGCGAGTGAATAAATACGTACAGCCACTGGGCAAAGTCCCTCAGGTATCCCTTTTTACTTACATAACCTGACGCCTCCACAACGCAACACGCGTTGAAGCATCCGACATGGCTCGTTGTTCAAAGGAACGACGAGATGTCCTATAACCGGACCAAACCCGGTTGAATCCATTATGACCCACTTGAGTCGCCATCATTACCCGATTGGTTCGGATATTTTTCCTGGTTAGCTTCGGCTTCCGAAGAATCGGAATTCTTCTTGGCCGCTTCCTTAAGTTCAGCTTCGTTCAAAGCTTCCGTAGCCAGTCGTTCCTTCTCGGCTTTTTCGAAACGCTTTCGCTCATTTTCAGCGACTTCATTTTCTTCGGCCTTGATGTCCGCTTGCTCTACGATCGCATTCACTTCATCTTCGGTCAGTCCGCCGAGCTCCATCAGAGCGTCCGGTTCGATCACCGAAAGATCATCGTAAGACAGATATCCTTGTTCTACCAGCCTTTGCGCCAATTCTTCGGTCATTCCTTCGATTTGAAGGAACGCTTTCATCGCTCGATCGATCTGCTTTTCCAGTTCGTCGGCGGTCATGATCTCGATGTCCCAACCGCAAAGCTTGCTGGCCAAACGAACATTCTGTCCGTACCGACCTATCGCTTGCGAAAGCTGGTCGTCACCGACCAATGCAATGGCTCGACCGATCATATCGCAAAGCAAAACCTGCTGAACTTCAGCCGGCTGCAATGAATTCGTAATCAAAACGATCGGGTCGTCACTCCATCGAACAATATCGATTCGCTCACCAGCCAACTCGCCAGTCACATTCTTGATTCGGTTGCCACGCATGCCGACGCAAGCACCGACACAATCGACACGCGTGTCGCTGCTGGTGACGGCAACTTTACTGCGATATCCCGGCTCGCGACTGACCCCTTTAATCTCGATAACACCGTCGGCAATTTCGGGGATTTCTTGTTCAAACAAACGCTGAATTAAAGTCGCCTTGGTACGCGACAGAATAACCTTAATCCGATTGCCAGCCGCCTTCACTTCATACACCACGGCGCGTACGCGCTCGCCATTATGATAGCTTTCGCCTGGAATCTGTTCGCTGCGAGGGAGAATCGCTTCAACCTGGCCAAGCTGAACAATGGTCACGCCTCGTTCCGTGCGTTGGACAATGCCTGTGATGAGCTGACCGACTTGGTCTTGGAATTCATCCATTCGCGCGTCGCGTTCAGCTTCGCGGATTTTTTGAGTGATAATTTGGCGAGCTGTTTGGGCTCCAATTCGACCGATCTCTTCCTGGTCAAGGGAACGACCGTCGCAACTTGCAGTGATAACACCACCTTCGCGTGCAATGCTAACCGTAACATCGGCCATTTCGCCGAAGTGTCGTTTTCCAGCGGTTACCAAAGCAGCTTCGATAGCTTGGATCACGAGCTCGCTGTCGATATTCTTTTCGCGATGGATCGAATCGACCATCCGCAGCAATTCTTGTGGATTCATGCGTCCAAGAGCTGACTGGCTAACGTACGGAAACTAACCGCTCCGCCAGTCGAACGCATTTTCAGAAATGGGCTAGACCGACAGAACCCGAACATCGGATCGGGAAATATCAGGCTGCCCGAAAAGTTAGCCGCGTTGGCCAGAATTGTCAACCACTAAGCGGCGGAGGATCGCCGCTAAAACCAGAGTTTACACGCAAATCACTTGGTGAAAGCAAGAATCGCGCCCAGAAGTAAAAGGGCCATGCGCTTCGATGGCTCGATTTTCGAGTAGCTACGCTTGCCAGAGCGCGAACAATGCCCAATTCTGCTAGCTCTCGTTCGATCAGACGCAGCAAACTTGAAAAACTCAAAAAGTCAGAAAAGAGAAAGCTCTGACTTGCCTTGGAGTCGCATTCGGATGGAGGGGAACGGAAATCAGGACTATCCGCCCATGATTCGGTGGGCGAGTCGCCAAGGAAGTCGAACGACGGCGCTGGCGACGAGGCAGGAATTGACGGTTATGGAACGTAGCCATTGCAAAACAGGGCGCGCAGGCATGGCGGGTGCTGCATGAAGATCTTCCGCCCCATGCGGCCAATCGACAAACCTTTTTGACATCGCTTCAAGCCATCGCTTGCTATTTGGCCAACCGCAGTACCAGTCCTTCCAACGATCAGGAATGCTTTTGGCTCCAAGATGAATCCCAGCTAACCCACCCGCGATTGCGCCGAGGGTAGCTGTATCACCACCAAGCAAAATTGCTCTTTCGACTGTCTTTTCATAACTTTCGTGGTTCGTAAGCCAAGCATAGATCGCCATCAAAGCTGTCGGACCAGCCTCTGACGGGATACTTTTTCCCCAGCCCATTTTCACGGCCATGTCATGCACGCAAGCTCCGCTCAACACCCCTTCGCGAAGGATCTTTAATTGCTCGGCAATACCTCGATCTTCAGTGATCTTGATCAAACGATCCATCAAGTTCACGGGATCAAATTCATCTGGCTGGGTCATGACCGCGAGATAACCTGATCGTGCGACCAAAACGGCCGACTCAACGGTTTCCGCCGAGAGATGTGTCGTTTCGGTACACAAAGCAGCCCATTTTTCTGCCGAATGCCCCGTACCTTGCAAAACACAGGCAATTGCGAGGGCGCTGATGAGGGGACTATTGTCCAACGAAACCACCCCCGACTGTTCGTGCGAAGCTCCCAAACAGAGTCGGAGGGAC
This sequence comes from Pirellulaceae bacterium, assembly GCA_031411055.1. Classification (GTDB taxonomy): domain Bacteria; phylum Planctomycetota; class Planctomycetia; order Pirellulales; family Pirellulaceae; genus JAIYDQ01. Next base: position 2,925 of record JANOAI010000540.1, read on the forward strand.
GCGACGAGATTCGTTCGACCGGCATAGAATGGCAGGGTTAAAATGTGCAAACGTAGTCGATTGGCAAAACCACGCCGAAAACCCTCAAGCTGTGATCTCGATCGAAGAATGGACTGTAAGGTCATCAACATGCGTTGCGTGTCATACCCGGGTAAACCGACCCCTGGAATAACGGCGTAATGGATTGGCCCTCTTCCAAATAACTTGAGGCTCGTCCGCCGCGTTAAACCGCCTCGGCCCAAACCAAGTGCATCACCAATCGCAGCTCCGAAAAGAAGTCCCTCGATGGATCGCTCGCGACGCAGACTCCCCGTTACATTCGCCCAAGAAAAATCCTGTTCCAGCGCGTTACGTGATACCGTAACCGATGGCGGAATTGGCTCGGCGACCGGAATTGGTACCGAAACACTCGATCCATCTCCAGAACGAATCTCTGGCGCAATGCGCGCAGTCCGCCCCGAGGGATTTCGAAAAATCCTATCTTTTCCGCTAGAAAGCCCCATTTCTTGCTCTCGTTGGGATGCTGAGTTGGAAGGTCGCTTTGGTTTCAATCTATTACTCTGAGCGGGCTTAGGGCTTCTGGAAGTACTCATACAATCCTGACTTTCGCGATGGTCTCTATTCTAAACCGCGCGAAAGCCATCTAAAGCAACGTTTCTTTAGCTGCTCGATTAAACACCAACTTGGCAGCAGAAGTAGCGATTTTGTGCATTATGCTGGCCGACAGTCAGCACTCCCCAAACGGCTTTCTGCTCTTAAATACGAAAAACTGTTCAAAATGAGACACTCTGCGACGATTTGGCCTCTTCGAAAAAGTTGTTCGTCCTTCGAAAATTACGGTTGTTCCATTTCACATTGGAAGTCGGTCAAGAATCTTGACTGACATCAAAATTCCATCATTTCCCTCGCGGTTCTGATGATCGCATGGCGTCGAATGTTCCAAATAAACCTCTCTCTTCCAAAACCGCAAAGTCTTTTATTGGCGTTGGGCGTGTATTCCGGCTTATTGGCCTCGATGGGATGTTCCCCTACCCCAGCTAGTTTCGTGCCGCATCGGCTAATGACCGCTCGCATGGAATCGGAACTTCGAGCAGACTTAGGCGATATCGAACGACAGTCACAAACAGCATTGAATGAGCTATTCGGAACTCCAGATGAACCTCGCTGGCCTGCCGCGATCTCAAGCGATCCGAATTTTGATCAACTCGTAGATATCGAATATCTGCAACGAGCAGCTGGCCCGTTTGGTCGCAAAGTCAAAAATTTGGAAACGGGACTCTTTCGAAAGCATTGTACGCATTGCCACGGTTTGACGGGCGATGGTTTTGGACCGGCAGCGGCGCTGCTCAGCCCATACCCTCGCGACTTCCGCCGCGGCACCTTTAAGTTTAAATCTTCCATCTCCCCTTCCCGCCCAACGCTCGATGACCTCATCGAAACCATCGAACACGGCGTGCCGGGGACAAGCATGCCTGCGATGGCAAACTTGAAAAAGGACGAGCACTACGCCGATGATATCGCCGTTTTAGCTCACTACGTTCGCTATCTCTCCATCCGTGGAGAAGTGGAACGGCAAATCATGATGGGTCTGGTCCCCGAACTTGATCTCAGCGCAGGCGAGTCGATTTACGACCAGAATCTCAGGGATACCGACCCCGCAATGTTTGACAAGCAGAAAATCGCCATCGAAGAAATCGTTCGCAGCGTTGTGAAGAAGTGGAGCGACGCGCAACCATCCGACGTCAGCCCTCAAGGCGTCCGTGTCGATGTCCGATCATCCAGCGATTTTTCCGAGACGATCCAACAGGAATTCCTAGCTTCTGCCCGTCGCGGGAAAGAACTCTTTCGCGGGACTACAGCGGCTTGCTCACAATGTCACGGCGAACAAGGAGATGGGATTGGGAAAATCCGCGATTTCGATGAATGGACCAAAGATTGGACAATCCGAGCTGGAGTCGATCCGAAAGACCCTCAGCAGTGGAAGCCACTGAAAAAACGAGGGCTTCTCAAACCGGTCTACGCCCTTCCTCGCAATTTGCAGTGGGGAACGTTTCGCAATGGAGCAGAACCCGACTCGATCTTCCGAACGATCGTGAACGGAATCGCGGGGACTCCCATGCCGGCTGCGGCCCGCATTGCCGACATGAAGAACGGTCTGACAGACGATCAAGTTTGGGACCTGGTGAATTATTGTCAAGCAATCGGAATTCCCGATATCCGTAAACAAGTTGGCGAACGGAAGGTGCCAAACGATGGAACTTAGCCCTTCGATCGCCGAAAAGCACAATGGTTCTCGATGGCCGTTTCGCGCCGCTTTCGCCGTAGCTTTCACGATGTTCTTCCTGATCTGGATCGGTGGCTTGGTCACCACCCAGGATGCTGGAATGGCTGTCCCTGATTGGCCAGGAACTTACGGCTACAACATGTTTGCTTATCCCTTGTCGACTTGGTTCTATGGTCCAGTTGACTTATTCATCGAGCATGGCCATCGGCTTTGGGCCAGTTTCGTAGGACTGCTCGCGATTGTTTCCTGGGTCATTGCTTGGCGAAACGAGTCACGGCCCTGGGTTGTCCTATGCACGTTCGTTTTATTGCTTGCCGTCATTTTTCAAGGGGTTCTTGGAGGCGTACGTGTACTGTTCGATGCCCAAACATACGCCATGATCCATGGTTGTTTTGGACCGTTGTGTTTTGCCTTCGCTTCGGCCATCGCCCTTTTCACTTCGAAAAGTTGGCATAAATCCAATGCCGCTACCGTTACGAAAGTTCGTTGGATTCCGCGGCTACTGGTTTTCCAAACCTGCGTGGTGGTCCTTCAGCTATTTATCGGGGCTCAACTTCGGCACACCCATGCAACCACTCCCCCCTTAGCGTTTATGGGACTCGTCCACTCCCATTTGACCCTCGCCTTCTTGGCAACGGCCTTGATACTCACAACATCGCATGCCTGCTTTTGGCGAATTTCCAAAGCCCCATCGGAACAAAGTCGCATCATAAAGCGGTTTTCGATCTTTCTTTTTATCTTGATCCTGGTTCAACTTTGCCTTGGATTCGCGACTTGGATTTGCAACTATGCCCTCCCATGGGCGGATGCTTCGCAGGCCTTGTCGACGTACATCATTGCGACCAAGGGTTACTGGGAATCTTGGATCACTACGATACACCAAGCCACTGGCTCGCTGATCATCGCCTTTTCCTTCGTTCTGACTTTGGCTGTTTGGCGTCAAAAAGGATAAACGCACCATTGCCGAAGCAAATCCTTTCGCATTACAACCTGTTTTTCCACCGATGAGAGTCTGACAAACTTTTTGACCATTGTTAGCGCAACCCAATGTCCGCATCCGAACTAGCTGTCGACCAATCCATTACTTCAACCGAAGCTAGCGACGCATCGATTGCTTGGTGGAGCGACTATCTTTCACTCACCAAACCTCGCATTCTGGTGATGATCCTTTTGACGGTCGTCATGGGGCTATTGGGATATGCGCATCGTTCGCTTTCGATCTGGACGACACTCCATTCGCTTATCGGGACGGCTCTGATCGCCGCCAGCGCCAGTATCCTGAATCAATGGTTGGAACAAGATCGTGATAGCCTGATGACACGGACTCGTTCACGACCCTTACCAAGTGGTCGCCTGACTAGCTTTGAGGTCGCAGCCTTTGGATGGTCGACAGCCGTGATCGGTTTCTCGTATCTCATCGCCTTTACGAATCCTGTCGCTACTGCCGTTGGCTTCGCGACGTGGGTGTCTTACGTTTGGGTCTACACGCCGATGAAGACGCGGACGTGGTTGAACACCGTTGTAGGCACCTTGCCGGGCGCGCTCCCGGTTCTGATCGGCTGGGCAGCTGCCGGTGGAAGTATTTTCGAACTTCAAGGTTGGTTGCTAACCTCCATCGTTATCCTGTGGCAGTTCCCCCACTTTATGGCGATTGCTTGGTTGTACCGCCACGAATACGACTTGGCGGGCTATCGGATGATTACCAATGTCGAGCGAACGGGCATCGCGGCGGGGTGGATCGCGATCATCCCCGCGTTCTTGCTCATTCCGGTTTCGATGGCGTCGATTGCTCCAAACAATATCCTCACTTGGATCGGCGCGATATGTGGCGTGGCAGCCTGTCTTTACCAACTGCGCGCGGCCCTCATTTTCTTTCGCAATCGCAACGATCAGACTGCCCGTCGGTTGCTCTATGCGTCCCTCATCTATCTCCCCTCCATGATGCTGATCACCATGATCGTCGCCTGCCTGTAGATTTCAGTCGTGGTTAAAGCCCCCGAATCGCCAACGCTTTGAATGTCCAAGGTGGCGTGAATGTGCTATTCAATGGCTGTTTCGTGAAGGAACCAAACCTTCAATTCTTCGATGATAGTTCTTATTCAATCGTACTCGTGCTTTGTTCCAATTAAGAATTAGGGTTGAGGAAAACCTGTACGACGGACTTCCAGTCCGTCGATGGCAGCTTGAGCCGACGGACTAGAAGTCCGTCGTACCCTAAATCTAAGTTGGAACAATGCAATAGCGGTTATTCCAGTTTTTGAAGAGGTTCAGGGAATCGCCTGTCGATTCGATCGTTTTCATGCAATTTTGCAGGTTTGGCGGAGACAATGTGCAAAACATGCGGCTTCTTTTTCTGTCCAAGCTAAACTTGAACGTAACGATTTTTAGATATGGGCAACCGTTGAATCATTTTTTCGCATTACACGTTGAAATCTTTTGAATTCCTCTCTTCTCGTCCGTCTGATTCGCCTTTATGCCAAATAGTTTTCTCGATCCGTTTCTCGATCGTTTTTTTCAAACCAAACGACGGCGCACGAAGATCCTAAATCGGAGGCGACGGGCCCTGGCGATGGAGGTTCTGGAACGACGCCAATTGCTAGCCAATACGGTCGCAGTTCAATCTGGAAACTGGAGCAACCCGGCAACGTGGAGCAACGGCGTCCCTGACGCGACGGCTCGTGCGATTGTTGGGCAGGGCAAAACGGTGACGCTCGATGGCTTGAGCAGTATCGCCAAGGAGATCGTCGTTCAAGGGACGCTCACCGTTGCCGAAGGTACGGCTGGCTCAGCCGACCGAACGTTGTCATCCGACTGGATCCACGTCAACAGCAACGGTGTCTTTCAGATTGGTACCGCAGCCAACCGATACAATTCGAACAACTTTGTGCTCACACTAACAGGCACGGACACGACGGCGGACTTTGTCATCGAGACCGCGACGGGCACCACTTCGCTTACGGATAACAACGGTTTCTTGATGACATCGTTGGGTGGCCGATTGCAGTTCTTTGGTCAAGATAAGATCAGCTTCACCAAGCTATCCGCAACGGTTTTAGCAGGCGCGACCTCGATCACGGTGGCGAACGTGATCGAACGGAACTTCGATGGCACGACGTCGGCTGCCAGCGATGGATCGCTCAATTGGCAAGTCGGTGACCAGATCGTCGTGGCAAGTTCGGACTACAACTACGCTCACGAAGATGTTCGGACGATTACTGCGATCACGGCGCAAGCGACCACCTCGGTGCTGACGCTCAGTTCAGGCCTCACATACCGGCACTATGGCGAGATCGAAACCTATTCCAATACCAGCCGAAGCTGGGCGATCGATATGCGAGCCGAGGTAGCTCTGTTAAGCCGTCGCATCAAGATTCAAGGAACCCAGGATACCGATAGCTTCTTTGGTAACCGAGCCAATTACGGTACGACCGTCGGGAAGAATCTGGGGATTGGCGGGCATGTGATGATGTTGCATGAATCGGGACAGATCACGCTCGATGGTGTGCAGTTTGATAAGTTAGGACAGACGGGAACAGTTGGCCGCTATCCGGTTCACTTTCACGAAATGGGAGATCGCACTGGCGATGTGATGAGGAATTCGAGCGTCACCAACTCGAACAACCGCGGAGTGGCGATCCACGGAACGCAGAATCTGTTGTTGCAAGGAAATGTCTTACATGACATTCAAGGTCATGGATTCTTTATCGAGGATGCAGCGGAGACCGGCAATAGATTTCTGAATAACATCGCTTTGGGGATTCACAAAGTCGGAGGAGGTCAGGCATCGACAGATCCGTTCGTCATCCCCGGGATCACGCGTGGGACAGACGGCAAAGTCAACGGCTTTGCACCTCGCAACGGTAACGGTGAGAGCTCTCACGACACTGGCCAAAACGTTGCTATTCGTTTCCTGCATTCCTCCGCCTTCTGGATTACGAACCCCAACAACACCTGGGTCGGTAACATCTCGGCAGGCTCTGAAGGAACCGGATTTTGGTTCGCGTTGCCTGATCGGGTGTTGGGCCTTTCAAAAGATACCGGACTCTACGACACGCTTGTACCAAACGAAACGAACCTCAAGCAGTTCGATTACAACACCTCGCATTCGGCCCCAGTTGGACTGACATTTGATCGCGGCGAAGACATCCTGCCGGGTAGTAGCAATCATTATGCTCCACCCGTAAAAATGCAGATCAACAATCTCACCGCCTATCAACACAGCGGAACAGCAGTCTATCACCGCGCGTCCATCGGCGTTTTCAATGAGAGCCGTTTTGCCGACAACGAGAACAGCTCATTCAATACATTCAGCCAAGAAGAGCGCAATGTCTTGTTCGTCGGACACAGCCGTGGCAATTCTGACCCGAACGCAACGGTAGGCGGATTCCGGCTCTATGATGGACCGGGGCAAATCGTCAATTCGCATTTTGCTGGCTTCTCGGCGGCCAATACGCACACCTTTCGGGTCGAAGGCGGAGCCAACAAACATGCTCACACACGCGCCCAGGGGATCACTTTCGAGGCCGATGGAACTGCCAACCATCTGAGTGTCGAATGGGTTTCCAACGCCCAGTTGGCGACCAACAACAGCCCGACCTTTGTCGCTGGTCGACCGGATAGTTGGTCCGGTTTAGTTCTCGATGTGGATGGTTCATTGACGGGAGCTGCTGGCGGAGGTGTTAACTCCGTGCTGACTCCAAAGATCGACTACTATCGTGATTCCAACGATCTCGCACCTGCGGGTTGGAATGCTTATATAAGCAATGATCGATTCGCCCAATTGAAGATTGGAACGATCAACGACCTCGGAACTCTCCCCGACTATCGAATTGAGAATGGTGATGGCAATGCGACTGTCGCAAATCGTCAGAACCTGACCTTTATCCAGCGTCAGTATGCAAAGCTCAATGCGGGTGATTACACGATAAGCTTCATTGATCCTGTGCCTACGACGGGTTGGGAAGTCATTCTTCAGACACTGCAAGGTGGTCAGACAGGCGACTCGACAGTCCTGCGGTTTCTGAATGTTGCAGCTGGATACAAACCAAGCTCGAGTACCTTGAAGACCAACCTGGCCGCTCTCCGGTCGGCAACTTCAAACTCGTACTATCGCGATTACGATGGTCATCTTTGGATGAATGTCTTTCCATCGGCAACAACGATCCAGATTGTCCCCACGACGGACCCGTTGCCTACGAATCCACAATCCGCTTATATCGTTCGATCGGTTACCAACGGTGCTCGGATCGAGGCGGAAGAGTACGACAATGGAGGTGCCAATATTGCGTATCGCGATACAACGACGGGTAATGCCGGGAGCACGACTTTCCGAACCATCGAAAACGTCGACGCTCAGACAACCACCGATGTCGGAGGTGGCTTCAACGTGAGCAGCACGACCAATGGTGAGTGGTTGGAATATACAGCCGACGTCGTGGCAGGACTCTATGATATCGACTTCCGTGTGGCAGCCAGTGCGACGACTGCCAAGAGTCTCAGAATTCTAGTCGGAGATGGTGGAGCGGACGAAGTCTTCACCGAGCTTGGCGTGATCGCTGTCCCTGCAACGGGTGGCGTTCAGACTTGGACGACACTGACCTTGGAAGACGCAGATCTTTCGGCGTGGGGAGGAACTGGACGAGTCTTCCGAATCGAGGTCATCGGCGGCTCCTACAATCTGAATTGGATGGAGTTTACGCGGTCGCAGGCCGCCTACACACAACGCACCGTAACCGGTGGTACACGCATCGAGGCCGAGGAATTTGACAAAGGCGGGCAAGGCTTCGCTTATTCCGATACAACCACTGGAAACGCGGGTGGCCAGCTTCGCACCAACGACGACACCGACGTTTATACTACTTCCGATGTTGGAGGTGGTTATGCGATTGGCAACATTGCCAGTGGTGAGTGGTTGGAATACACAACCGATGTCGTGGCGGGGACCTACAACGTCAGCTTCCGTTTAGCAGCAACAACTGCTGGCCGGACGCTTCGACTCCTCATCGCAAACGATGAAGCAGCGACCGCATTCACGTTGCTCGGTACGGTTACTGTACCAGTAACGGGAAGCTTTTCGACTTGGCAAACCGCTACTCTGGCAAATGTGAATCTATCCGCGTGGCAAGGCACTGATCGAGTCATGCGGTTAGAAGCGACCGGCGGCTCGTTCAATGTGAACTGGTTCGAATTCGTGCCGTCACCTATGGTGATTGGTCGTCGTATTGCCTACGGTGGTGCCGCCACGGCGTTCGGTCTTGAGGCCATCGACACAACCAAGGAAGCATTGCTTCCGGGCGGAGTCGCCTCTTCTTCCAACTACGCGAACTACTCGAGGGGGATTAATCGATTGTTCGTTGATGTTGCAAATTTTTCGAATAATCCGGTAGCCGCAGATTTTCAATTCGCTGCCTGGAGCAATTTTTCGACTTTGACACCCAACTTCGCAACGATCAATCCAACGGTCACCGTCACGACCGTCGCCGGCGGCGGACTGAATGGTTCGGATCGTGTGAAGCTTGAATTTCCGAACAATACGATTCAGAACGCTTGGTTGCGAGTCACGGTACTAGCCAATGCAAATACGGGTTTGACTACCAACGACGTTTTCTATTTTGGGAATGCTCGTTTTGATGTAACGCCGACTTCGCCGTTCCCGTCACAACAAGTCACGATCAACGCGTTCGACGTGAATGCGATTCGCGCTCGACAGGGTCAAAACTCGGGGGGGATCTCAAACGTTTATGACGTAGATCGCAATGGTTTTGTCAACGCTTTCGACACCAACGCTGTCCGCGCTGGGCAAGGCGTGAGCAGCCTTCGGTCGTTTACGGCGCCGTCGAGTTTACAAATGAACTTCGCGTCATCGAGTGTTGATTCCGCTTATGTCGATACAAGCTGGCTGGAGGCATTTCAAATTGGGAATAAAAAGAACCGCCAACCAAAGTAAATGAGCCTTGAATAAAGGTGAATTGGTTGTAGAGATTCATTTGCTCGATTTAAGGAAGAATCGTTGCTGACCACGAGAGTTGTGTCGATTCGTGAAAGGCTCTTGGTATTTCTTTGAACGTTGATTCGTAGTTGAATATCCCGATCCCTAGCGCATTTTCATTTTTCAGATAGCCACTCGGGAAACGGGTGTTCCGGCAGCTATTCGTTGCGAAGAATGGTACTATGCAAGGTGCGCGTGGCGGCGGAAGTAGTCGAGGCCGGCTTTGGCAATTCGATGAAAGATGAGTTCGGGATGGCCACCTAATTCAAACCGCTCATTGCGGGTGTCACCGCAACGACTAGCCAAGCCGATGACGAATTGGCAAGTCGGCATGCTCTTCATGTTTTCGACAGCATCGTGTTGAGGATAGGGTCCAATAGCCAGACACCAATCGGTATTCGACTCTAAGCGAACTTGTTCGACCAGTTGACGCATCGTTTCGATTTCGTCGAGCGAGCTTGTCCATGACGGATACCACCGTGATTCCACCAGTCCTATTCTCGCTTCAGGATTGGTATGAGCTTCATCTATCGCTTTTGCGTCTGTAAAAGGATGTGGATTCGCGGGCTGCGAATGCTTTGCCAACCACGACGCAATGAGCGAGTCGCCGCCAATTTCGATGAGACTCAACGATTGTTTGTGCTCCACAAGCCATCGATGAACGACATCATCGAGTTCCTCTTCGCCTTCACCAAAGACGAGTTCACCAAGAGTATCGTGAATAATCTTCTCGGTTTCGCGAGATGCCTCGATGGCTTCGTGTTCGTTCTTCGCGAGACAAGCAATCCGCAAAGAAATCGTGGCTTTGGAAACGGTAATCCCAACCCGTGGAATACGATCGCGATGAATGAGATCGGGGAGCTTCGCTTCGACATCGCTTTCGCCGATCCCGAAAACTTTGAGCGTTCGATAGAACCAACGCTCCGCGCCAACGTTCATCTCGCCGGTTAGGCGCTTGAGAACAGTTTGTTCCCACATTTGCATCATCTCGGCCGGGACGCCAGGCAACGCAAAGATTCGGCAGGTGTTGTTGACATTTAAATCAATCCCCGGCGCAGTACCGTGCGGATTTGGGATTTCCAGCGAAGACTTTGGAAACATCGCTTGGACCCGATTGCGTTCAGGCATCGGGCGTTTGCGTTTCGCAAAAAGCGATGCGATATGGTCCATCGCGGCTTGGCGAAACTCAAGCGGGCAATCGAAAGCTTCCGCCATCGCTTCACGAGTCAGATCGTCGGCCGTTGGCCCCAGTCCACCGGTGCTGATAACGATGGCCGCTCGGCGCGCGGCCGTCCGGAAGACGTCAATATTGTCGGCAAGTGTATCACCGACAGTGGTATGAAAGACGGTCGAGACTCCCAGATCGGCCAACCGGATACTCAACCATTGACTGTTGGTATCCAAACGTTGGCCGCTTGTGAGTTCATCGCCGATCGAGATGATCTCGGCTCGAATCGACAAAAGACACTTATCCTAGGCTGACGGTAACGGTCTTGCTCTCGGTGTAGGCCTTGAGACCTTCTTCACCAAGTTCGCGGCCTTGACCGCTCATCTTGAAACCCCCAAATGGAGCCGCGGCATCAAAGACATCATAACAGTTGACCCAGACGGTTCCAGCACGAACGCGACGGGCAAAATCGTGAGCCTTCGTCAGGTTGCTCGTCCAAATCGCTGCCGCCAGACCATAGAAGGTACTGTTAGAGCGTTGGATGACTTCTTCCCAGTCATCGAAGGCCAGGACCGACATAACGGGGCCGAAGATTTCATCGGTCGCGATCGTCATGTTGTCTTTGACGTTATCAAAAACAGTCGGCTGGATGAAGAAACCTTTATCGCCAGAGCGTTCACCGCCAGCAACGCATTGAGCACCTTCATTCTTCCCCTTTTCGATGTACGACATAATCTTATCGAACTGAGCCTTGTCGATTTGGGCACCCTGTTCGGTATCGGCGGCCATGGGATCGCCAACACGACGGTTCTTGGCCATGGCTGACATCTTGGCCACAAACTCGTCCTTGACTTTGCGTTCCACAAAAACGCGGCTACCGGCACAACAGCACTGACCTTGATTCAGGAAGAGACCAATGAAAGAGCCAGCGACCGCCTTATCGATATCCGCATCAGCCATGATGACATTCGGGCTCTTACCTCCAAGTTCGAAGGTCAATCGCTTGAGAGTTTCTGCAGACTCACGCATGATAATTTGTGCTGTGCGATGTTCGCCGGTGAAAGCGATTTTATCAACGCCTGGATGCTTGACGAGTGAACCACCGGCCGTTGGACCAAAGCCTGGAACGACGTTAATCACGCCATCTGGGAAACCAGCTTCGTGGGCTAGTTGAGCCATACGGAGGCAAGTAAGGGGCGTTTGTTCGGCAGGCTTCATCACGATCGTGCAACCGGCGGCGAGGGCGGGTCCCCATTTCCATGCCACCATCAGCATCGGAAAATTCCAAGGGATAATTTGACCGGCGACACCAACGGCCTCGCGGCGCGTGTAGGTAAAGTAGTTGCCGCGGACCGGAATCGTACTCCCCTGAATCTTATCCGCGTAGCCAGCGTAATAGCGGAGGCAATCCAAGACGAGCGGCAAGTCGGCATTGCGAGCTTCATTAAAAGGCTTGCCATTGTCGAGCGATTCGAGGGCAGCCAGTTCATCGATCTCTTCTTCGAT
>JANOAI010000541.1:0-8434 GCA_031411055.1 Pirellulaceae bacterium
GTGGGTTCTTCTAACCCAGGACGCTAGTCTCTACATGCGACTTGACGAAACCTCAGATCAATCGCGTCGACCGACCGATCGCAACGGCATCCTCTGGACCGATGCATTTTCGAGTTTGTACGAAGTTCTCATGAACAGCGAATTTGATCGAGCTGTTACTGCCATGGACGAGACGGCTTGGTATCAAAAAGTGAAATCGCAAAAGCCCAACGTGGAACTTCGGTCGACAATGTCCTGGTGGCAAGATGAGTGGATCTATGGTCAAGTCATCGATACCAGCGACCCCAAATGGAAACCGATCGAATTTCGATATCGCCCGAGCACTACGCATCATTCAAGTAAGATTCAACACAAATCTGGTCGCGATGGCGAGAACTGGCGCGATACGGAATAGTGCGACGATCCTCCAAAGTCGCTATAGCTTTATTCGCGACATGAACTACTGGAGTTAGAATTCCAATTTCATTCGATGGCTTGCCGACTACCCGTCATTTTCAAGATTCGCAGCCAATGTCCATCGCCGAAGGACGGTTCGGCTAAGCACATTCACCACTGCAAAAAAAACGACCCCAAGAAGTGTGCTTACTAAAACCGCGGCCATGAGACCGGTCGTGTTCTGACGACCTTGCCAAAGTGTCATGATTGTCCCCAAACCATCATAACGGCCACTATTGCCCACAAAAAACTCACCTACAATTGCGCCAATCACAGCCAAGCCACAGCTAATTCGCGCGCCGAGAACGAGATGACTAATCGCAGCTGGAATACGAAGCTTGAGAAGTGTTTGGAGGCGGCTGGCGCCTTGCAGCCGAAACAGGTCACGCAAGTTCTCGTTGATGGATAGTAGTCCGGCTGTCGTGTTGGATACGATGGGAAAAATACTAATGATGATCGATACAAACACGATCGTTCGAAAATTGCTTCCTGACCAAATAATCAGGAGGGGAGCAATCGCCACGATGGGTACCGTTTGCAAGAATATCACGTAAGGATACAAAGCTGCTCGCAGCTTTGACGATTGACTAAAAAGAATCGCGATGAAGGCGCCAAAGATGATACTCGACAGCAAACCACAAAACGCGGCCAACCCTGTGATAAAGACGGCTCGACCTAGCGTTGCACGCTCCTTCCAAAGCATCATCAAAACCGCAAGCGGGCTGGGAAGAATAATCGGATGAATTTGAAAATAGCTGACAATAAACTGCCACAGCGCGATCGCGAAAACGAGAACAGCGACTGGAGCGATTGATTGAGATGCGAATGCAAACGAACGATTTTTCAACATCGAAGCCATTGAATTTCTAAACCGTTCTATTCATTAAACTTGTAACCATCGTTGTCCCTTTCAATCGCAACTCGCAAAATTCGCGGGCATGTTAGGTCGAGGAGAAGCTAACGCGACGCATCCAAACGAGTTACGGGAGGCGCTCGATGCGTTAGAAAGAATTCGATGGCAAGTCGATTGGATTCGAACGCCATGTTTTCGAGCTGTTCGCGTCCTACGTCGCAAAACGCATAATTATCGACTTCGCCCTCTTGAACGACCATGGCATCATAGCCTTCGACATGGCATTCGTAAAAAACGTCGGTAACGGGGTATAGGATACCAAGATACGGATAGACGTTCGGAAAGGTCGTTAAATACCGAGACGACGTTACTTTAAGATTGGTCTCTTCGAGGACTTCTCGAGCCAACGCTTGTTCCAAATTCTCACCGGCATCGACAAAGCCGCCAGGGATTCCGAGCTTGCCTTGACCCGGATCACGAGCGCGTTTGAGAAATAAAACTCGGCCCGCCTCGTCGGTCACGATCGCGCCAACCGCGACCGTAGGTCCAAAGAAGAACTTGAACTCACAACCGGAACAATAAAAAGGATTTTTACCAACCGATTCCGACGCCCTACCACACTTAGGACAGAACGCAAATGCTTCGGGTAATCTCTGGGTCATGGCTTGCGACGGTCTTGCCGTCGTCCTGGTCGGTAACCTGGAGTCGATCCAGGGCGTTGTTCTTTTCTCGATAGCTTCTTCGGCTCGCCTTCAGACGACTTTTCGCCTGACTTGATCGTATGAACATAGTCACCGCGAAAGCGATCATTGGCCAGTTTGCGACGTGATTCTAACGCTTCTTTCGGCGGTCTGCTTGGGATTAGACTATCGCAGCCATCGCCGATCAAATCGGTGCGCTTGGCTTTTTGCAATGCCTCGCGGACTTCAAAATAGTTTTCAGGTTTAAAAAACTGCATCAAAGCTCGCTGCAACTTTCGATCGTTCAGCGCTTTGGCAATATATACGGGCTTCTTGGTGAACGGATCCATGCCGGTGTAATACATGCTTGTCGCGATATCGAGTGGAGCCGGGATAAAGTCCTGAACTTGGTCAGGCTTGTATCCGTTCCTCTTCAAAAACAGCGCCAGCTCAATCATGGAATCGATCGAACTTCCTGGATGCGAAGCGATGTAATAGGGGATCAGATACTGCTTCTTGCCAACGCGGTCCGAAGTCTCGCGAAACTCCTCCGCGAAAAACTCAAAGTCATCGTTGGCTGGTTTCCGCATCTTGTACAGTACCTCCGGATCGACGTGCTCGGGCGCAACTTTCAAATGCCCGCCGACGTGATGCTCGGTCAGCTCTTGTATGTACTCAGGAGAATTCCTTGCCAAATCCATCCGAACGCCGCTCGCCACTAAGACCTTTTTGATCCCTGGAATCTGTCGAGCTTCACGCATTAATTCGATAACCGGCCCATGATCGGTCCCTAGCAATTTACAAATCTTGGGATGAACGCAGGACTGACGGCGACAGACGGCTTCCACCTCCGGTTGCGTACAACGCATGTGATACATATTGGCCGTCGGACCTCCGATATCGCTCACAATACCCTTGAAGTCCTTATCGTCGCGCATGGAACGAATTTCGTTGAGCACCGACTCTTTCGATCGCGATTGAATTATGCGGCCCTGATGAGCCGTAATCGAACAAAAGGTACAACCACCAAAGCAACCTCGCATGATCGTGACCGAATTCTTGATCATGTTGAACGCAGGGATCGGCTCCGTATAACTGGGATGAGCTCGACGCGTATAGGGTAAGCCATAAATGCGATCCATGGCTTCTTGGCTAATCGGAAGCTGCGGAACATTGCAAACGACGGTTTGGTTTCCATGCCGTTGCATAATACGCCGAGCGTTCAACGGATTGGTTTCGTTGTGGAGCATCCGCGTCGCTTCGGAAAAGGCGAGCTTATCGGTTGAAACTTCTTCAAAGGTTGGGAGCTCAAGGACATCGGTTGGCAATTCTTCAGACGCCCCCAAAGCATAAGCCACTCCGCGCATGTCGCGCAAGTCTTTAACTGTCTCACCGTTGGCAAGTCGTTGTGCCATCTCGACGATCGAATTCTCCCCCATGCCGAACGCAATGAGATCGGCTTTGCTGTCCATCAGGATGCTGCGACGCACTTTGTCGGACCAATAGTCATAGTGGGCGACTCTTCTTAGCGACGCTTCGACGCCACCGGCGATGACAGGAACACTCTTGTAGGCTTCTCTGGCACGTTGGCAGTAACTTAATGTCGCACGATCAGGTCGCAAACCAATCCGACCACCAGGCGAATAGGCGTCATCGTTTCGAACCTTACGATTGGCGGTGTAATGGTTGATCATCGAGTCCATGTTGCCCGCGCTGATCGCGTAAAACAACCGCGGTCGACCAAAGCGTTGCCAATCTTCGCACGATTGCCAATCCGGCTGCGACACGATCCCGACACGGAAGCCTGCTGCCTCCAGTACACGACCCAAAATGGCCGTTGCAAAGCTGGGGTGATCGATGTACGCGTCACCCGTTATGAAGACCACATCCAACTCATCCCAGCCTCGTTCTAAAGCCTCGGCCATCGACATCGGTAAAGCCAGTTTTGCGACGGGTCCCGTTGGCGCACACTCTTCGCGCCCGAGCCCGTCCAAAAAACGAGAAACAACCGACTTTGGGCGGGCGTTCGAAGGATCGGTTGACGGAAGCACGGGTAGTTTCATGGTTGTCATAGCATACGCCGGAAGGCCATCAAGTTCCAATGCAAACGCGGCGACAAGCAGGCATAAAGTGCTTTTAAGGAGCCACAATTCACAGAAAATGCAATCCTTGGGGATCGTATTCAAGGAATAGGCGACTTTTAATACATGGAAGTCTTTTCCTTGAAGACCGGTATGCTCGCCATACGCCGCTCGTCGACGCGGCTTGGACGCTGCTGGCAACATTCCATTTTCGATGCATTCGCATTGCAAAGATGCCAACGCGCGTGTCACGGAGAGGGCGAGGTTGACTTAGCATTCGGCCACTGAGGATTGTTCGGCGTCTTCCTCCTGGAGTAGGGTGGAACCAAAGTCTGCAAGGCGAATCTTTGTCGTTGCAATTTTGCGTCGTAGGCTGGTACGTGTCATGCCTAGAAGTCTGGCAGCTTGCGTTTGGTTTCCCTGCGTATGTTTCAGTACGATCGTTAGCAGTTGTTGATCGAATTTCTGAACGGTCATTCCATACAAATTGTCGATCCCTTCGTTTAACAGCCCAGCAATAAAGCCTTCGAAATCCCAGCTTCCTTCAACGCCAACGTCCGAATGAACTGTTTCCGATCGAGTTCGTCGAGCACGCTCGGTCGTCCCGAGTGCCCGGTGCAAAGCGTCCGTCGCAAGCACGACACCACGTGATTCCACGAGAACACGATGCAAGACACTCTTGAGCTGCGAGACATTTCCAGGCCAGTCATAGGCTTTCAACAAGTTCATCGCACCTTGGCTTACTCTTGGAGGACTCGACTGGTCGCCCGCTGGAGAGATCATGAGCAATCGATGAATAAAATGGGATACCAGAAGATCAAGATCGTCGATTCTCTCGCGGAGCGCCGGAACGCGAATCACAAACGGGCTTAGAAAATAGTAGAAATCACTCCGAAGTAAACCACGTTTTACTAGATCTCCGATCGGTCTCGATGTTGTAAACACAAGGTTCGCATTGGCCGTCGGCTGCTGCATAAATTGAAGTAGCCGTGATTGAAGAGCCAGCGACATTCCCCCAATTTCCTCAATCAGGATCGTTCCGCCTTCACAAGTCTGAATATAGCCCCTGTTGCTTGGTTGATCCGGTATCGCATTTCCGAAAAGCGTTTGCTGCAGTTCGGTGTCGATAAGATCTATCGCACTCACCTTGATGAACGGCTTCCCAACCCGCAGCGCGTGATCGTGAATCGTTCTCGCTATCAACTCCTTACCTGTGCCGACTTCGCCTTCGATGAGGACTGGACCCGTACGTAAAACGAATCGCCCGATCCCTTTATAGACATCCTGCATCGCTTGACTACGCCCAACAAGCTCATCATCCTCGACGACGTGATCGGTTCCTGGTCGTGCGTCGACCATGACGGGGATGCGCGTAAGCTGGCGATACTCGAGAGCCTCTTCCAAACGCTGTTTGAGAAAACCAAAATCGAAAGGCTTGGTGAGATAATCAAAAGCCCCACGTTTAATTGCTTCAATTGCCGTTCGCGACTCGGTCTGAGCAGTGACGTAAAGGATGGGACGCATCCGATCCGTTTGCAACAATTCCTCAATCGGGTCCAATCCGTCTCCATCTCCGTCTGGTAAATGTTGATCCAACACGATGACGTCAAAGCCTTGATCTCGAGCCATGCGTAGCCCATCGTTCAAGGTCAACGAAACAACGATTTGGATCTCGTTCGACCCTAATCTCTCTCGTAGGATCGAGCCCATCGACGGATCGTCAGCGATCAAAAGGATACGACTTAGCTTGGGTGTTGGAAATGACATGGAGAATCTCAAGCTCAAAAGTCCATCAAAAGAACTTCAGGCTGACCCGGCGAAGAGAGTGGGAATTGGCCAGCCAGAGGAGAGAATAAAGCCGGTCAAACGTTGAGCCTTAAGTATAGTTGACCGCCTCAAGCCGTACAGACGAATTTGCGGATCTACGGAGACGCTATTTCGCCATGCCTCGATCATGTAGTCCACCATACAGCTTGAATGTTTGCCCGTTCAACCGAAGGCGGTCGATATCCTGATCAGCGCGAATACGGCTCCTGATTAAACGTAAAAGGATACGCTAGGACCCGAAAACCACCATTACGAACTGCCCGAAGAAGGGTCCGAGCCTTCATGAACCGGATGGTTTGTATCAGGGGTTGACTAGTGTCCCGCTGCTTAGCTTGCCAACCAAACTTTTCCGTCGTACTTCATTCACGATATCCGTCGACTTGAAGTTGCCGGCTAGCCGGGGCGTGCGAAGAGATGTTCAGCTAGTTCTTGAGCAAGCTTGATCGATGACTCTACCTCTGATCGAGATACCGCGATCCAATTCGCCCGCCAACTCGCGAGGTTCGAGGCCCTGTGCATCCGGAGGGGGTAACTTTCGCATCCAACTGAAAGAACGCTCTCGTTGGCGGTAGCTACAAAAAAACGTCCCCAAGCAAATCACTTGGGGACGTCGTGTTTTTGATACGCAGATCGCTTAGATCGGCAAGTGACGACCACAAGTTGGAGACCGTCGACCAACCACAAGCTACGACGTCAGCTTAGAAGTTATAGTGCCATTGCGTGTAGAAGAAGTCGGCATCGCCGTTGAAAATCGCGTTGTTGGCGGCATTCCTGCTCAGGCGATAGAAATCGCCTGAGAAGAAGTGCGAATAGCCGAGAACGAGATCGCTTCGCTTGTTGACCTTGTAGGTACCCAGCATGTCGATTTCGTGACCAAGGTCCTTGCTCCCGACTGTTCCACCTGGAAGAAACGGCGACAAGGTCACGTTGTAGGGACCTTGATTGCCGTTTGCCAAAGCGAAATAGTGATACCAAGCCAAGACGGTAAACTTCTCGGATGGGCTAACGGTCATCGATGCGTTCAAGTCGTGCAAGTTGCGTCGACCGAATAAGTCCATGAAGCCGTTGTAGCGGTGCCCGAGCGGGAACAGGTGATTCCATCCATTATTAATCGAATCATCGCCACTGGCCCAATCATAGTATGCCCAGACAACCGGCTTCATATCGCCCTTGAGCTTTTTCCCAACGCCAAAGGTTAACGAGAATGCTGAGGCATCCGAGCTGTCGCCGTTGCGTCCGAATTGATATCCGAACTCGTTATCCCACAACAAGGTATCCTTTTCACCCTTGATCAGAGTTCCAATCGTATGAATGCGTTGGAAGGTTACATCGTTCTCGAAACCGAAATAGTAGGTATCGATCGGTGCATCTTTCCCCCAAATTGACTTGTTCGAATTATACATCCCATACAGAACTTGATTTTGATTTGGCGAGTCGAATCGATGAATGTTCAAATTCATTGGTCGAAGCAAAAGAAAATCGGTCGTTCGATCCGAGTCGCTCCATGTCAAACGACCACCTTCGAACGTACGACGGGTATTTGCCCAATCAAGTGGCGACGCTAACCGCTGCGCTCCAAGAAGCAATTCTTGACGACCACCACGAGCTACCAGCTTGCCATTCTTTTCGTCGTAGAGTGCTACGTCAGCAAACAGGTTTTGAGCATCGAATTGTTGAACCTCAATGGCGCGCGGAGCAAAATTTTCGTAAGAACTTCCGGCGTCCAGGCCTTCGGCGAAAATACGGACCCGCTTGTTGAGCTTGTAGTCAGCGTAAATACGGGTGCGGTCGAGCAAGAAATCATCATCGCGACCGGTCAAACCAAGCCCGCGCATGTTGTGCTCGCCATGATACCGCAATCGATACTGACCACCAATGTCGAGTTGGCCACAAGGACCAACGTTCATTCCCTTGAGCCCTTCGCCAATCTCGCACCCCTTATAGTTGGGGTCCTTGAGATAGCTGAAGTCGTTCATATAGAACGGATCTTTGTACGCCGTGGCGACCTTCTTCTTGAGCTCTTCGGCTTTCTTCTTTTTCGCGGCCTCCGCCTTTTTCTTCGCGGCCGCGGCAGCCGCTGGGTCAGCTTCTGGTGCAGGAGTCGGTGCAGGAGCACTCTCCGTGGAAATGTAATAGCTGTCGGAGGGGCTGGTCGCGTACTGACTTTCGGCGTTGTAGTCTTGAGCAACAACGCGGGCGGCGGCGATTGGAATAACGAGGGCTGTTCCTGACAGCACAAGCTTCCTGGCGACTCCCATCCATGGGTTAGACCATTTCATTAGTCGAAATCCTTTTCTGTGTGATGAATCCTTCAAATTTTGATTAAAGAGGATGCGACAACGTCTCGCCGCCGATACGTCGTCTCTTCGCTTTTCGGCTGAATTATTGAGAGTCAAACAACCATCTATGGAAGCCATACCCTGCCCGCGTAACCGTCAAGTTCGCCCTCGCTTTGCGGAGTAAGCTATCACTAGAGCATTTTCATGAACGACGTAGGCTTGGAAAACGGGGTCAGGTACCAAAAGCCGGAACGGCCCTTCGGGTGCTTTGCACTTTTG
>JANOAI010000542.1:0-5924 GCA_031411055.1 Pirellulaceae bacterium
AATGTAAAGTCCAAGATGGCCCCGTCAGCGACTATCGAAGCAGACCGAATAAAGCGAGCGCTGCTGTGGTGCTTTCCGAAGGATGTCTTTTCATCGATCAAGCTCCACGGCAATGCTACCTGGTCCGAGAATATTCCCCTGTTCATCTTCTTAGCCGTTGCAACAGCGTGGGGATCTGAATCTCGAATGACCGATGCGTTTTCTGAAGCTGGCAAACTATCCTTCAATCTGTTCGGCTCGATCGCGATTGCGACATATCAAGGGATGATGCGAGCTTTGGTCACCAACACTCCACAACTCTTACCGATCATCTCGCAACGTTTTCAACTGCTCATGGAATCGGTTTCACCAAAGCACTTTCGAATTGCTATCGCCAAGGTGGACTGCTCGTCGTACACGACGATCGCGATCTACCCAAATATTGTTTATGGACTAACGAGCCTGCCTACAAGATTGTAGAAGTCGAACAGCGTTGGCAACCCATCGCAGTCTATTTCCTTCTACTGCTCGGCATTTTTCCGTATTTCTTGGTTTCGCCTTTTGTGAATAAAAAAATCAAGTTGCGAATTCCCATTGGCCTCAAGAAATACAAGGCGAGTCTGCATGTTTTCCTGGCTAGCCTCGTACTCATGTTCGCAGGTGTAGCGACCATTATCGGGTACTTCGCCTTTGGGTTGACACAGTCAATCCCGCGAGACTATTTCGCGGCCAGCATCATCGTAGTTCTGATCGGACTCGCTGCCAGCTTTCTAGGGCTTGTCATTGCTGCCAGCCCGATAGGTCGTGTGAGCATTGTGAACATAGAGAAAGACTGCGTCGCGATCAAACACGTTCACATCGACTATCTTAATCGACTCAGTTCTTACTAAAGCCAAAGGGAGAGCTGGCTTCCCGTCCGAGAGGGTTTTTCATGTACTGGCGAAAGCAGCCAACACACAGGTCATAGCGTTTCCGCTGGAACAGCTCATCGCCAAGCTCAGAACTACAATATTCGTCGCTGGATTCGAGAAGCTCTTCAAGCTCTTCAAGTCGATCTGGGTCATCCGAGCAATCGCTTGCAATCTCTTCGATCGCCGCTTCCACTTCGATGCGGACGATGTATCGGAGATCATGATCGGGATTGAGTTCGCATTTGCAGCGGTCACAAGAATAGTGAATCATAATTTTTACTCCTTCAATAAAAGAACTCTCCTCATGGTAGCGGCCTTACGGTCGCCATCGCAAGTAGATTTCGGTCGAAACCGGAAATCTGGCTACGCCTACTTGACTTTGCTCAACGAATATCCCTCGAACGTAGACTTTAACGCTGGCGGATGTTGATTGAGTTGGCAATCGGGTCCATAATGCGTTCCCACACTATTTTGACTCTCCGATAGTTTATCCCTTGATTCCGAATTTAACGCAAACTCCCTCTGTCGACCTCGCAACCGCTGCCAAAGCGTGTGGCATTTCTGATATTGCTGACGATCGTTGGCCCATTTTGGAAGCCTACTGTCAACAATTGTGGGAATGGAACGAAAAGATGAATTTGACGCGGCATACGAATTTCGATTTGTTTGCCAAGCGTGATCTGCTTGATTCTTGGCGTCTTTCGTTGCAAATCCAGCCAAACGAAGAAATCCTCGACATTGGAACCGGCGGCGGCGTGCCGGGGTTAGTTCTCGCCATCCTTCGACCCGATCTGCAGGTGACGCTTTGCGATAGCGTTGGCAAAAAGGCCAAAGCTGTCGAGTCGATTGCCAAGGCTCTCAAACTGCGAATTCCCGTTTATCCAACGAACGTCCAAAAAGTACTTGACGATTTTCGATACGACAGCTTGGTCGTTCGAGCAGTCGGACCGCTGAATAAACTATGCACTTGGCTCTCAGACTACTGGCATACGTTTGGACGTGTCCTGGCCGTCAAAGGTCCGAAGTGGGTCGAAGAACGAGGTGAAGCAAGACATCTAGGTTTGCTCAAGAATATTGAACTGCGGAAACTGGACTCTTATCCGATGCCTGACACCGAATCGGAAAGTGTCATTCTTCAGTTACGTAAGCCGCGCCCGGGAGAAGTGTCAACGGAATGACGATCAATGCCTGCAAAGGATAATTCCGACTCAAATACGCAAGAGCTTGCCGAACCTCGCGCGCGTGTCCAAATCGACGCCGTGATCGATCAGATCGTGGATTCTACATCGTTTCAACACGCAATGCGGGCTTGGAAAAAATCGGCTCGCGTCACGATTGAGGGCGTATGGCCAACTTCCTCATCGACGATCATCGCAGCCATCGATCGCTTCAAGTCCAGACCGATGGTAATCGTAGCGCCCCTTCCGATCGATGTCGATACACTTGTCCCCGATATCGAATTTTTGCTTGGTCGATCCGCCGACGTCTTTCCGCAAGCGAGCGACGACAGCGAACTCGAATCTTTACTCCAGCGGGAAGTGGTTGAAAGACTCCAAGTACTTGGACGACTTGAACAGTATGCGAATCAAAAAGATACGCCGCCCAAGGAGGATACTTCACCGCCACTCGTCATAACCACTCTTCCAGCCTTGATGCATTCGGTACCAAGCCCCGCCTCGATCCGGAGCAGCCGAAAGCTACTGAGCATCGGGCAAATTCAAACGCTCAGCGAACTACGAAGCTGGTTGCTCGAAGCTGGCTATCATACGACGACAAGTGTTCAGCTTCCCGGCGAATTCACCTTTCGCGGTGGCATCTTAGATGTTTATCCACCCGATTCGCCGGAACCCATTCGAATCGAATGGTTCGACAATGAGATTGAGTCTATTCGCCAGTTTGATGCCGTTTCACAAAAGTCGATTGAACGACTTGACTCGATTGCATTGCCCTTAGCCAAAGAAGATCGTTCGCAACAAGCATCACTTCTTGACTATTTAACCAAAGATGTGGCCATCATTCTTTGTGAGCCGATTGCAATCCAACATATGGCCCAATCGTTCTTAGAACGGATCCCATTCCCTGAGCGTTTTCAAAAGCCATCGGAAGTCATTGAACGAATTTCAAAACTGCCTCGCATCCATTTGATGCAGATCTCCGATCCATCGATTGAAGGCGAGGTGATTCGCTCGCCGCTTGGAAACGTGGAGCGTATTGGTGGCGAATTGGAGCATTTGGCTGCACTCCTCGATAAAAACCTCGGCGACAATCGAAACGCGACCATCCTTTGCTGGAATGCGGGCGAGCTAAATCGAATGCAAGAGCTTCTGGTGACCAGCCAAGCGTTGACCAGTGGTCGTGCAACCTTGATGATCGGTACCTTAGCTTCCGGATTCGAACTAGGTTCCGATGGACCGATGGTTCTATCCGTGAATCAGATGCTCAAGCGACACTCGCTGAGGCGTGGAACTCGCAAAATTTCCTCGCGAGCGATCGATAGCTTCATGGATCTTCGGCCTGGAGATCTGATCGTGCATCTCTCCCACGGGATTGGTATCTATCGAGGGATGCAATTGCTCGAAAAGCAAGGACAGAAAGTAGAACATTTGGAGCTTGAATTTGCCGAAGGCACCAAGCTGTACTGTCCGAGCAGTAAGATTGATTTGATTCAGCGCTACATCGGAGGAACGAAGAGCCAGCCTAAGCTCGCAAAGATTGGTGGCCAAGCCTGGGTTCGCCAAAAACGTGCCGCCGAAGAAGCCGTCACCGACATGGCCGCTGAACTGCTCGAAATGCAAGCCACCCGTCGTTCCCATTCAGGCATTGCCTTTACCAAAGATACCGTTTGGCAAAGCCAATTCGATACTTCTTTCCCTTATCAAGAAACGCCAGATCAAATCACCGCTATTGAAGCAACCAAAAACGACATGCTGTCGACTCGACCGATGGATCGGCTGATCTGCGGCGATGTTGGTTTTGGAAAAACCGAAGTTGCCATGCGAGCCGCTTTCAAGGCCGTCGATAGCGGATATCAAGTCGCGGTCCTCGTTCCAACGACAGTCTTGGCTGAGCAACATTACAAGACCTTTCGCGAAAGGATGGCCGAGTTCCCATTCGATGTGGCCAAACTAAGTCGCTTCTGTACTGGGTCCGAGCAAAAAGATACTTTGCAAAAACTGGCGAAAGGGCAGATCGATATCGTCATTGGGACCCACCGCTTGGCGTCACCCGACGTCGAGTTCTTCAATCTTGGACTGGTGGTTATCGACGAAGAACAGCGTTTTGGTGTTTCTGTGAAGGAACGCCTGAAACAGCAGCGACCCAATATTGACGTCCTGACTCTCTCAGCCACTCCCATTCCTCGAACGCTCCATATGTCGCTCGTGGGCGTCCGCGATATTTCTAATTTGGAAACGGCCCCTGAAGAGCGGGTCGCGATTGAAACGAAAGTTGTTCGCTTTGATGACAAGCTCATTAGAAATGCTGTTCTACGCGAACTCAATCGCGGTGGTCAAATCTATTTTGTTCACAATCGAATTCTCGATTTAGGCTTGCTTGCGTCTCGATTGCAGAGAATTGTTCCCGAAGCTCGGATCGTCATGGGACACGGTCAGATGCCCGAACACCAACTGGAACAAGTAATGATCGATTTCATCGAACATCGCTACGATTTGCTTTTGTCGACAACGATTATCGAAAGCGGACTTGATATTGCGAACGCGAATACCATCTTCGTCGACGAAGCCGATCGATATGGCTTGGCAGAATTGCACCAACTGCGTGGCCGCGTCGGTCGCTATAAGAACCAGGCATATTGTTATTTGCTTGTCGATCGCAACAAGCATTTAAATCCCGAGGCCTCGCGTCGGATGCACGCAATCGAAGAGTACTCCCATATTGGGGCGGGCTTCGGAATCGCCATGCGCGATCTCGAAATCCGAGGTGCAGGAAACCTATTGGGTACGCAGCAAAGCGGCCACATCGCCGCCGTCGGCTACGAGCTTTATTGTCAATTGCTGGAAACCGCTGTTCGAAAGCTCAAGCGTCAGGCGCCCAAGCTTTCAATCGACGTAGAAGTGAACCTTCCCATGGAAGCCTTTATTCCATCCGAGTACGTCCCTGAGATCCGTCACAAGATTGACCTGTACCGCCGGTTAAGTCGCATCGACGATATCCGCAAGCTCGGAGATCTGCGACAAGAGCTCGAAGATCGATTTGGAACTCCGCCCGAGACAGTAACGCGATTGCTGGAAGTTGCGGAATTGCGAATCGATGCAACACTTTGGACGATCAAGAGCATTGCCATCGAAGAAGAATATCTTGTCCTGGCCTACGGTGACAAGCGACGCATCGAACAGCTCGCTCGAAGGCATGGGAACAAATTACGAGTCCTAGACCATCAGAAAGCGTACTGGCCAATCGCAGAAGAAAAACGCTCGCTTCTCGAAGTCGCCCGTTCCATCTTCAGCTAGAGCATTTTCATTTTTCATTTAGCCAGTCAGGAAACGGGCGATTCACGTAGTCGAGTCTCTCCGAGACTCGTGAAATCCTCGACAAAGTCGAGGGGTCAGTCTCGGAGAGACTGACCTACGTGCAGGAAGTCAGCCGCGTTCGTACCTACCCCCGTTTCCAAAGCCTACGTCGTTCTTGAAAATGCTCTAGAGCAATTCTTGATTAGGTGTAGCGAGCAAATCCCAATCGGTAGCGGAGCTGCGCGAGCAGGCCGGTGCATTGGAAGGTTGGATTTGCCAGGCCGGAAGAGCCTTTGCCCCGCGGCAATATGCCCGGCTGCTCGAGCAGCTCGGCTACAAACGCGTTGGAGAAACGCTACACCTTCTTAATACTGCTCTAGCCCACACCGGAAAGGCTTGTTCTCCACCCAAGGAATTACACGCAAATTTCGACACTTCTCGCTGATCGCCGGTGCTTGATTTTTATCGTACAAAAAATCCTGCGGGTTTACCCCGCAGTTCGTTCGGTTATTCACTAAGCAAACGACCTGCCGCGAACCCTGCTTGGCCGCCAGATTTGCCGAAG
>JANOAI010000543.1:0-2105 GCA_031411055.1 Pirellulaceae bacterium
CTGCACCGGCTCCAATGGTCGTTATGCTCACGGCGTCGCGATAGCCAAATACGAACGCGACCGCACCTCCACAAGCGAACGCAACGAAAAGGCCGACGAACAAGGAAACCACGCCCATCACACCACCCTGAATGAATTCCTCCATGCGCACGCCGAAGGCGGTGGCTACGATGGCAAAGTCCCGCAGCATTGCCCCACCCATGATTCCCAAGCCCGAAAAGACTGGTAGGTCTGCCAGACCTTGCTTACCACCCGTAAGGAAGCCACCGACGCAGGCGAAAATCAAGCCGAAGAGAATGGCAATCGCTGATCCATGGAGACGACGACGGGTTAAATGCTCAGACATCCAGTACGAAATCGCCATCGTGATTCCGACGAGCGCGAACGCCGTCAGGAGCGAGTTTTTTACCAAGACGTTTTGAAGAATTTCAATGACGGAATTCACGACAGATCCTTCTCGACTGGGTTGGCGCTTCCTATTCTCGAGAAGACGCCGACCAACAGGAAGCAGGCAATAACTCCAAGCAAACCTGCGCATATCGCCATCACGCCACCGGTGAGCGCGGCTAAAACGTTTTGGCTTGCAGCCATTGCGACCACAATCGGAACATAAATCGCTCCCCAGAACGTGATACCCGATTCCGTCGGGAGTTTCATTCGCCCGGTCCGATGCAACCAGTCGGAGCTGACGATCAGCAGAATCATGGCGATACCGACGCCGCCAATATCTGCTGGAACACCCATTTCTGTCTCGACACCAAGTAACTTTCCAATGAATCGCCCCAAGGAAAGCCCTATGAGCAAACAAAGGGACAAGATCGCGGTTCCATAAATGATCATGAGAATTGTAGACTCAATACGCGTGCGAGATTGTAAGACGTTGATTGGACCATGATATCAAAATGAATTGGTTGCCTCTCCTACGAGCAGGTATTGGTCTCTACACTTCTTCACCATTCCAACCTCCCCCCTCCCCTCGCTGCGCTCGACCCTCCCGCAAGCGGGAGGGTGAATATGTGTTGAGTCCGATACACTAGCTAGAGGGTGAATATGTGTAGAGACCGATACACGAGCGGGAGGGTAAGATTTGTAGAGACCAATTCGCGAGCGGGAAAGCCCTCAAATCCCGGTAGTGCAATACCTGTATCAATATTTATTTGTCGAAAACCTTCAAGTCGTCAAAGGCATCCATGTCATCGAAAGAGCCAATGCCAATTCGACCCTTCCCGAAATTCGTATCCTTGGTTTCTAAATGAGGACGCTCCATGTCGTCAAAGTATACCGCGATCGATCCATCGGCGACGGTTCGAACAACTTTGACAGTATGCCAATCGTCGGTCCACGGAACCAGTTTCGTGTTCGTTGTTAAAGGTCGCCGAGGTTCGTCGTTGACGATGAATATTTGACCGCTCGCCGGATCGGGTTTTGCACCAAGATGAACATAATAAAAGTGAGAGGGATCTTGGTAGTTAAAGATCACACAGCAGTCCCGATGGTTGCCTGTATTCTTCGTGCTCTTTACCTGAAAGACGATCTCAAAATCATCGACGGATAGATCCTTGATAAGTGCGATATGGAGTGGGCTGCGAACTTTGGGTTTGTATTCACTCTCGCGACTGATGATCGACATGCTCTTTCCTTTGCCGTGATCTTCGATGGCCCAAGACTTTGGGTCCACTAACTCCCATCGATCGATCCCGTTTTCAAAATTTTCGGTGAAAACAGGTTTTCGGCTAGACGCCTCTTCCGCAGATAGCCCGGAAATGCAAAGCAAGTAAACGGTAGCGACGACAAACCAACCAAGGCGGTTTATAGGCACGATAATCTCCAGAATCGAAGGAATCCCTGTAATTTTGCGGAAAACGAGGTCTACAATATCTTTTTCGTTTCCTAATGCGAACGCTGTTTGTAAGCTCAAGATTCTAACCGGACATCGCCACTTTGCGCTGGAGTCCAGGCTTTAGAGACCGTCCAGCTTAGAACCATTATATTTATATTTGCTGGATATTTGTAACCTCTCCCGCTTGCGGGAGAGGTCGGACGCGGTAGCGGCCGGGAGAGGGTCTTCTCCTAAGCCACGGAAAATGCGGCCCTCTCCCGGGCCT
>JANOAI010000544.1:0-3263 GCA_031411055.1 Pirellulaceae bacterium
TGATTCCACCGCCGTGATGATTCTCGTTCGCAAATCCATGCTTAATGCATTCATTCCAATTCCTCCATAAACTTGGACTAAACCACAGTTTATCCATACTACCGGGAATTCACCTATACCACTTTTCAAGATGCTCTAGAAAATTCTTACTGAGAGCTTTCCCTATCATCTACCCGGCCGATCGCCCCCGAAGATATGAAATCAATTACCCGCCTCCTTACGCTCGCTATCGGAATTTTTACCTTTCCGTTCGCCGATGCGAATGAATCATCAAAACGTCTGACCGAGGGATGGGAACATTATCAAGGAACGCTTGGAAGCCCATGGGAAATTTGGCGAGCTGAAGCTGCCAGTGACAATGTGGCTTGGACGGCAGTAACGCTTCCCCACTGCTTCAACGGGCGCGACGCCGTCGACCCCGACGTCCGTTATTATCAAGGACCAGGTTGGTATCGCACTCGACTCAAAATCGACAATCCGTTTCCAAACGGTCGAACGCTGCTTCACTTTAATGGTGCCGGGCAAAGCTCTCAGGTATTCGTCTATACCGATAAAGTCGGTGAGCATCTCGGCGGCTACGACGAGTGGACCGTCGACATTACCGATGCCGCCGCCAAGGCCTTAAAGAACGAAACCTTCAAAGGTGAAGTTCCACTCGCGGTCATGTGCGACAACTCCCGCGATGCGGAAAGTGTTCCCTCTGACTTGAGTGACTTTAATCGCTATGGGGGACTTTATCGTCACCTCACACTGGTTTACGTACCGGCGATTTCTTTGCAACAAGTTCACGTCGAACCCAAACTGAACTCCGACGGCATAGCCACCGTCAAAGTACGTCCGAAGCTCTTCAATCCGGCTTCTCAAAATGACCAGATCGAAGTGACGATCGAAGCTCGCGATGCGAACGATAAATTAGTTCACCATTCGGTACAGAAACTTGCACCCTGGTCCAGCGAAATGGAAGTCGTTTCCTTTGATGTTGCCAAGCCAAAGTTATGGTCGCCATCGTCACCGACGCTTTACCGTTGTTCGGTGACCATCAAATCGAAGCATGGTGAACAGACGCTTGAACAACGTTTTGGTATTCGTTCCTTTGAGTGGGTCGAACATGGCCCTTTTAAACTGAACGGCGAGCGACTGCTGCTTCGCGGGACACATTACCACGAAGATCATGCGGGGGTCGCAGCCGCAGTCCCGGACGATGTCGTTCGTCAAACACTGACGATGATCAAAGAGATGGGAGCCAACTTTGTTCGATTGGGTCACTACCAACAAGCACCACTTGTTCTCGATCTTTGCGATGAACTTGGATTGCTGGTTTGGGAGGAAGTCCCTTGGTGTCGCGGCGGTATTGGGGGCGATCGCTACCAACAACAAGTTCGTGACATGCTACACGGCTTGATCGACCAACATTACAACCATCCGTCGATCATCATGTGGGGCCTTGGCAATGAAAATGATTGGCCAGGTGACTTTGAAGTCTTCGATAAGGATAGAATCCGAGCCTTCATGTCGGAACTGAATGATATTTCTCATAAGCTCGATCCTTCCCGACCAACCTGCATCCGCCGCTGCGATTTTTGCAAAGACATTGTCGACGTCTACGCACCCAGCATTTGGGCCGGTTGGTATTCCGGACGCTATACCGAGTATCGTGCATCGTCCGAAAAGGCGTTGAAGGATACGAAGCACTTCTTTCACGCAGAATGGGGCGGCGATAGTCATGCTCGTCGATTCGCCGAAGATCCAGAAAAGATGGTCGAGAAAGTCGCAACCGGCCAGGGAACAGCTGAAAAAGGGAAAGCTTACAAATCGACTGGCGGCAAGGTTCGAATGTCGAAAGATGGCGATTGGTCGGAAAGCTACATGGCCAACCTATTTGATTGGCATTTGAAAGAACAAGAAGAGATGCCATGGCTTACGGGGAGTGCTCAGTGGATTTTCAAAGACTTTGCAACACCGCTGCGACCCGAAAATCCTGTTCCTCGAGTCAACCAAAAGGGACTCATCGAACGTGATGGGACGCCAAAGGAAAGCTACTATATCTTTCAAAGCTATTGGTCCGACAAGCCGATGATTCGAATCTTCGGGCATAACTGGCCGGTTCGCTGGGGCGAAGTCAACGAAGAGAAGGAGATTCGTGTCTATTCAAACTGCACCGAGGCGGAGCTGTTTGTAAACGGTAAGACTGTCGGTGTGAAGCAACGCCAGAGTGCTGACTACCCTGCCGCAGGACTTCACTGGAACGTAAAGTTGAAAGATGGCAACAACACACTCCGTGCTGTAGGAAAACGTAACGGTACGGAAGTGGTTGACGAGATTCAAGTTGGCTACCAGACGAAGCCATGGGGCAAACCTGCCAAACTTCGAATCGAGGAAATTTCGCAAAAAGATGGCATTGCGACGCTGGAAGCGAAGATGCTCGACAAGCAAGATATCGAATGCCTGGATTGTGCGAACGTCGTTCGTTTCGCGATCGCTGGTGATGGACGCCTTCTCGACAACCTTGGCACATCGACCGGCTCACGCGTGGTTCAGCTCTACAATGGACGAGCACGAATTAGCCTTCAACTCACCGGTGCAAAAGTGAATATTTCGGTTTCATCGGAAGGGCGCAAACCTGCTTTCACATATGTATCCGACAATCGCATTGCAACAACGACCACCACGTCGACAAATGCTCCAAACAAAACAGAGACGATAAAAAAGCCTGCCGTCGGTAGCCCAGCGCCGAAAGCAAAACTATCGATCGACGTGGCTGCGATCGATAGAAACCGCATTCTCAAGGCGGCCGAAGCTGCGATGAAGCAGGAACCGGTGTCGATCACCGCATTTCCTGCCAAGCTTAGTCAGGGGACCGCGAACGATTTTTATTCCAACGGCGACTACTGGTGGCCCGATCCAAGCAAACCCGATGGGCTTCCATACATTCGACGCGATGGTGAATCCAATCCGGATAATTTTTCGCAGCATCGATTGGTCATTAAAACCGTACGCGATTCGGTAGCGACTTTGGCGGCGGCATATTTGATTACCGGCGAGGGACGCTACGTAAGCAAAGCCACCAAGCTGCTGGATGTCTTCTTTATCGATCCGAAGACAAGGATGAATCCGAACTTAAACTACGCTCAAGCGATTCCCGGTGTTTCACCCGGTCGTGGAATCGGAATCATCGACGCGTTGCATCTCATTGAAATTCCGTACGCGGTGCGTGCGATGGAAAAAACGAAAGCCTTTCCACCAGAGCTCGCGAACGATCATCG
>JANOAI010000545.1:0-2034 GCA_031411055.1 Pirellulaceae bacterium
TTTTAACGCATCCAAGGTGCTCGGCGCCTAAAGGCTGTACTCCAACAGGGTTGCGATCGATTATCAGGTTCAAAGTTGCGCTGTCCAGCTAGGCTTTGTTTCTAAACGAGCTTTCACGTAGCTGCGTCTCTCCGCGACGCAGATGATTTGCGTCTCGGAGAGACGCGACCACGTGTTTAGAAACAAAGCCTAATATAGAAACACTCAAAAGGACCCGAGTCGATGAGTCTTTTTGCGAGCAAATGGTATCCTTCGAACGTGTTTGCCTTTGGCAAGAAATCAACCAAGTAACGAAGGTCATAACAAGTAGGAAGGCATTGGGTTCGGGAACGGCCGAAAACCTTGCGGATACCGAATCGCTTCCGTATAAGAGGGAAACGTTGTAGCCTCCAAATCCAATGGCCTCAAAGCTTGAGAACGTTCCTGTGACGGAAGCTGCTTTGAGTAAAGTGATTTGGGCATTGTCATTCAAAGCAAACCCATCCTGAGCAAACAGTTTCAAGCCGCCGAGCAGACTCGCTTCGCCCGCAACTTGAATGAAGTCGAATTGAGTTGCGAGTATATTGGAATTGTCTAGCCCTCCAACACCCATTTCAATCATACTCGATGCGGTATGAAATAGATCGCCTTCGATGTTGAGTCGACCAGCCGGCTGAAGTAGTATTTCGAGGACGGTCGAAAAGCGAAGATTGAGTTCCGCGCCCGTTAGATGTGTGTGGCCGTTCGCATTTCCAGCTCCCCAACCGTAGAGACGAACAGCAAGTTGATCGAGCGTCGATTGACCCGTTCCATTGGCTTGAAAGCGAGTTGTATTGGTTGAGCCTGATGTCGTGACCGAAGTTGACGCCAAAGCGGCGTTGGCATTGAAGCCATTGAGATTCGTCAGAATTGCGTACTGCGAAGGGGAATTGACGCCGTTTCTCCAAAAGTCGAATGCTACCGAATTCAGCTCGACTGCTAGACCTTCTACCGGATCCACAGTGAAACTTACAAACGCGTTATCATTGATTGCGTTTTGGAGTGTACCACCGACCGTCCAATTCTGGAGATTGAATTCGTTGGCGAAATCGTTAAAACCACGATCGGTGAGACGCGATCCGATGGATGGGCCATAGTCTAGGCTGATCATGGCCTGATCGATCGTTCGAATAAGCGGCGAAAAGGTATCATCCTTGACGGCCCGATTGTCGATCCCGGAAAAATTCATGGCGACATTGAAAACGCCACCAGTCACAGATGGCGGCGGACTCGCGATGACGCCATCAAATCCAGGCTTTATCGAACCGTTATTGTATACGTCTGCCTGGATGTTGCCCTGTCCGGTGAGCACGCCACCGGCTTGAACGTCAAGCCATCGGTCCGATTTGAGGACGCCGTTGGTCAACTGAAGTTTTCCGAGATTACCAATTCGAATTTCGTTCCGACCGTTTAAAACTTTTCCAGGCCGAACGTCCACTTCTTGTTGTTGCGTTTTACCGCTCACTTCCAATCCGAGAACCGTCATACTTTTCGACATCTTCGATGACTGTGGGGAATTCGATCGGTTTTCAACCAGTGCAGACCAAGTCTCCGTGATCGGACCGACGCTGGCGGCGATATCCTTCGTCACTTCATAGTTTGCAGCGTTCGCCACCTCCGCGCCGTTCACCCCTTTCCAGTCGCGAAATGCAACGCTGTAGCCATTGTTTTGCCCTGCTCCTTGCGCGATCGCATAGGATTCAAGCTGTGTGCGAAGGAGGGAGTTGGAAGGATTGCTCAAATCAAGTGGCGTTTGCTCGCCGCGATCGGTCGAAAGATTGAAGAGCTGAAAAGTGCCATCGCGAAATTTGATGAGTTTCATATTATCGCGCACAACGGCCCAATCCGAATTCGTCTGCCCCAACTGGCTATTCTCGAAATTCTCGAAGAACAAACCACCTCGGCTGCGTTGTCCCTGACTTCCTAAGAGTGTCGGAAGAATGGATACGCCGTCGGTGCCCACTCGAGCTTTCGCACCTGCTAGTTGAGCAGCCGTCGCTTGAAAGTCGGACACAT
>JANOAI010000546.1:0-2640 GCA_031411055.1 Pirellulaceae bacterium
CGCTCTTCGCGGGAGGGTGAAAGTAAGTGGCATTCTGCCACCGCAACTCCGCCGCCGATTAGAATTCACTCGCTACACCTATTAAAGAACTGCTCTAGGGCAAATCGGTGCTTAAAGAGGCCCCTCCCTTAAAACCCTCAAACGCGTCAGCATGTGAAAAATCCGAAACTTTCCAATTTTGACCGACCCGATCCAAAGTCAACTCAACATATCGAGGGATCCCGCCTTGAAAGGCACCAAGACGTCCTTCGACAAAAACGTTCATCTTCACTGCCGCACGCCTTTTGGTTGCAGGTCCACTGAATTCTATGGTGTGAATTCTCTTTACGCGGGCCGCGCTAAAGATGTATTTGTTGGTCTCAAGCAGCGATTTGGCATTCAGTACGGCTTGCGATGGACTTTCGTAGATAGCACCGATCACAGCTGGAAACCGATTGTTCTCCAAGTCGCTCGCCGTCTGGTAAAGCATCTTGCGAATCGATTCTGGCTCAGTTTCGACCTTCATGCCAATCATCACCAAGATTACCGTTACGACGATCGCTGCCAGAAGCAGGTATAGAACCTTGGACTGTCCCGTTTGCATCCAGACGACTAAAGCCAAAAGAGCAGCGCCCGCTCCTACAACTGCAACCCCAATCGGGTTCTCTAAAATGAATGGAATCATTTCTTTGTTTTTCTCCAAAATTCTTTGCCGAGAGCGATTTCGTATCCTAGGGTTTCCGGATCGGTAAAACCTGAAGCCTTCGCCAGGTATGCCCAAATCCTTTTATCGTTACCAATGTTATGATCGAAACACTTCGCCGCTATTGGATCGGACTCTTGGTCCTGGTCATGATCGGAACCCATGCCGGGATTGTCGGCATGATCCGTATTCAAGCCAGTCAAGCTAAAGACTCGTTGTCGTGCGAAGTCGACCTCGGGAGCTTCTACGTTGGCCGCGACGCCGATCTAGGCGTTGTTCACCTCCGTATTCATGCGATTGTCCCAATAAATCACAGAATTCAAAGCCGACAGCTTTTCGATTTGAATCTCCAGCAGGTCCGACAAGCCGTCGAAGAGTACTGCCGTCAAGCCGATCCCAATTTGCTTGAAGACCCTCTTCTGACCGACCTCAAAGAAAACCTCATGGACTCACTCGTTCGTACCGTTGGGGAAACAGCTATCGAAGATGTCGTGCTCACAGAAGTACGTCCAATCAAAGAGCAAAGTTCACTCGCCTTTAGCTCGGCCACCGGCGAAGTAAAATCTGCCGGGAAAATGGTGATCACTCGAAAGGCGAAAGACCAGGAACGTCACGCAGAGCATGAGGCCGACAAAGATGAAGGCCATGGCGAAGCAGCGCATGGCGGTGGGCATGACAAAAAAGCTGCCAGCGGTCACGACAAAAAAGCTGCCGGCGGGCATGACAAAAAACCTGCGGCTGGGCACGATAAAAAAGCAGCCGGCGGGCACTAGAAAATCGTGCGTCATGGTAAGTGCTGCTGGTGGGTCTCGTGCCTCGACCCACCCTACAAGGTTACTCCCTCTCGCCCCGTTTCAGTTTTGTAGGTTGGGTCGAGTCTTCGAGACCCAACACTTCTTCTGACGCCGCGATTTCGCTAACATTGGTGCAAACATTCTCGACGTAGATCTTCTAAAGTCGCACCCCACATCAATCCATACGAGTCCGTCATGCAAGGATTTCTTGACCTACAAATCAACGGTTGTTGGGGAGTTGATTTCAACCAACCGAATCTTGCTCAAGCGGACTGGCTTTCCGCTTGCCATCGCCTGCAAGCAACCCAAACGCTTGAATTTCTTCCGACGATCATCACCGATCATCTTGAATCCCTCAAGTCAAAGCTTAGCCGCTTGGCTGCGTTATGCGAAAGTACGCCCACCGATACCGCTCAACCGATTGGAATCCATCTCGAAGGGCCATTCATTTCGCCAGAACCAGGTTTTATCGGAGCCCATCCAAAGCAGCATGCCATCCCAGCGACGATCGACACCATGCAGGCACTCATTGAGGCAGCTCAAGGTCGAATCACCATGGTCACGCTTGCGCCGGAAATGGATGCCGACGCCAAGGTGACGCGTTTTCTCGTCGATCGGTCGATTCTTGTTGCCGCCGGACACACCGATGCCAATCGCGATCAACTTCAACAGGCGATCGACAACGGTTTGAAGTGCTTCACTCACTTCGGCAATGGCTGTCCACCCGTCCTTTCACGACACGACAATATCTTGCATCGCGTGATGAGTCTTCGTGACCAAATCCATGTAACGCTGATCGCAGACGGTTTTCATTTGCCGCTCTGGATGCTCCAAATGTCGCTCGATTGGTTCGGCGAAGATCGTTCGATCATCGTCAGTGACGCCATCAGTGCAGCTGGGCTTCCTTCCGGTTTTCATACTCTCGGGGATCGGCGCGTTTGGGTCGATGAAGACGGCGTCCCACGCAGCGAAGATCGATCGCACTTTGTTGGCTCGGGAGCTACAATGGATAAGATGTATACAATCCTAAAATCCTTTCCTCAATACTCTCCCCACCAACTTGAAAAGCTCTTCAGCACTAACGCGAGACGCTTGCTCCAAGGTTAAGCCAATGTACCGCGACGCTCCGCCGTGGCGACTATAATAGTGTGCCGCGACGCTCCG
>JANOAI010000547.1:0-13017 GCA_031411055.1 Pirellulaceae bacterium
AACCAGAAGAAGTGCTGGAAGGTAACTGGGTCCCCGTTAAGCTTTGGATCGAAAATCCCGATCCCCATGAGACGCTCGGCAGTGAGAAGTAGGACCGTGATACCAAGTACGGGCGTGGCCAAGACTTGGATGATGGCGGTCGAATAAATTGCCCATAGGAACAATGGCATCCGAAACCAGGTCATTCCGGGTGGACGCATCGTGTTGATCGTCACGATAAAGTTCAGTCCGGTAAAGATCGAACTGAATCCGAGAATAAACACAGCCAGTGTTGCGAGAACGACTGGGCCCTTCGTGTCGAGACTATATGGCGTGTAAAATGTCCAGCCTGTGTCGAGTCCTGTTACTAGCAGGGCTACGATAAAGAAAATCGCCCCGCCAACCCAAAGGTAAAAACTACCGAGGTTCAAACGAGGAAAGGCAACGTCTTTGGCCCCCAGCATGATGGGAAGCAAAAAATTCCCCAAGGCAGCCGGGATGCTTGGAATGATGAACAAGAAGACCATCACGGCCCCGTGAAGGGTGAAGACCTGGTTGTACATCTGGAGCGACATGAACGTGCCTTCCGGCATGAACAAGTGCGCGCGGATCATCAAAGCAAGCACACCACCCACCAGGAAGCTTCCCATGACTCCGACCAGATACATCAAGCCGATTCGCTTGTGATCCAGCGTCAAAGCCCAGCTAAGGAAGCCACGGGTGTGGGTGAGGAAGTTGCCTTCGACTTGCTCGGCATGTGCGCCGCTGACAGATGGATTGACTGATATTGTGCTCATGATTTAGGACCTCGTCGCAGTAAAATTGTTTTGCGAAGACTCTCCCATTCCGATTAAGTATTTCTATTTGGTAGCGGGTGCTGGTTCAGTGGTTGCAGGCTTTGCAGCGTCGGCTGTCTTGCTCTTGAAAAAAGCGAACAGTGCAGAAATCTCTTCCTCTTTCAATCGCCCTTGATAACTTGGCATCTGCGAAGCCGTCTCATAACCCTTTTGCATTTTGGCTTGGGGCTCGAGGACTGACTGGCGAACGTAGTTTTCATCGAATTTTACTGTTTCGCCAGAACTAAGCGCCACGTCTTTGCCCCACCGCTCATTCATCCAAGGACCAACCACTTTCTTCCCTTCAATTCCATGGCAGGCGGCACAACCCTTTGTCTTCAGGAAGAGTTTCTCACCCCACTTCACGTAGTCAAGTGAACCGTCTTCCAAAGTCGGTGGCGAAGACTCTTTGACGATCCAAGCGTCGTAATCTTCCTTCGATTGCACGTGAACGATGGCCGACATTTTACTGTGTTTATCGCCGCAATATTCAGTGCAAAAAAGATCGTATTCTCCTAACTTGGTCGGACGGAACCACATATTCGCATAACGACCGGGGACAACGTCGCATTTCGCTCGGAAAGCCGGGACGAACAAGCTATGGAGAACATCATCGGAACGCATCACGAGTTTGGCGTCTTTGTCGACAACCAAGTGCAATTCATTCGATTCCACACCACCGGGATATTTAAAGCTCCAAGCCCATTTTCGAGCCGTTACTTCCAAATCGGTCGTTCCAACTGGGATTTCCATCATGTCGAGGAAGCCCCACGCTCCACGAGCAAAAATCCAAAGAGCGATACAGCAAGGGATAAACGTCCACCAAAACTCCAACCAATTGTTGTGAAGTGCGTCGACGGATCCTTTATAACCCGGTCGCATTCGGTAGACGACCATGAAGTAACCCATGGCACCGACGATCGCCACGAAGAAGAAAAGGCAGATGTAGAACATCGCGAAGAAGAAGCTGTCCACTTCCGGCGCGAAAGTGGATGCTTGTTCTGGGAACCAAAAAGTGGCCGGTTTATCAGCTAAAAAAAACATACTTCCAATCTCCGCTCAATCTTGAGCGCTGGATGATGACGTTGTACTCGACTCCAATAGTTCATCAACCGCTTCCGCTTTTGCGGGTGGACGACTAAACCAAAAAGGGATCGATATCCCCACTCCCATCAGGACAAAAGCCCCGGCGGCAAAGGACAAAATGCGTTTGGCATCCGCTGAGTAGCGGTTCTCTTCCGGGTTGTAATGAAAACACCATAGTAAAAACTGATCGGATGTCGTTCCTAGTTTTCCATCCGAAGCCTCAACCAGAGACAAACGGAGCGTTTCCGGTTCAAACTTTACTGAATACAGATAGCGCGTGATCATTCCCTGTGGCGAGATGAGGACGGCTACGGAACCATGATTGTAGCGGTTGGACTTCGCATCGTAGCTATACTTGAAGCCAACGGATTCGGCAATCGATGCAATTGACTTGGCGTCGCCGGTCAGGAAATGCCAGCCACTTGCATGGTGCTCTCTTGGGAGCAGCGTGGAATATCGAGCTTTCGTTTTGGCTACTTTCTCAGTAGTTTCGCGCGGGTCGATACTGATCGAAACCATTTGAAAATCGGGACCGAGCGACAAGCCGAACATTTCCGAAACGCCTTCGGTCAAGCCATTCAACTGAGCAATGCAGAGTCCGGGGCAGTCGCTATAGTTGAGCGTTAGAATGACCGGTCGTTTCCCATCGAACAGTTTGCCAAGTTGCGTTGGCTCACCACGGTCATTCACGAAGAGGAGTTCACGAGGAATGTCCTTACCCAGCTTCTCATCGACTTTGATCGACTGGGCGTTTTCTGGAACGCCAGTCATCAACTGGGCGCGCAGATCGATTGCAGAAAAGCTTATTAAAGCTAACGCGGCGAGTATCGAGCTAGGAAAACGGGATGTCACGTAAAAAATTGAGAAAAACTAGGTCTTAGGGGCAGTTGGCTTCTTCGAAGCGGCTTCTTTAAGAAACTGTTTTTGAGCTTCTTCGATCGGAATTCGAATCAGAGATGTTGGCTTGTCAGAAACTGGCTTTCCATCGGCACCCGTTGCAGGTGGCACCGATACTTTGTTGTAACCGAGAAGCGACTCCTTCTGTTCACTAATGATTTTGCTCGAATCGACATATTCAGAAGCACCGAGTTTACGGGCCTCTTCACTGTTCGACATGTAGTAGCATAGAGCTTGAAAACCTTGCAAAGAAGCGACCAGGAGCAAACAGCTCACAATCGTCGCAAAGAAGACAAACTTGGTATCGATATCGTCGTAACGTGCCATGATGACAGGAGTTGTGACTTGAGTTATAGGATTGGGT
Source organism: Pirellulaceae bacterium (assembly GCA_031411055.1). Classification (GTDB taxonomy): domain Bacteria; phylum Planctomycetota; class Planctomycetia; order Pirellulales; family Pirellulaceae; genus JAIYDQ01. Next base: position 3,163 of record JANOAI010000547.1, read on the forward strand.
TCGCGTACGACAAACCTTCAGGCAGTCGTGGATCCTTGAGAGCCACCAACGGAACGTCGGCAGCTCGCTGCAAGATCATAGCGCAGAAAATTGAAAACATGCCAAATCCGCAAAGGACGTGGCCAATTACCAGCGGCGCCGAAACAGGACCCGCATTGGGCATAACCATGAAGGTAATATCCAACCAGTGGGCGACTAAAGCCCAGCAGGCGAAGAAAAATGCCCCCCAACGGTGACGCCGCACATGGTGCGACATCATCCCGAGGAAAGGTATCACAAAATGGATGGGAATGCTCGCATAGCTGAGATACTCCCAGCCGTTCACCAAGCGATTCTTGAACCAGGCCGTTTCCTCAGGAATATTCGCATACCAAATCAACATCATCTGCGAAAAGGCGATGTACGACCAAAACATCGTAAAGCCGAACTGGAACTTACTGAGATCATGAAAGTGCTCAACGTTCACATACTTGTTAAGCTTCCCGTGGCTTTGCAAAGTCATCAGGCTTGCAATCATGAGACCAAAGAATCCAAACATACTCCCCGAAAATATGTAAACGCCGAAAGCTGTGCTGTACCAGTCGCCATCGAGTGACATGATCCAATCGAAGGATGCCATGCTGACGGACAAGGCAAAAAACATTACCAGAGGGCCGCTGTAAAGCTGACGTTTGATCGCCAAGTTTACGTCGCCGGTCTCGTCTTCACGGCGGCTTAGGCTGTAGTAGTAGCTAACGATCGCACTCCACGCGACAAGGCAAATAACCGCGCGGATCGCGAAGGCTGTGCCGTTGAGGTAAATGACTTTCTCGGCCACAACCGGCTGATGATTTTCGACCAAGGCTTGGGGCGTTGTATTCCACTCATAGAGAGACAAGCCTTGCCCAGTGATAACGAGACCTAGAATTGGAATGAAGAGTAAGCCCATCCAGGGGATGGTCATTGAGATGATCTCAGCCCAACGGCGAATCGAGGCATTCCAGCCTGCTCGCGTCAGGAAGGAAATTAAAACGAAGAACATGGCCGCAATCCCGAACGTCATGCAATACATGAAGTTAGCTAGGTACGAATGCCAGAAAATCTTTCTGACTTCCAATCCTGAGACCATGAACACAAAGCCGCTCGCAAGAACCAGCGCTAAGCCCACGGCCAATAGCAACCACGCTTTCCCCTGCCAAGCTTGAGGCAATCGGATGCTTTCCGAATCGATTTGCTGAGACGTCATCTTTCCTAATCCGCTTTCTTCACTTCTTCGAGTTTAGCTCGCTGATCGACTGGCACATCTTCAATCTTCGCGTTGCGGCTACGTTGCAAAGCTCTAACGTACATCACAATGGCCCATCGCTCCTTAGGAGTCAGAACAGCAGCGTAGCTCGCCATTTTTCCTTTTCCATTGGAGATGGTGTAGAAAAGATTGCCGACTGCTTGATCTTGAATTCGTTGCTCATGGAGGGATGTTGGTGGGAGCCAATACCCTTGCTGAAGTTGTTCAGCCCGACGATGGACAAGTCCATCACCGGCACCAGCATACCCATGGCAGACGCTACAGGTAATTTCGAACTTGGCCTTGCCTAGCGCCAGCATCTCTTCGGAAACTTCGGCAGGAAAGTCGGTCAACCACGGCAAATTTGGTCCAGCAGCGGCCGGAGCAACGGCGGTTGGTGGGGCTGCCTTATCGGCTGGCTTGGTTGACGATGCAGGCGCATCTTTCGCTGGCTCTTCCTTCTTGGCGTCCGCCTTCTTGGCATCCGCCTTCTTGGCATCCGCCTTCTTCTCTTCCGTTGCGGTTGGATTCTTTTCTTCGGCTACCGTTTTCTTCCCGTCCGCTTTTACTTCAACCGGCTTATCGGCGGTCTTAACGTCGTCCCCCTTTGGCTCCGCTTTGGCTTTTTTCGAAGTGTCTTTCTTCTTTCCGGCGGGCTTCTCTTTATCTACCTTGACTGGCTCTTTGCTAGGTGCTTCCGGTTTTTCCGTGGATTCCGCAGCTGGTTTGGTATCTTCGACAGGGCCTTCTAATTTAGGAGCCTTGGGTGACTCGACTTTGGGATCAGCCTTAGGATCGTCCTGAGCGCTTACCAACTTCACAGCCGATGGAATTTCGATCGATGACTGCTTGCTTGGATCAAAACCGAGGTAGTACGGGTCCTGTTCGACCAACTGACCACGAGCGATGGTGCCTTCAACCTGCGGGCGATTCGATCGATTGTCCGTAAACAGGGTACTGATCGATTGAGCCTTCTTTTTGGGCTGGAAGTCCATATCGAAGAAGACATGCCATCGAGGAAGTTCGCTTTTCCCGGCACGCATGTTGGCAACAATTGTCAATGGTACCAGCGAACCCACAATCAGCGTCGCAACTCCCATCCAAACAACAGTTGGAAGCTTATCAGGCGTCGAGTCTTCGATGACTTCTTCAAGCGACAGGGGGTTGGTGCTGGAGAGCAATTCACGAACCGATTCTCGGTTGTAATACTTGTCACGCGAATCGACGTGCAAGAAAAATCGATCTTGGGTAACGCGGTCAAACTTAGGATTAGCGAATAAGGGGTTACTGTAGGTCGGAAGGCGATTCAGCAGCCACATCGCAAAAAAGGTTGAAACGGTACTGAACAAAACGGTTGTTTCAAAAGTAACGGGAATAAAAGCAGGAATGGAGAGAAAAGGCTTGCCGGAGATGATGTACTTGTAGTCGTAGCCGTTTGACCAGCATTGGAAACCAATGGCAAGGAACAAACCGCAAAACGCAAACGACAGAACAATAAATGGAAGAATGGTCGGTTTGATTCCCAACGCTTCATCAATTCCGTGAACAGCGAAGGGGGTGTACGCGTCCGTTTTGGTGTAGCCAGAATCGCGGACCTTCCGAGCAGCCGTCATCAGATCGTGCTCGTTGTCAAATTCGGCTAACCAACCAAAGCATTTTGGTTTAGCTGGTGCGACGGGTTGTGGTTTGTGTGCGCTCATGGATTGGTAGCGTTAGTTTGATTGAACAAGCGTTATGTGCGGCTTAGCTCAACAGGTCGACGACCTGTCTTAAAATTTAGTGGTGGTCGTGTCCGTGTCCGCCAAGATGCGCATCGCGATGAGCTTCAACGCTCATCGTCCATTTGATTTCGGACAATGCGATCACCGGCAAGAAACGACAGAACAACAGGAACAAAGTCATGAAGACGCCGAAGCTTCCGAAGAACATCAAGCCGTCGTACATCGTTGGGCGGAAATAGCCCCATGATGCGGGCAAGAAGTCACGCGACAAGCTGGTAACGGTAATCACGAATCGTTCGAACCACATCCCAATGTTGACGAAGATCGAAACGATAAACATCATCCAAGGTGTGGTGCGGAATTTCTTAAACCAGAACAACTGTGGCGAAATCACGTTACAGGAAACCATCGTCCAATAGGCCCACCAATAGGGTCCGAAGGCTCGGTTCGTAAAGCAGAAAACTTCGTTGTTATTCATACTGTACCAGGCCATGAAAAACTCAGTCGCATAGGCAAGTCCCACCAAGGATCCCGTCGCCAAAATGATCTTGTTCATATTGTCGAGGTGACGAAGCGTGATGAGGTTCTCAAGCTTGTAGATTCGCCGAACCGGTACCAGCAAGGTAAGGACCATCGCGAAGCCAGAAAAAATAGCCCCGGCTACGAAGTACGGTGGGAAAATCGTAGTGTGCCAACCGGGTAGTTGCGACACGGCGAAGTCAAAACTAACAACTGTATGAACCGAAAGAACCAGCGGAGCGGCCAAAGCAGCCAACAGGGTATAAGCTTTTTCGTAGCGCATCCAATGACGAGCTGAACCGCTCCAACCTAGCGCAAGCAAGCCATAGATGAATCGGCTAATCGGCTTCTTCGCACGATCGCGATATGTTGCAATGTCGGGAACCATCCCCATGTACCAGAACAAAAGCGAAGTTGTCGCGTAAGTTCCAACGGCAAAAACGTCCCAAAGCAATGGAGAACGAAATTGAGGCCACATCCAAAGATTTAAACTCGGATACGGCACGAGCCAAAAGGCCAACCAAGCGCGACCGACGTGAATACCAGGGAAAATCGCGGCGCAAACAACTGCGAAAATGGTCATGGCTTCGGCCGAACGGTTAATGCTCGTTCGCCAGTTTTGTCGGAACAGGAAGAGGATCGCCGAAATGAGCGTTCCAGCGTGGCCAATACCGACCCAGAAAACGAAGTTGACGATTGGCCAAGCCCAGAAGACGGGGTTCATATTTCCCCAAATTCCGACTCCAGTCAGGATGAGGTAACCAATACAGGTCAAGAACATGATGGCCGTTAAGAGCGAAAAGCCAAACAGCACATACCACAGCGTCGGCTGAGGATTCTCGGCCACACTGCAAACCAAATCGGTTACCGACGTAAGCGTTTGCTTGCCGGTGATCAGCGGAGCACGCCGACCTGGAATGTCGACTGTGTTGTCGATTTCGCGAGGATTAGAAGAGATGCTTATCGATGACATGATTACGAGGTTGCCTTCGCTTCTTCGTGTGAATGATCGTGGCCATGATCGCCACCGTGTTCGTGCCCGTGATCGTCATGCAATTTGCTTGTGTTCCAAGTAGGATGCAGTTGATCGTGAGTCATAAGCCGCTTTGGCACGTTTCGAATACGAGATAAGTATTTGGTACGTGGCTTGATGTTCAGGTCTTCCAAAACTCCGTAGCAGCGCGGATCGTTTTGCAGTTGAGAAACGCGACTGTTCTTGTCATTCAAATCGCCAAAGACGATGGCTTGCGTTGGGCAAGCCTCTTGGCAAGCTGATCGAATGTCGCCGTCGTGAACAAGACCATCGCCAGTTTGACGAGCTTGAATCTTGCCGTTCTGAACGCGCTGAATGCAGTACGTACACTTTTCCATCACGCCACGACCGCGAACGGAAACTTCTGGATTGAGAACCAACGACTGTAGTTTCGTGTTTACCTTCTCGCGATTGTCTTGCCATCCATAGAAGTAGCCATACTTCTGATTGAAGTTGAAGTAGTTGAATCGACGAACCTTATATGGGCAGTTGTTGGCACAGTACCGCGTTCCGATGCAGCGGTTGTAGGCCATCGCATTGATGCCTTCTTCCGTATGGACGGTGGCGGCAACGGGGCAAACCTGCTCGCAAGGAGCGGTTTCGCAGTGGGCACAAGCCATCGGTTGCATGACGATTTTTGGATCAACCGGGTTGCGAAAATCGTTTTCGGCTTTCTCGGTGACATCGAAATCGCATGAGAAATAACGGTCAATGCGCAGCCAGTGCATCTCTCGACCACGTGAGACTTGTTCTTTACCAACAATCGGTACGTTGTTTTCAGCTTGGCAGGCCACCACGCAGGCATTGCAACCAATGCACTTGTTGAGGTCGATCGTCATGCCCCAAGCATGATTCTCGTTGACGGTCGGCTCTTTCCACATCGACTCGGCCGCATGATGCAAATGCATCTGAGAAAAGTTTTTCGATGCGGTGTATTCGTCAAGCGTTCCTTCACGGACAAGCTGAGGAGCACGGAGGGCGATTTCACGCATTCCTCCTTCGTCGTCGATCGCAAAGTGATCCTGCGTCGTCGCCAACTTGTAGGTAACGCTGGTTCCTCGAGCTTCCACGCCTGTGACAATACTATGCTGATTCCAACGTCGCATGCTGGACAAATTCGTTCCAACGGTGAATTGGTCTTTCGCACTACGAATCATCCCGCCAACCGAGCCAGCACGCGATCGTCCATAACCCAGGTTGATGGCGATCGAACCTTCTGCTTGACCGAGCACAATGAAGACTGGAATGCTGACCGAAGCTTCACCTTGGGTAAGTTTTACTAGCTCACCTTGCTTCAAGCCCAGCTTATTCGCTGTGCCGACGCTCATCAGTGCGGCATTGTCCCAAGTGAGCTTGGTGATTGGCTGAGGCAACTCTTGGAGCCAGCCATTGTTCGCAAGACGGCCATCGTAAACCGAATCGCTTGCGTAGAAAACGATCTCGAGATTCTCCCTCGAGACCGAATCAACGCCGAGCAAAACTTCCTCGGGTGCGGCTTTCTCGATTCCCGGTACAACCTTCGCTGCAGGCTTTTCCTTGGCGATCGTGACTTTCGCTTGCTTCGCAGCCGTGTCGCTCAAGAAGCCAGCGTGCAAGATGTCTTTCCATTGCCGTTCATTGAACGATCCACCAACAATCTTGGCTGCGGTTTGCTTGACGTATTCGGACGGCGCAATGTCGATCGAACCCGAGAGGATCATGCCAATCTCAAGCAAACTCTTGGCACCCTTGAGTGCCTCGATCTGAGGCTGCCCGACGCCATATGTTCCGTCAGCCGCATAGACATCCCCCCAAGCTTCGAGCGGGTGAGCAGCTGGAACCGTCCATTCGGCATAAACGGCCGTCTCGTCGTCCGCGTCGGCAGCGTAAATCACGTGATCAATCTTCGACAGCGCGCCAGCGACATCAATATCACCAGCCACTGAGAACGCTGGATTGGGGGCCAAAACCCAAGCGGTTTTGATTTCCGCATTGTTGGCTTGAGCCACGAAATCATCTAACCGAAGCTTATCTAGCTTGGCCAATGGATTCGGGATATCCAGCAGCGTGAACGTCTTGCCGATGTTACCGAGCTTGGAGTTGATGCGGAGGGCTGCTTCTTGGACAGCAATTTCTTGATGCTGTCCGACTGTCAACAGTGAAGCCCCTTTGTTGGCAAGCAAATCCGAGGCGATCGTTTCAAGAGCTCGATCCAGCTTCTCCGATGGCTTTAGTTCGTTGTACGGACTCTCATCTTTATTTCCTTCAAACGACTTACCTTCGTCGATCATCTTTTCGAGTCGATCGAGGATAATACCCATTTGCGATGACTTCATGGCGAAGCGGAAATCGGCAGCCGAACCGGTAATCGAGTACTGCGATTCAATCGCATAAAGTCGATTCATTTGGCCTTCGACCGGATTACGATTCTTCGCAAATTGTCGAGCGTAGAGGACGGCATTGAGGTTCGAACCCAACAGATCATCATCGATGGCGACGATAACTTTAGCTTCGTCCAATCGATAAAAAGCAACCGAGTCTCCGCCGCCAGCACTCGATATGGCCTTGGCTTGATTGCGTCGATACACCGATTCGTACTCGACGAGCGACGCTTCGGGATATTTAGCCTTTGTTTCTGCCAACCAACGTCGGAACGACGGACTCATCGTTGGTTCAAACAAGATTGCCAAGCCCTTGCCTTTGCTGGTCTCCCAAGCTTTCGCTTGGGAAGTAGCCATTGCAACAAATGCAGTCCAATCGGCGACTTGGTTTGCTTCTTGGGATTCCGCTGATCCGCTGGAACGATCGCGAAACATAACGGCGCCCAATCGATCGGGATCGTAAAGCGACAGAATGGCTGCTTGCGTAAAGTGGTCGGTTCCGACCTTGTCAAACTTCTTGTCTTTTCCGTCCTTGAAGTCTTGGTTTGCACTTGCACGGTTGATCGGATGCTCAGGATTCCCGTCCAGCTTGATAGGACGGCCTTCGCGACAAGTCGCCAATGCGTGAACAGCTCGCCCAGCCCATTCGAAATTCGTTGCAAAAAACTGGGGGAGACCCGCTACGCGTCCTTCGGGGCGCACGACAAATTCCGCAAATTCCTCGCGGTTGTATCGGCAACCAACTGCACCGCCGAACGCCAAAGACGCCCCCATGAGTTGCACCCACCGACGGCGTGAAACGCCTTCTGGGAACTCCGAAGCGGCGGTCGGGAACTCGCGATTAAGGAACTCTTCAAACTCGGGCGTCTTCTGTAAATCGCCTAAGCTGCGGAAGTATTTATTGGTTTGTTGAGGCAGCGGATAGTTCATCGATGGCAGACTGCGCAATTAGTTTGAGGATGAATATTCTTCTCTTCCTTCAACCGCTTGCCCAACGCAAGCTGGTCTTCGCCAATGTCTTCGGCCTTCCAGTCAAGTTTTGTTACAAACTCAACCGGGCGAAGGTGTGGCTCTGGATTGCGATGGCAGTCAATACACCATGCCATCGATTGATCTTTGTCTTGATGGACGACTTCCATCTTGTCGACCCGTCCGTGGCAAGTCACACAAGAAACACCGCGGGTAACGTGGGCGGAGTGATTGAAATACACGTAGTCGGGCAACCGGTGGATTCGAACCCAATCGACAGACTCACCCGTCCGCCAGCTTTCATGGACCGCCTTCAGCTTCGGACTGGCTGAATGGACGGCCGAATAAACCGGCGGCCCACTTTGCGACATCGGACTATGGCAGTTAATACAGGTTTGAGTCGCCGGAACTGTCGAGTGGGCCGATTTGTCGACCGAATTATGGCAATAGCGACAGTCCATTTTCAGCTGCCCCGCGTGAATCGCGTGACTGAACGGCACCGGTTGGGTCGGTTGGTAGCCAATGTTGAGGGTTACCGGGCTGGTGATACCCAGGAAGAGTGGGCCTGCATAAAGCACCCCACCGCCGACTATCAGAACTCCCAACAGAGCCAGGAGTTTATTAGTCCAACGAGGAAATATAAAACGTTGCATGTGAAAAACCGTCACGCGATCGGGCGAACGTCAGGATCCAGTACGACTAGGAAAAACCGCGTTGGGCAGCATTCCCCAACCATATGATTTAAATTTTGGACGAGAGCTTAACGAAATTTCGTGAAATGCACAGTATCCCTAAGGCTCTGCCAACTTTCGAAAGTCCAATTTCTTCGGCAGTATGAAGGGAAAGGTCCATCCAATTCAAGTCAGGATACGGTTAAGCGACATTTGGTCGCATCGTTTTGGTAATTTGGGGAAGCGTATTGCTTGCAAAGCCCTGAATACGCTACCGGTTTTCAGAATGCGTTCTAAGATGGAAGAGACTCCGCCACCATCGCTGCTTCTTGGTGGGGAAATTTATATTGGCAAACCGTAATAATGACGACCGGCGTAACGATAAGCTGCTTCCTGCTGAGCTATCTCATTGCGTTTGCGCTTGAATTATCGCGACTCTACTTAAAGTTGCCTTGGCGTATGGCGGCAATATGCCTCATGGCTTGGCTTGGCATATTGACGCACGGTCTCTACTTATGGGATCGATCGGTACAGAGTCATGATGCGACCGGACATTGGGGATTACCGGCATCTCTTTTTGAATGGGGGCTGCTGGCCGCGTGGATTTTATCGGCCTTCTATGGATTTCTTCTCATCCGTCGGCCCACGAATGCCATTGGACCCTTCCTTCTCCCCTTGGTCCTTGCCATGATTGTTGCCGCGATTGCCGTTCGTTCGGGAAATCCATTTGATCGAACAGAAGCCATCGGCATCTGGAGTTATGTTCATGGCGGTTCGTTGAGCCTGGGGATGGTTGCCGTGGCTATTGGGTTTGCGACGGCTATCATGAATTTGTACCAGGAGTATCGGTTGAAAAAGAAGTTAGGGTTCTCAGGCGGTCTCCGATTACCCTCGCTTGAATACCTTCATACCCTCGGAAGAAGTTGCTTGGTCATTACGACGATTGCCATCGCTGGTGGTCTGATCTCCGGGATCGCCTTAAATGTTCAGCGAAGCGGGACCGTCAAGTGGCTTGAAGGTGGAATCGTTTTTTCGTTTGGCCTGCTCGTTTGGCTGCTGATTGCTTCCGTTCTGGAATGGCAGGCAGCTCGACGGGCCACAAGCTGGTCGGCTTACCTCAATATTGCTTCGTTTCTCATTGTTCTCATCGCCCTCGTACTCGTATTCGCCGCGCCACATGGCCGAACCAAGAAAGAGTCGGTTGTAAATCGTTCCGACCTGAGAGGATCACCTTTCCTTTCCAATTCTGAGTTCGTCCGATCTAGCGAAAGATCGATTTGCGAGCATTGTGAGCCTGAGGCGCTAGCCGATTTCTTGC
>JANOAI010000548.1:0-5684 GCA_031411055.1 Pirellulaceae bacterium
AGGGCTTCCGCTGGCTCGAAGCCTTCATCGTCACCCTGCTCGGCGTCATCGCCTTCTGCTTCGCCCTCCAGATCGCCATGGCTGATCCCGACTGGGGCGGGGTGATCCGTGGTTTCGCGCCGACGACGCAGATCCTGACCAATCCCGAAATGTTGTATCTGGCACTCGGCATTCTTGGTGCGACGGTCATGCCGCACAACCTGTATCTTCATTCCGCCATCGTGCAGACCCGCGCCTATGGCGACACCCTGCCCTCACGACATGGTCGAGACTGAGCTGGCTCATGGGGCGGGTTTGATTGCAATACTGGCAGCGGTATCCGTCGCGGGCGAACAAGTTCTTCCGATTAAACCGAACGGTTGATTTGGGAACCTTGTCGTACAATACCAATCGCACGATGCGAGGAACTTGGACTTCCTGATGCGGGGTCCGAAGGAAATCCTCACCATTTTGCTTTTCTAAAGCATGCAATTGTGAAACTTCGCACCAACCATCGAAATCGTAATTCGAATAGGCATCTTCTTCGATCGTGATGACTTCCGCACATCCGCGATACAATAACGTCATCGCTCGACGAACATCGACCACTCGAACCGCCATGTAAAAGCGGTTCAAAACCAACACACTACAGTCCAACGTCGAGCTTCCGCTCATCAGTCCACTCCTATGTCAGCGTTACTTGAGGATCACAATCAATCCGGTTGCGATGCTTACTCTTACTTACTTTAAGCCTTTCATCCGACGCGGTCATACCCTATGACGATTCATCGCCCCCTCTATGATTATTCTACTCGACGATTCAGTGGTTCGTGGGGATGCAGGGATGGTTTCGTGGACTTAGACACTCATTGGCTAAAAATGCTCAGGGTTTGCACCGCTTTTCGCACGATTTCTTTGGTCTTTCTCATGGCTCTTTTGGTCATGAAGTTTCCTTCAAAAAGTATCGCCCAGCTCCCAGTTGTCCAGCCAACGCCGATTTCGGCAACCGAAGGCTTCATTTCGATAGCTGGCAAACCCTTCGGAATCGCATCGTTAGCCATCCCGATTGGGGTGGTCGAAAAGGGGCAACTGCCGCGAGTTCTTGTTTCCAATAGTCAGGATCGGGTCTTTTACCCGGCTGTCAGTCTGGAGGAGTTGGCACCGCCTGGCCCGACTCCAACGCCGAATCCTCGTCCTGTTCTGAAAGGGGGGCTCGTCGATCGACTGCGACATGCGATTGACAACGCGAGTCAACAAGTCCATGCCCCGAGCCAATTGCGGATCGAGTTTCTCTTTCGTGGCGATGAACCCTTTACGGTGGAGGTGCATGGCGACCTCCATGAAACCTTTACGATTACACCGAAACCCTACATCGTCGATTTGCATCGAAGTTTGTTGGAGCACTGGTGGTCGGGCTACACCAAGCAATCGGAACAGCAGTTTGCTTCGGGCGACTATCCACCTGGGATCGAAGCTTATCTGACGGCCATGTTGTCGTCGCGGCTGAATCTTCCCGATGTCGATATTCGGCCTAAGAAGGAGCGTGAATCGAAGAAAGCTTATGACCCGCAAACTTCGATCGAGCTTCTAGCTGGTACGAGTCGCATGCGTTCGAACATCCTTTATTCAAGTCTGCAGCGCGCCTCACTTACTGGGCCACCGGAAAAAGTCCCTGTTCCGTCCGAACCGAATTGGCATGATGTTTCGATTGACGGCCCAGCCCCTTCTGAAGTGATTGAATCGATTGCGATGCGAATTCCACCCGAGTGTTTTTACATTCGCTTTGGTGGTTTCTCAAATGCGCTTTGGTTCCAAGATCTTATGAAGGGTAAAGGCGACGGGATCAACCAGATGATCATGATGCGAGGCTTGGATACGCAAGCCAATCAACGGTTGGAAAAAATACTGAACACGAAGACCACGCTTCTTGCCAAATTGTTTGGAGATTCGTTGATCAAGGATATGGCGATCATCGGGACCGATTTTTATCTCCAAGAAGGTCCTGCGATGGGAATTGTCTTCGAAACACCCAACGCTGGTTTGATGGTCCAAGCCCTCAACATGGAACGCCAAGCCGCTGCCAAGCAGAGAGCAGATCAAGGCGTACGACTTCAAAACATCAATCTTGACGGGAACGAAGTTTCGTTTTTGGCGGCCCCGGATAATTCGATCCGCTCGTTCATGGTGACCGATGGAAACTATCTCTTTATCACGTCGAGCGAAACGCTGGCGAAGCGATTTATCCACGTCGGTCGAGGCCAACCATCCCTTGGTCAGCATCCGATTTTTAAGCAGACGCGACAAGTCATGCCGATGAGTAACAACTATTCGGTCTTTGCCTTTTTCTCACCGGAGTTTTTTCGCAATTTGCTTTCGCCCCAGTATCAACTTGAAATGCGGCGTCGATTATCGGCGATAGCTCGAATTCAGCTTGCGGATATGGCGAGCTTGAGTGCAGCTGCGGAAGGCGAGGGAGGTAAGTCGCTGCAAAATTTGATCGATGATAAATTTCTTCCGCCTTGGTTTCTCGAAACGATGGATGATAGTCAACCGATTCGCGACGGAGAACGCTGGATTGATTCGCGGCGCGGTAGTCGGAGTAGCATGCTACCGATTCCCGACGTTCCGGTCGTGGATTGTAGTCCAGCGGAAGCGGCGAACTATGCCGACTTAGCAAACTTCTATTCGCAGTCTTGGCCGCAGACGGAACCGTTGGTGATCGGCGTTCGAAGGTTTGCGGATCCGAATCAAGAAGATGTCGAGCAAGTTGCAGTCGAAGGTTACGTTGCCCCTTTTGTGAAAGAGAAGTATGGCTGGCTTTCGCTGTTTCTCGCACCGCCAATTCAAACGCAAATTCAGATGGCGAAAGATGACATGATGAGTGTTCAAGCCCATCTTTCAGGGAAGAGTCTCCTCGGTCGCAATGTAACGCCGGACCATGTGGTGTTTCTTGGAGTTAAAGACATGCTCCCACCGCCGCCGGGCGACAGTCGAAAATTGCTAGAGACGCTTCGCATGCTTCAGCAAATGCCTGCTTACCTAGGCGCGTGGCCATTGCCAGGATACTTGGATCGGCTCCCCTTCGGCTTGGGGGGCGGACCTCCTGATGCCTTTGGCTTTTCAAAACTCTTGATCGGTGCATGGCGATGGCAAGCTGGTGGCTTCAGTGTCCTTTCGTTTGATCGAGCGATACTGGAAAATTGCATGATCCATCTACGGCCGATACCAGCCGAAGACCCGGCTCAAGTACGAGTGACGTTGGGTGATTTAGAAAATAGCCAACTCGCTAGCTGGGTGAATACTTTTTGGTATCGCCGCGCTTTGCATGCCTCGCGTGGAAACGCATTATTGATGGATACCATTCAATCTCAGTTTCACGTCCGCGTCGAACAATCAAAGGCTATCGCGGAACGTTTGCTCGACGGTCGTTTGCAGTGTTCTTTGGGTGGTGAGTACCAGTTGGCTGCCGATCCGGTCTATTGGGTCAGTACAGCCTGGGAGGGCGTTCATGAGAGTAGATCGGGTCTGGCTAAAAAAAATCAAAGTGACGGGAACTCGGCAACGATGGGCTTGCTTACCAACCCGCACCAGGCCTTTCCGCCCCCCGACTATCGTGCTCCCTGGTTGGGTTGGTTGCGAGGCGGGGAAGTACATTTAACGCAATTGCCCCGCAAACTCGTGCTGATCGGCAAGCTACGGCTGCAAAAGCTTCCGACACCAGTCGAGAGATCAGGCGACGAGACTTCGCCGCTCCCTCCCTTGAATTTCGACCTTTTCACCAACCCTTTCAAGTTTTTCGGCAAAGAAGTGGAAGCCAAACCTAGTCCCGACTCACCAAACCCGCCCCCTAAGTTGGAGCGGCGAGAGTTTTAGGGCAGCGGCTACATTTCGACCCTTCTAAAAAGCCGTACTGGCAACTAAACTCTACCGCTTCAAAGTTCGTTTGTTTTTTGAGTCGAGGACCGATTTGTGAGTTCAGGTAATTATTTGTTCAGCAGTGAATCCGTTGGCGAAGGTCACCCCGATAAGGTCGCTGACACGATTTCCGATGCAATTCTCGATGCTTGTTTAACGATTGACGCAAAAAGCCGAGTCGCTTGCGAAACTTTCGTGAAAAGCAATGTCGTGGTGGTCGGGGGAGAAATCACGATTCCGGCCATCGGCATGAAGTCGATTGGCGAAGTTATCAATATCGACAAGACCATTCGCGACGCTGTTCGGGGAATCGGCTATATCAACGACGACGATATGTTTCATGCCGACAAAATATTCATCAACAACTACCTGACGACGCAAAGCCCTGACATTTCACAAGGGGTCGATGAAAAAAAGGTAGAAGGCAAGGATTCAGCGGAGCAAGGCGCGGGTGACCAGGGCATTATGTTCGGTTACGCCAGCAACGAAACGCAGGAGTTGATGCCCGCTCCGATCATGTATGCCCACCGATTGGGCCGTGAACTGACTCGCATTCGAAAAGAGACCAAAATGGCGCTGTGGCTACGTCCCGATGCCAAGAGCCAAGTCTCGGTTGAGTATGTCGACAACAAGCCGACTCGGATCGTCAACGTGGTTATTTCGACACAGCATGCCGAAGGGGTCAAGCACAGCGAAATTCGCGAATTTTGCATCGAAGAAGTTATCAAGAAAGTTCTTGATAAAAACATGCTCACTAAGGATACGACCTACCTCATCAATCCGACCGGAAAGTTTGTCGTTGGTGGTCCTCAAGGAGACAGTGGGCTAACAGGCCGAAAGATTATCGTCGATACCTACGGCGGAATGGGGCGACATGGTGGTGGAGCTTTCTCTGGCAAGGACCCGAGCAAAGTCGACCGCAGTGCCGCATATATGGGGCGTTGGGTTGCTAAGACGATTGTGGCTGCCGGTTTGGCCAGTCGCTGCGAATTGCAGTTTGCCTACGCGATTGGCCACCCTCATCCGGTAAGCGTTCATGTCGATACTTTCAATACTGGCGTGAAATCCGACGCGGAGATTTTGGCAGCCGTCCAAAAAGTTTTCAACTTCCAGCCGGCCAAAATTGTCTCGCAGCTCAATCTCTTGCGTCCGATTTACAGCAAGAGCACCAACTACGGACACTTCGGCAAGAGCGATCCGGACCTTACCTGGGAGTCACTCGACAAAGTCGACGCCCTGAAAGCTGCCCTTTAAATTCCGTCCAGCATGAAAAATAAAGCTTGCTAAGCGCACCTGTCACCTCTCCCGGCCGCTACCGCGTCCGACCTCTCCCGCAAGCGGGAGAGGTTACAAATACCAAGTCGATTCATTCGTTCAAAGCTGCACGACCTCGTTATGGGAGAGGTCTGGCTGGTCGAGTGAGCTAGGCGGCTGGTCATACTCAAAAAAAGACTTTCCGTTGACGATTGAGCATTTGATCGCTAAAACTGTGAGACGAAATCGAAGGTCTAGCCCGGATAGTTTTTTTCGGATCCTCGGGCTAAATTCGAGTCCGATGCATCAGATCGGATTTCAGGCTTTTGGTTTTAGATCATCTAAAAGCGAAATTTAAAACAGACGGTGGTTGTAGCTCAGTTGGTTAGAGCGTCGGATTGTGATTCCGAATGTCGGGGGTTCGAGTCCCCTCATCCACCCTTGAACGAATATGGGCAGAAATGGCTTGCTTCTGGCTCAGGGCAATCGCACAACGAACCCTTAAAAAGCTGCGATGAGACGGTCAAACGCTTGGT
>JANOAI010000549.1:0-14225 GCA_031411055.1 Pirellulaceae bacterium
TTGGGTTTGGGGTTGGAAATTGAGACTGACTTTCGCGAGTCAGCATCTCGGGTCTGAGTCGCCAGATTTTATTCAAACGGCTCCCACCCCAAACCCAGGGACTTACATGGATTCTTTAGGAAAACGGAAATTTCTCGCCTCAAGCGGCAAACACGATGCAACTGAGAAGATTTTTGAGAGGCCGTGACTTCGTCACGCAGATAGATTCACTCTCCTGATGAATACGCTACTTTAGTGTCTGCGCCCAACTATTCGCTCGAAGACATAGTATTCATTTAGAGATACCAAGCGCTCCGACGGAGGTCGGCAGTGCGGTTAGGAACCGCTGCCTCAATTCATCGAAGCTGAGTTTGTGGACTTTTCCTCGCAGCGATTCTAAAGCTTCCAAGCCCGATTGGATTTCGTTTTCCGGTCGACCATGGCTCGTCACAAATTCCGCCCACAATTCACGAAGAATTGCATCCTCACCTGCGGCCGCAGTACTTTCTTGCTTCAGCCATAGTGCTGCCATGTTAACAACATCGAGTTCATTCGAAGCGGCGACAATCTCGATGTGTCCTAAATCATCTCCGATCGCTAGTTTTCGTCCGGCGTGGTCAATCGCAAGGCTCGTAGGAGTCGATTCACAGCTCCACTTCATCACTTCTTGCCAATCAAGTGTTGAGAAGAACCGAATGATATTGTCTTTGCCAGCAGTGATGAGCCGATTACCATCAGGTGAAAATTTCAACGCTCGAACCAGCCCTTCATGCGCATTCGAGCTTGTGATCTCATTTCCGGAACCCAAATCGATCACCGCAATTTTTCCATCCAATGCCCCCACAGCAACCTGCGTGCACGTTGGATTGAATGTCAAACATCTTGCGTCGCCTTCGAATTCAACTACAGGTAGTTTGGCGATCATGCGGTCACTGGAAACTTTCCAAGTATGAAGTTGCGACAATCGATTTTTCGAGTTCCTGGCACCAATCGAATTGTCGCTGACGATTCCAATTCCTCTTCCGTTGTCGCTCAATGCAACTGCGGCGATTCTCGAATTTGGCATATCCAGTACGTGAACGACCTTAGACAGCTCATAGTCAACGATCGAGAACCTTTTTTTGTCATCATATTGGTCGGCCTGCTTCTTACGTTCGTCGTTGGGTACACATAAAATCCACGGGAGAGAAAGTGGTGGCTGTTCTTGCGTTGACGGACCGTCGAAGGGAAGTCGCAAGTTCAATGTATCTTCGGCAAATTCACCCGCGATCGCATCAACCAATGGCCGAGACCAAGGAAATACACGTACCATAATAGTGTCGTTAGGAAAAGAATTGGCCTTCGACGCAAATTGATATGATTGCGTCTGCGAAAAATCGACGTCAAACCGTACGTTGATTTGGTTTTCCTGATAGTTTGCTAAGACCGACAGATCGTTGGAATACATGGAACTTGGCAGCCAGGTCGTTTTCCGATGTGCAGTACTGTCGCTTTGGTCAAAAGGTGTTTCACACTGATCGTATTCCGCTGCATCGCTCGGATATACAAGAGCGGGTCGACGCGACGAGATAAGAGATTCTGACTTTGTCCAAGCCAGATCCGCAATCGGACTAGAAGTATCAAATCGATCAATGCATTCCCAGGACCAGGCACGACTTGAAAGTGTTGAGTACTGTCCATCGCCACTTCGAATCAATGCGGTCTCGCCGTCAAGGGAAAAATCGACGACGGCTTCCAAGTTTGGAAGGCTGAACTCAGTAATTGCGAGTGGTCGCTTCGAGTAATTGTCGAAAACCGCATTTCCAGAGAGCTTCTTAACTGGTTCGCGGTAGAACACGCGAAAACCGACTTTGCGATAATCTGCTTCCGATTGGAACGCGATCTTCGGCAGCATCACCGCCAGCTTCGTCGCTCGGATCAAACCAACGAAGTCACCGGAGTGAATTTGTTCGACAATGATCTTCGGATCATCTTCCGCGTGCTCTGGCGATAAGACAATCCACTCGCGTATCGATCGACTT
The DNA here is from genome assembly GCA_031411055.1 of Pirellulaceae bacterium. Taxonomy (GTDB): domain Bacteria; phylum Planctomycetota; class Planctomycetia; order Pirellulales; family Pirellulaceae; genus JAIYDQ01. The sequence continues at coordinate 2,001 of JANOAI010000549.1, forward strand.
GATTCACGCAGTATGTCAAACTCAAAAATGTTCGTGAGATCCGTTTCCCAGAGTTCTACAAGCGATTGGCCATTGAACTGGATTGCAAACGTAACCACGTGGTTACTGTTCCATGCCAATAGCGTGTCGTATTGACCAAACGCGATTTCGCTAAATTCCGACTGCAATTCGATTGGTACCGAGGTCGATATCCCCGTTTCGAGATTGAGCACGGTGGGTAAGCTTCCTGCGGCTGAGTACTTGAAATAGCCGAGAAAGCTACCATTGGGAGAAAGTTGCGACCTCACAATCGGTTTGCCTTGGCCGATATCAAACTGCCGATTTTCGTTATTGGCGAGATTCCAGACGCGAACGATGCCTTGACCATCTCCCGTTGCCAATATCCGGCCATCTTGCGAAAGCGAAGTGGTGAATACACGCCTATCATTTTGCAACGTGTTTGTTTGTTCGTATCGAGCGTCTTTGAATGAGTAGATTCTTATCTTGTCATCTTCGTGAATCGCTAACGTTGAGCCATCGGTAGAACATGGCAAATCCCTTGGCCGATCGTTCCAAATGTCTAGCGAAGGGGATTTGGTTTGGACACTAAATTGTTCTAAACCGTTTTGAGTATTGACGATTACAAGACGCTGGTCATCAGTTCTTGCTAAGATTTTTTCGCCTCGACCAATGAGTCGCATTCCGGTCACGTGGTTGCCATCGATTGGAATGGGATGGCATCCGCCAAACGCTTTTTCCCAACTCATCCACCATTCGATACCTCGCGGATCGATGGGCGAACCGAATCGTGGTCTTGCCTTGTTCAGCAGATCTCTCAACCGTTCGGGCTGACGATCAGTTATCGCTTGAGATACTTGTGCCATATTAGCCGCGTAATTCTCCCGAACGCTCCTTATCAGCTCGGATTGAACGCGATCGCGTTGTCTGATCGCGTCGTCCTTGGCGGTCTCTTCGCGCAGATTGGCCGATTCAAGTTCGCTATTCTTCTTAGAGACAACCATAAGAAACGATGAAAGCAAGATGATCGTTGCTATTGCCATCAGCGCTGCCATCTGTGCGATCGCTCGGTGCTTTCGAAATAGTCGCTGTGATTTTTCAACAATCGATTCCTGCCGAGAAGACACCGGTTCGTCAGCCAAGTAACGCTCGATATCCGTTTTCAATTCGACAGCACTTGCATAGCGGTCCAAGGGAGCAGGTTGCATCGCTTTCAAGCAAGTGGCCGCTAGTGGTTTGGGTAGCTGCGGCTTGACTGATTGTGGGGGCGAAAATGTACATGACTTGGCAGCCGCCAATGCATCGTTGCCGGAGTATGGACATTGATTGGTTACGATTTCATACAAAATCGCACCTAGAGCGAAGATATCCGACGCAGCATCGACTTTGTCCCAGTCACCTCTCGCTTGCTCCGGACTCATAAAGCCAACGGTGCCAAGCGTCGCGCCGGTTTGCGTGTCGTTGCAATCCAATGCCATGCCTCGTGGCGGCTCCTGCGCAATTGAAGTGTCGGATGTTTCGTCTTGTAATTTGGCCAGCCCCCAATCAAGGACGAGCGTCTCACCATAGGCACCAAGCATGATGTTCGCAGATTTGAGATCGCGATGAATGACGTGCCGACTGTGTGCAAACGCGACCGTGTCGCAAACTGTAACAAACGAACGGAGAATGCGAGTGCCTTCGATCGATCGCCAATCGATTTTTTCTGTGCCGTTGTGCAGTTCGCGAATTGTGTCACGAAGCGTGTCGCCCTGAACAAATCGCATCGCGTAACTCGGAGATTCCGCCGTTGCCGAATCGCCAACTCCATAACTTCCCAATCCATAGATCGGTACGATGCCAGGATGCTCTAGCCGAGCAGTGATCTCGGCTTCACGGACAAACCGCTGACGCGCGGCTGGATCGGTGGAAGGATCGGGTTGCAAACACTTGAGCGCCACCGTGCGACCTAGTTCACGGTCACGTGCAATGTAGACCCAACCGAGTCCGCCTTTGTCATGAAATTTCACGACCGGGAATCGGCCCGATTGCAAGCGTTCGATCATCGAGTTTGGATTCAGCGCTGGCGAGTCCTGACCGTTTAAGATCGCAGTCAGCGCCTTCCGTTGTTGCAAAACCTTTCGAAAATCATCGATTAGTTCGGGAAGCTCTTTACAAAACACATCGGGCGAGACGCGAAGCGAATCGTCGATCTCGTCCCAACGATCGAGAAGGTCAAGCAGTATCTCGATCCGTTCCATGATGATCAGTTCCTTGGTGTCTGCGAAATTTCGTAGATCAATCGTTCGTTGCGCTCGGCGTTATCTTTGCTCTCGACCGTGCTCGATTTCTGTTCCGGGTACAATCCGCTGATGGACTCGCCGAGTGAGCGAATTGCCGGCCTCAAGTCAGGTCGTAACGCTAGCTCTCGAATAAGGCAGAGAACATAGATGACTGCGCAAACGCCCAGTATCTTGCAAAAAAATCTCCATGCGTTTTTCATAATCATAGTCCTGAATCGTGACGTTCTGTTTATCTCGATCGAGCGCTCTCGGTTCAGCAACAACCGTCAGTGTCTCGCCACAATTTAATGACCGGCCGGGACTGCGGAAACCGGACAATCGCGTCGCCGTTATTTTATTTTTATCGCCTTACGGCCCGACCGGAATCTTCAGGCAGGATGCCCCTTGAGTCGCGGGATCGTATATTTCGAGTACCAAAGTTTTCAAATCCAAGGCATAGGCGCGTTCCAAAACCATCAACCACTCGGTCAACGTTGGTGTGGCAATCCCGTCAATTCCCACGATCGTTAAGCCCTCGCTCAATTCGAAAATCGGATCTTTCGTGGTAACTTTCTTAACTTGCATCCCCATCAGCGGTTCGCGAACTCCGGTCATTATGCCACTGACAACGTACGGAAGTGAAGCTCGGTGGACTACGCCGTTGGCCATTAACTTGGCGGCGACTCGTGTGCAAACAGCCGCGGGAATGATGACTTTTCGCGGTGCATCGTCAAAACCGATTTCATGAGTAATACCGACACATTCGCCCAACTGGTTGAAGACAGGCGCTCCGACCAAGTTTTGGCTGCCTAGAATTGTTGGCAGCTTTGCCATCGTCGGTCCTTCAATGGTCCGGTCGTGATAAGCAGAATACTGCGATAAATCGGCTGTGACTTCGCGGAGCGATGGTTTATTTGTCTTGCTTCCGTTTTCAACCGAGTATTCGAAGAGCTTTGCGAGATGGGTCTGGGTGTTCGGGTGAAGCAATCGATACTCGGGCATGAATTGAATCGCCTTCAGTTCGTCATACTTCACATTCTCGAATTGCTTTTCGTGGACAATCTCTAGGATTGCTAAGCCACTTGGTTCGTCGATTCCTTGCACTTTCGCCAGCCCAAGGGATACGCTTTTGCCAGAATCGTCCGGCATCGTAAACACCTCGATCTGCTCCGACAACAACTTTGCGGAACCATCGCCATGGAAATAGTCGTTGAATCGCGGCATCCGCACCGTGTTGCTGCTGACAAGAATAGTTCCCATCGAGCTTACGACCGTTCCATCATGAGTACGCTTCTCGGAGGCGGTTCCTGCATTTTTTCCAGACACCGCCTCAGTGAACTGTACTTCACGCTTCAGGCGGACCATAACCATGGATTGGTGCGCGTTGTTCGCAAGCATTTTGTTGTTCAGTAGCTTCGCCGGATCCAAGGTGGGAAACGGCGTCATAGGCGTGGACTGCTTTGCCTCGTATTTTTTCAGCGTTTCGAATTCTTTCTGCCGTTGCTTTGAGTCCATCAATTCGAGATACGCTTTCTGCATTTTGACGGCGAGTTCAAAATTTTCCGCGCCTGCTGCCGCCATTGCAATCGCTCCAGCAATTCGCGGATCATCAGCGATTTGTTCTTCGAGTGGCATGAGTGACGTGAGAGCCTCCGCTGCCTCAATTCCGGTTGAAATTGGCGAGGAAAGCAATGCCTCGGCAAGTACTTTGCGTAGCTGTTGATCATTCGGATTGAGTCGTTGATTGACGCGCAATTCATCTAAGGCGGCGCCTCGCCAACCGGCTTGATACAGAGCAGTTGATCGTACGAGCAGTAGGTTTGGATCTGGCTTCGATTTGATCAGATCATTCAAGACGTGCAGCGCATCCAGGTGTTCTTGGTTGCTCACGAGTGTGATTGCAAGAAGTGTTTTCATGTTTCGTGTCTCGTCCTCCGATTCCGAATTCACGATTGCTTTCTCGATAAGCTTTGCGACCCTCGAAAAATTCTTTTTGTCGTACGCATCTTTCGCTTCAACCATCAAAAGCAAAAGAGGGACGTCGTCAATAGAAACCTGAGAGCTCTGCGGTTCGCTGGATATCGCTGGCTCCTCCACTAGAGCAGGCGAAGCGACTTGGGAATAACAAGGCTGTTGGGCAAACCAGGCGTTGACAAGAAGTCCTGTTGCCAAAAGAATTCGGAGCGATAGCTTACTAAGTGGCATGACGGTTCCCTTTTTGTAGATAATTTGTTGTTTCTCGGTTCAGATAAAAACGGCTCACGTTACTTAGAGCGGCATCGCGTTCGATCCGTGGACATCGTGTGACTCATTTTATTTTCCAGCGTCAGTGTAGCTTAGCTGGTCAGCGCCACCTTGGTCTTTACAATCAGCATAACCACGCTGGAGTACAGCCTTTAGGCGTTTTTGAGGTCGAACACGCCACGAGCGGCTAAAGCCGGGACTTCAACACAAAGCGGCCCTGTCAAATGGGTCGTTTCCATTGACAGCTACTTACTTGAACCGCGCGGACGACCGAATAGGCTTCGTGGTTTTACTGTCAAGGTTTGACCAACTCGAACTAAGAACATCAAGCAACGATTCGCTAGAGAACGGCAAAACCTCTTTTTCTCGATTCCATCCAGCATGACCGGGTTGGGCGGATGCACAAGAGAGCGACCGGCCGTTTCGTCATTCTCTGCGTCCCAAGGTTCAATCGGTTCAACGAAGGGAACGGCGCTAGAAGTCGCCGGTTGCTTCCTATTGTTGTCCGATTCTGCCTGCATGCTTTGTGATAAAGGTTTCATTCTTGAGCTCCCGCAGGCACTGGATGAAGCAGGAAGCAGATCCACGAGAGAACCACAATCGGCAACAATGGCAGCAGAAGTGGCATTAAGACGAGTGACGCTACCATTCGAGCCGACGTTTGTTTGTTGATCGCATTGGAGTTTTTCATAACGCTTTCCTCTCAGTGTTTTGACTGTATGGCTGATGAAAAACTCAGCCCAATACAACAGAAAGCGGCACCCGTTCGCTGTACTGGACAGTGTCCACTTGGAAAAAAATCTGTCGCTATTTTCCTATTCGAATCGCAATCCATCAATCGAAAGGCAGTTATGAAGACGATTTTCGCAAGCGAACGGTTGGTGCTTGTACCTGAGAATACGAAAGAAGCCGAGCAACTCGCTTCTTGGAAACACAAAGCCAGTGGGCAATTATTGGCTTTGGACGACAACTTAGGGCCTGGTCTATCGCTTAAACAATTGGGCCAATACCAAGACGTTTGCCGCGAACCGATCAATGTCACCAGCCGACATCCTGATGAAGGTATCAGGACAATTTCTAACTTTGCCGACACACCCTTTGTGCTCGACGAGTTGTACTACCAGTCCGTCGAGGCTTTTTGGCAGGGATTAAAGGCAACCGATCCAGAAGAGCGTCGCCGAATCGCGGCTCTTCCCGGTGCGAGAATCAAATCTGACGAATCGATACCAAAATACGGAGCGACTTTGCCGTATGGAGACGCCACGATCGCAGTTGGAACCTGGGATCACTGGCAGCTCATGAAGCGAGCTTGTACGGCCAAGTTTCAGCAAAATGACATTGCTCGGAATGCCCTGGTCGCCACCGGTAATCGTCCGCTTGTTCACAAAGTGCGATGGGACAGCAAAGTTATCCCTGGAGTTATCATAGCCGAAATCTGGATGAACATTCGCAAGGCGCTATCGAACTGAGTCAATTCCGTTTGGTTTGCAAAGTCGGGAAGAAATAGAAAAGCGAATGTTGCTGAGTTGTTTGTCCACTGAGTCCCTTAGTATCCGCTTTCGAATACATGTGGAGCCATTCCGAGTGAAAGTTAGTGTCACTTCTAGTAAAGAGGTCAAAGATGAACAAATTGCGTAATCGTGCTAGTCGACGTCCCTAATCGCATCCTTCGGACGCTCTATCGTTAACGAGCCCTCGGTTTTCGCTTCACTTTCCTTGGGATTGTAACTGTTCAGCAATTCATTGAGCTGTATAAATGCTAGGTTGGTCATTCGCTGAACGGTCTTCGTACTGACTCCCATCAGGTTGGCAATCTCTTGGTGAGTGAGTCCGTACCAGTGCTGCAATACCAAACATTCTCGCTGGCGTTCATCGAGTTTGTCGAGTGATTCCAGTACGTCAATGGCTGTCCCATCGAAGGCGTTCCCGGCATCTACGACCCCCACTTGAAAGGCTAAACCATCTGGAGAATCGGGTGTCAGCGATGTTATCTTGGGACGCTTAAATTCGCCGCGACCATGGATGGCTCGCAGTTTATCCAAAAGATGGCGACGCATTTGCAAGGCGGCTAAACCGAAAAACTGGCGAACGGTCTCTGGCTTCAGATCATCGAGCGAACGATTGAGACGCAAGTAGGCTTCGGCAACCAAGCCATTGGTCTCTTCGTCCAGTTTTTGACGATCGTAGGCGTATAGCATGCGGTGAGCTAGTTGCTGAAGACGCAGGTATGCAAGCGAAATGAGCTGATCTTTAACCGCTTGGACATTCTCTCCGCGCTGTAGGCTATCCAGTAAATCCTGCATGACGACGAGGGTGGCCCCGGTTTGTTCCTCTTGCTCGTTATTTTCATTCACCCGTAGTTGGTTCTTAGGCACCGATCTTGCTCCTTCATCACGAATTTGGCGTTTAATCAGTTTTACGACTTGAGCTACGGAGCGGCCGATTTCCAAGAAGATTCTGGTAAAATGCGCTAGTGCCGTGCCTTGGAAACCACCTTTATTGGAGGTGCTGCCATTCAGTCCCGAAAGACGACTTTGCGTTATGATGTTCCATAACAACGCGAGTTGCCGAAGAAACCTTTGTCTTGATAAGCGACAACCGTTCAACAGGACGAATCGTTAGCACATAGACCCATCGTCGTTGAAGATCCAGTACGCAAACTCTTTGATCATTGCGTTTCTCCCATCGTTCGATTGTAGCATCTCCATTCTGCCAATCAAACTTGGAGTCAAACCGAAGCGGTTTCTTCTCGATAACTAACTCGCACCGGTTTGACACACCGACTTGGGTGACCGGAGCGAATTAGCAGGCCATTTTTAGCACTGCTCCGACGCTGTGGTCGATACAACGGAAAGCACAAAGGAATCGCTCGATGTGCTCGCGTTGTGTGAACCGATTTTGGTAAATGAGCTGGTTCGTCGGCACATTTCCCCTATCGTAGCTAACCGTTGAGGCTGGAGCGCCTTTGAAACTGACTTCAGCCTACACGCGGATGTCTTGCTACAATTGTGTAGTTCCATACGCTTTTCTGTTAGCTCAACACCATGTCTGACGTCACCCGCATACTCTCGGAAATAGAATCCGGTGATCCGTCGGCTGCTGAGCAGTTGTTGCCACTCGTGTATGACGAATTGCGGAAGCTTGCAGCGGCCAAGTTGGCCCAGGAGACTCCGGGGCAGACGCTTCAGGCCACGGCACTGGTGCATGAAGCTTACCTGCGGTTGATGGCGAGACCCCAGCGTGAGTTGAGTGAGTCCACGCCCGATGAACTGGCTTGGAACAGCCGCGGCCACTTCTTTGCAGCTGCGGCCGAAGCGATGCGTAGAATTCTGGTCGATCAGGCACGGCGCAAGTTAGCGGTTCGGCATGGAGGTGAGTGGCAGCGAGTCCCCGAACTCAAAGAATTTCCTGTTGCAGACGGTGAAGCCGAACAAACCATCATCATCCACGATTTGCTGGACCACCTCGGGACAAAGTATCCTCGTCAAGTCAAAGTTGCGAAAATGCGATTATTTTTAGGACTTACGTTTGTCGAGATCGCGGAAGTCATGAACCTATCAGCGGATACGGCCGAATCGGACTGGAGCTTTGCCCGAGCTTGGTTGAAGCGGGAGTGGGGACAAACACCGCAGAATCGCGTTAAGTGAAGATTTTTGAAAGATCTTCCCGGTTTTGATCCGGAATTCTCGCACTGTGAAGTGAGTGAAGTGTTTTTCCTGTTGAGTGACTGAGGTGACTGATGACTGAACACGACATATTTGCGGCGGCGATCAAACTTACTGGCGATCCCCGCGTAGCGTTTCTGATTGCGGCCTGCGGGCAAAATGCAGAATTGCGAGAGCAGGTCGACGCCCTATTGCGGGCTCATGACGAATCGTTAGGCCTTCTGCCGAGACAAGCGGATCGCAAACTCGAAGATCAACGGCAGGATGCGACACTCCTTGTTGCTAGCGAGGCAGTACCCGGGACGATCATCGCCGGCCGCTACAAACTGCTGGAAGCGATCGGCGAAGGGGGTATGGGAACGGTGTGGGTCGCCGAGCAATCCCAGCCAGTCAAACGCAAGGTTGCCCTGAAGCTGATCAAGGCCGGGATGGATTCTAAAAGCGTCTTGGCTCGCTTCGAAGCGGAACGACAGGCGCTGGCCGTGATGGATCACCCCAACATCGCCAAGGTGCTCGATGGCGGTCTGACTGAACAAGGTCGACCGTACTTCGTGATGGAATACGTCAAGGGTATTTCGATCACCGAATACTGTGACTCACACCAGCTAAGCGTACCCGACCGCCTGCAGTTGTTCGCCCAGGTCTGCCAGGCAGTGCAGCACGCGCATCAAAAGGGGATCATCCATCGCGATTTGAAACCTTCAAATATTCTTGTCGCCCCTTACGACGACAAACCAGTTCCCAAGGTCATCGACTTTGGTCTAGCCAAGGCGATCCACCAAACGCTAACAGAGAACACTCTGCACACGGCGCACGATCAGGTGCTCGGCACGCCTTTGTACATGTCGCCCGAACAATCGCAGCTCAACAACATCGATATCGACACTCGCTCAGATATTTATTCCCTGGGTGTGCTGCTCTACGAACTTTTAACCGGGAGCACGCCGCTAGAAAAAAAACGCTTCAAGCAAGTGGCCTGGGACGAAATGCGGCGAATGATCCGGGAGGAAGATCCGCCACGCCCGAGTCTGCGGCTGAGCTCGGCCGCGACGTTGCCATCGGTGGCTGCCGGCCGGCATACGGAACCCGCGCGGTTGACCAAGCTGGTGCGTGGCGAGCTGGACTGGATCGTGATGAAGGCGTTAGAAAAGGACCGCACTCGGCGGTATGAGACTGCGAACGGCTTCGCGGCCGACGTGCTACGTTACTTGTCGGGAGAGCCGGTTACGGCAGCACCCCCTAGCACTACTTACCGGTTGCAGAAGTTTGTCCGGCGGAATAAGGGGAAAGTGATCGCCGCGAGCCTAGTTCTGTTGGCACTCACGGCGGGGATGGCCGGCACCAGTTGGCAATGGTATCGCGCCGAGCATTCACGAGCCGCGGAGGCGATCCAGCGGACGAAGGCTGAGGACAACGAGCGAGCGGCCGTGGCCGCGCGAGCCGAAGCCGTTGCGCAGCAGACCAAAGCGCAAGAACAGGAGGCCGAGGCGATCAAGCAGGCAGCCGGAGCCAAGGCACAAGAAGCGGAAGCCAAGAAGCAGGCCAAGATCGCTGAGGCTGTGGCCAAGTTCCAAACCGACATGCTGGCGGCGGTCGATCCGAACCAACTGCCCAAGGACCCGGTGACGAAGGAACCGATGAAGGACGCGGTGACGGTGGTACAGGTGCTGGAGGCGGCGGTGAGGGTGCTCGACGAGGGCAACCTCAAGGACCAGCCGCTGGTGGAGGCGAACGTCCGCAACACCATCGGCAGCACGCTCCTTGCGTTGGCCCGTTATGACAACGCCGAGCGGAACCTGCGGAAATCGCTGGAAATCCGCCGCGCTGCCCGCCCTGCCGGGGACCCGGACATCGCCGAGGGCCTGAACAACCTCGCCGTGCTCCTGCAGGACAAGAACAAACTCGCCGAAGCCGAGCTGCACTTGCGCGAAGCGCTGGTAATCCGCCGCGCTGCCCTCCCCGCCGGGGACCCGGACATCGCCGAGGGCCTGAGCAACCTCGCTGCGATCCTAAAGGCCCAGAACAAGCTCGCCGACGCCGAGCCGCTCGCTCGCGAAGCGGTGGAGATCTGGCGCGCGGCCCACCCCGCTGAGCACCGAAACATCGCCCTCGGCCTGAACAACCTCGCGGTGCTCCTGAAGGCCCAGAACAAGCTCGCCGAGGCCGAGCCGCTGTTGCGCGAAGCGGTTGAGATCGACCGTGCATCCCTCCCCAGTGGGCACCCGAAGATCGCCGCCAGGCTGAACAACCTCGCGTTGCTCCTGCAGGCCCAGAACAAGCTCGCCGAGGCCGAGCCGCTCATGCGCGAAGCGCTGAAGATCTTGCGTGCATCCCTCCCCGCCGGGCACCCGGACATCGCCTACGGCCTGAACAACCTCGCGAAATTCCTGCAGGATCAGAACAAACTCGCCGAGGCCGAGCTACTCTATCGCGAGGCACTGGAGATCCGCCGCGCGGCCCACCCCCCCGCGCACCCGCTGATCGCCATCGGTCTAAACAACCTCGCGGTGCTCCTAAAGGACCAGAACAAACTCGCTGCGGCCGAGCCGCTCTTCCGCGAAACGGTGGAGATCTTCCGCGAGGCCCTACCCGGCGGGCACCCGGAAATCGGCGCTGGCCTGAATAACCTCTCGCAGCTCCTCCAGTCCCAGGACAGGCTCGCCGAGGCCGAGCCACTCGCTCGCGAGGCGCTGGAAATCCGCCGCACGGCTTTCCCCGCCGGGCACCCGGACATCTACGCTGGCCTGGACAACCTCGCGAACCTCCTGAAAGCCCAGAAAAAGCTCGCCGAGGCCGAGCCGTTCGCTCGCGAAGCGCTGGAGATCCGACGCGCGGCTGTCCCCGCCGGCCACCCAACCATCGCCACCAGCCTTATCAACCTCGCATTTCTCCTACAGGACCAGAACAAGCTCGCCGAGGCCGAGCCGCTCATGCGCGAAGTGCTGTCGATCCACCGCGCGGTCCTCCCTGACGGGCACTCGGACATCGTCCCCAGCTTGGATAACCTCGCGTTGCTCCTGCAGGCCCAGAACAAGCTCGCTGAGGCCGAGCCGCTCACGCGCGAAGCGCTGTCGATCCGCCGCGCGGCTTTCCCCCCCTGGCACCCGACCATCGCCGACGGCCTGAACAACCTCGCCGCCCTCTACGCCAAGCAGGGCAATACTAGCGAGGCTTTTCCGTTGCTCAAAGAATCGCTCGAATTGAGCCGCGCTACGCTGCCCAACGACAGCCCCAAACTGGCCGGGCAACTGGCAACGGTTAGCCAGACGCTGCTCACGCTAAAAGCGTGGGAGGAGGTCGAGCCACTGATCCGCGAGGCGCTGACCATCCGCGAGAAGGTGGAGCCCGACGACTGGCGAACATTCAACACGAAGTCGATGCTCGGCGGATCGCTGCTGGGCCAAAAGAAGTACGCCGAATCCGAACCGCTGCTACTGGTCGGCTTCGAGGGGCTGAAACAGCGCGAAACGACGATCCAGCAGCTGAGTAAAGTCCGCCTTCCCGAGGCGCTCGAACGCCTAATGCAACTCTATACCGACTGGCACGCCACCGAACCGGACAAAGGCTATGACGCCAAAGCAGCCGAGTGGCAAATGAAACTGGATAATTTCAAGGCTGCGGCCAATGGCGAACCTTCACCAACCATCGCCGATGCGAAATAGCAATGAGTGAAAGAGTTAACGGCAATAATCTGCTTCGGTCGAATTGGTCGAGGCGTTAGCAAGGATCGACGCTATTATCACTTGATTTCGCTCCGAGCGAGATTTCAGGCCGCCGCAGTGAGTGCCGAAATCCGTTTCGGAAGATCGCTTCGGTCGCGGGAATTCGGACGTCGTTTGTGAGTCAGCACGAACAGCGCGAGGTCATAGCGACTGACTGTATTTCAATGATTTCGCTGGCTGCGTAAGTTGTACAAGCCGAATGGATTTGTTCCGGCCAGCCAACTCGCACCAGTTGGACACGCCGACTTGGGTGACCAGTGCGACTATGAAGTCCTGGGTTTGCAAGTGGCGGTCGCCACTATTTTGGGAATTCTTTTTGTTTACATGTTTTGAGGC
>JANOAI010000550.1:0-2007 GCA_031411055.1 Pirellulaceae bacterium
GCTGAAGGCGAACCCGGCTGCCGTGCGAAGTTCGTGGAGGACTTGGGATTAGGCAAAAGCCGAAGCTTCCGCTGGGCAAGCCAGCGGGATTCCAGCCTTGGCGGACAAAACGCGATGCAAAATTGTGTAGATACCAATGCATAAGAATAGGCGAGGGGAGTCAAAAATCTCAGTCGGTTGTTTGTTTTTCCTGGACGATCTAGAAACCGTCGCCCATCAAGCATCGATTACCAACCATCAACCACAAATGTAAAACCTGAAGTCTAGAGCATTTTCATGAACGACGTAGGCTTGGAAAACGGGGTCAGGTACCAAAAGCCGGAACGGCCCTTCGGGTGCGTTGCACTTTTGGTACCTGACCCCGTTTTCCGAATGGCGATATGAAAAATGAACATGCTCTAAAATTTTTTTAGAGCAATTTAACTTTTGATATGTCCATTTGACGGCGGTCACACTCAACGCGATCGATAATCTAAGAAGAATCTGAAAATGAACTAGTATCCAACAGGTTGTGTCCAGGCTTGTTGCTTCTGGTCGTCCCAGATGGGGTCAGATGGTGGCAAGCTGCTGGTGACGACGGCTCGCACGTAAAGTTCGTTGCCGGTTAGTACATACTCAGCAGAGGTTCCTGCTTTCGTCGAGACGATCTGACCAGTCTTCTCTTTCGGTGGAAGGGCTTTGGCTTTTTCTTGATTGGCTGCAATATCGTCGGCAGTGGCCTTGAAGGTCGCGATAAAATCAATGCGGTAGTTCGCATTCGAATCGGGTTCTACTTCAATGCGCAAAGTCTTTGACTCTTGGTTGAAAGTGACATCCTTTAACGTAACCCCGCTCGATGAATAAAAATCGCCAGCCTTCATAGCTCGAATCAGATGTTCGGGAGTGAGGAAGCGTGAGCGTACCATGACCCAGCCGCGGCCTGGATGCGAACCAGGCTTGCCGTGATACTCGTGACTGTCGTCCGTTCCAATTCCCAGCAATGGTGGTGCATCCAGAACAGTCAGCCGAATGGCATTGGCTAAATCCCACATGGACTCAATGCCAGGGTGTTCGTCGTCGCCTAAATGATTGACACCGGGATGTCCATTGAATACCTCGAAGAACCTTTCGGAAATGACTGAGGCTAAATCCTGGTAGCTAATTCCATACTTGTAGTTGGGATGGTTGAGATGCGGCAGCATTTCTCGACCCAGACGTTTCTCTTGCTCGATGACAGATCGGAGGTTGTTTTCCATCACTTCGCGGACTGATTTTCCACCCAATGGTTCAATGACTTCTGCTAAATTGACGGCGTTCATATGAACCGGTTTGTCTTCGAATTTGTCGGTAATCTCTTCACCGGGAATGAGAATGAATTTTTCAGTCTGTTCCACGAGATAGCGATACTCGTCCAACGGTTTGAGGCGAAGCTCATACTTCTTCGTCCCTTTCTCACCACGCGTTTCAATCCAGTCACTACCGAATCGTTTGAAGTACTTGTCGACGATTTGTTCACCGCCGCGCGCGATGATCTTGTCGTAGCTCATCCATCGCGTTCCTTGGCTGAGCACATTATGATCGGATAGCGCCAGAAAATTGTAGCCGCGCTTGGCGTACCACTCGGCAATCATCTCGGGAAAATCGTTTCCATCGCTCCACAAAGAATGCGTATGGGTATTTCCTTTCCACCAACGAGGCTCGGGAGTTGCTTGCTCTTGAGCAAAGAGCATGGAATACACGGAAGTGAAAAAAAGGATTGCGGTGAGGGTGAAGCGTTTCATGGTTTTGAGGTGAGGGAGTGGTGAGGATAGGGCGAGGAATCAGAAAATCAAAGAACTTATTAATGCCATAGCGATTCTCACTCCCTTCGCCCCCGTCTTCGGGGGAGAAGGGTCGGGGATGAGGGGGCGGCGGTTCGAATTGGATACAAGCTCGGCATCATGAGAAGGTTTGGAGTTCGCACTCTAGAGCATTTTGATTTTTCATATAGCCATTCGGAAAACGGGGTCAGGTACCAAAAGTGCAAAG
>JANOAI010000551.1:0-3515 GCA_031411055.1 Pirellulaceae bacterium
GCGCAGGTGGACCGGATGGATCAGGCCATCGGCCGCGTGTTGGCGAAGATCAAGGAACTCGGCGAGGAAGAAAACACGCTCGTGATCTTTCTCAGTGACAACGGGGCCAGTCCCTATGATCACGGTAAGGTCACTGCTCGAAAAATTGAATCTCTGCTCGATGGCACCTCGAATCTCGGCTATGGACTCGGATGGGCAAATGCGAGCGAGACACCATTCCGCCACTACAAGCGCAATATGTTCAATGGTGGCAGTTCCACGGCTTGCATCGCTTCCTGGCCCGCCGAGGTGAAGCAACGCGGCGGCATCACCGATCAGCGTGCACACATCATTGATCTCATGGCGACCATCGTGGATGTCGGCGGCGGCAAGTGGCCTTCGGAATTTGCAGGCGAAAAGATCGCACGACTGCCTGGCAAGAGCCTTCGTCCGATTCTCCTCGGCGAACAGCGTGCGTCACACGAGACGCTTTACTTTCAGCTCTTCGATCATCGCGCCGTGATCGCTGGCGACATGAAGCTCGTCTCCGACTGGGGCCGTCCGTGGGAGCTGTTCAATCTCGCAACCGACCGCACCGAACTTCACGATCTCACGAAAGCCCAACCCGATCAGGCCGCAAACTTGGAGAAACTTTGGAATGACTGGTCCGCGCAAACGGCCACGCGCGTGCGCACCGCCGGAGGGGAACCGATCTACCGGCGTCTCACGGACGAGCAAGAAAAGTTCGTCGGCGGTGGCAATGACACCGGCGATGAGGAAATGACGAAGCCCGAGCGTAAGTCGAAAGGCAAAAAAACGGACACGCTGAATCGCAAGTAACTCGAAGTCGCCGTGAAGGTCAAGGCGATCCGCGCTGGAGTCCAGGCTTCAGAGACCGTCCGGCTTACGGGTTACCTCGCCCACGTCTTCGTGGGAGAGGTCGGGCTCTCAGGCCCGGGAGAGGGCCGCATTTTCCGTGGCGCTGGAGAAGACCCGCTCGCAAGACTCGCGACCTCTCCCGCAAGCGGGAGAGGTTACAAAGACCAATTCAATTCATTGGTTCTAAGCTGCGAGACCTCCAAGCGGGTGAGGTTACAAATACCCAGTAAATTCAATCGTTCTAAAGCATTTTCATGAACGACGTAGGCTTGGAAAACGGGGTCAGGTACCAAAAGCCGGAACGGCCCATCGGGTGCTTTGCACTTTTGGTACCAGACCCCGTTTTCCGAATGGCTATATGAAAAATGAAAATGCTCTAAGCCGGACCGTCTCTTTAGTCGCCCGTCGCTGAAAATATAGTCGTCGCGTTTACAAAGGGACACTACCATCAAAGATACAATCCGAGGCAAACGCAAACGTTGCCGATGGGACGACCAAGCGTTTGACCGTCTCATCGCAGCTTTTTAGGGGTTCGTTGTACGATTGCCACGATTGTGGCGGCGGGAAACACCATTGAACGTTGAGGGAGGTTGCAGCTCTGAGTCGCACTGCAATACGTTTTCAGTACCGAGCTTTCGACGACTTTCCCGAGGAACGAGATGATGGAACTCAGAGTTATGTGCAATCGCCTTTCGAAGCAGAGTAGAGCATGGAAATCGCGGTGTAGGTTACCACGACCACGACGAGCCAACTTACGTATTCAAGGGGCAACTCTTTGACGATCCAGGCGGCGATCGCAACGCCAGGTAGGCCAAGCAATGTCAAACCCAATGCCGCTCGTGCATCGTACTTGCCAGTACGAACAAATCGATAACTGGCTACCGGCATCAAAAACGCGCAAGATCCCATCATCAGAGGAAACGCTGCCTTTTGGTTCATCCCCAGCAGGCTAACCATGATCATGATGGGTGCATATGCGCCAACCCCGATGGTCATGAGAGCTCCAAACACAAAGTTGCCTACGACTCCGATGGCAAGTCTTGTCCCACTCAGGCCTAACGAATCGCCTCCCGAGGGTATCCAACCGCACAATTTGGAAACGATCAAGCTGACCGCGATGAGCATCGCGATCCCCATTCCGAATTGAATTCCTTTCTTGGATAAGCGACTAACAAAAGTCGCGCCGATATAGGAACCTATTATGGACGAAACGATGAGTATCCAAAGGGTCCAAAGATCGATTTCAACAATGTTGATGTAGATAATCGCTTGAAGAATAGTGGGTAGCGTATGTCCCACGTTCATGGTTCCGGGAATTTTGTCATCATCAACCACCTTTCCAAGACGGAAAAGCGAAGTGGTTGTCGCGAATGATCCGACGCCAAGCGTGTCGAGAAAATCGGTAACAAATCCGATAAAAAGATGATAGAGACTCGGGAGAACTCCTTCTCGCTTCTTTTCAATCAACGAGCGAATCCAACCAACCGCAAATGCAATTGCAAAGAGGAACAGTAAGATCAAAAGTACCAACCTACCGAGGGGGACGCTTTGTGTCTCGTCGTTCAAAGTGTAACCTTGTGTTTCAAATCGAAAAAGTGCATGGAATTGTCAATTGCTTTTGATCAGATAATTTTCTATTGATCGACTGTGGACTTGCCCGTTCAGTCGTTAGTGAGATAACCCAGTATATAGCAATTGTCCTCGGCATTTCGGAGGGGCATTCTTGCGTTCATCCTCTTTGTTTCAATACCGGAGCCGTCAGCTCCGACAAACTTACACGCTGTTGCCCTGTCTCATCAAAGTTGGTTGGGTTAAGCCACGTTTGAAAGGCTAATTTAAGCGAGGGCCATTCGGAATCGATCGCCGCGTACCAGGCCGTATCGCGGTTGCGGCCCTTGGATACGGTCGCTTGACGAAAAGTCCCTTCATAGGAAAGCCCCAGCCGTTGTGCGGATGATCGAGAAGAAGTATTGAGGGCGTTGCACTTCCATTGCAAGCGTCGATAGCCCGAATCAAATGCTCGGGACATCATTAGGAACATAGCTTCGGTGGCCGCACGAGTACGCTGCAGTTTGGGGGAAAAATTGAGGTGGCCGATCTCGATCGATCCGTTGGCGGGCTTAATATCCAAATAGCTTGCCACGCCGACAGCGTCGTTTGTGCGGGAGTCTACGATAGCGAAGAAGAGTGGATCACGACTAAGACAGTTTTGGTCTATCCAGTCGCGAAATTCGTTCAAAGAGTCAAACGGTCCGTAGGGGAGGTAAGTCCAGTTCGTCCCCTGTGCGTCTAGTCGATTCGAAGCGAAGAGATCGTCTGCATGTCGAACGGGATGGATTGCTTCCAGCACACAGTCGTTCCCGTGCATCGGGTCCTGCAACGGCCAATCTGGTTCTTTCCAATGGGATACAACCGGACCAATCCGTTGGCCGAAGGAATTCATCTCGGGAGTCATAGAACCGCCTCGTGTCGTTCGTACAAAATGGTGTTGAGTTGGAATACCGCAGTCACCGTTCGATCTGCTCGAATTCCTGGCAAATTAGTCGAAGGTTGATTGCTGGCGTGACACGATTGGCTTGCATTATGTTCGCGACGTATGCATAGATTCAATTGACGCGTGTTCGTTACGGTTCCCTGCATCCTAGATCGTCTTAATC
>JANOAI010000552.1:0-17915 GCA_031411055.1 Pirellulaceae bacterium
GGGGTTGGAATTTTGTGACTGACTGCTTCGAGCAGTCTTGATCACGGGTTAGAGTCGCCAGATTTTATTCGAATGTCTCCCACCCCAAACCCAGGGACTTACATGGATTCTTTCTTGCCGAAGGTGCGCGAGTACTCGCCACTTTACCCCAAGTGCTTACCCCGCCTGAAGCTCCAACCATGACGGAGCCATGGGCGAGCATTGTGTCTGAAGTCAACCGCATAGATTGGGAACGGTAATCGATGCTTCGAACTCGCTCCGGTCACCCAAGCCGGACGTTCGAGTTTTTTTGACCATGCGTGACAGAAAGTGGCGAGTACTCTCCCATGTTTGTCCAGAATCTCGCGGCAATCTGTAGTGGAAAACGCCACGCGCAGCAATTACTCTTCGCTCGATTCGACCGGCAGCCGCAGCCGGCTATTGGTCGAGAGCTTCTCGGTGCGGAACCCAACACCGTCCCTTGTCCATTCGCCCATTAGGAGATCTTTCGTGAGGTCGACGAGCGGGAGGAGGTCGCGCGGTTGCCCGGGATATGGCTGGGGGGGAGGCTAGCCGTTATCGCCGGGACGTTGAGTCCGAAACGAAGCGAAACCCGAGGGTGTTGTTACGGGTCGACACCGTGCTGGCGTTGCGAGCCGCAGAGCGACAGTGAGAAGCGTTGAGGTTCAAGCTGCCACCACGGTTCACGCGAGGGGCGCGAATGGCTGGACCGCTTGGGTCGTCTGGCGGACTTGTTCCGTACCATTTCTCACCATAGACATCTTGGCACCACTCGTGCAAATTCCCGTGTATATCAAACAGTCCGAACGGATTGGGCAGCTTCGTCCCCACACTGTGCGAGCGACCGCTAGCGTTCTTTTGATACCAGCCGAACTTCTCTAACTCGGCGTAGTCATCGCCGAACAAATACTGCGTCGTTGTCCCGGCTCGGCAGGCGTATTCCCATTCCGCTTCCGTCGGCAGTCGATACGTTCTTTTCTCTTGATCCGAAAGCCACTTGCAGTACGCTACGGCATCGTTCCAAGTAATCATGGCCGCCGGGGAATCGTCCGTCACGACGTAGCCGGGATTCAGATAGGTCTCAATCGACTTCGGGGCGGCGACCGGCGATTGACCGGGTGTGGGCGTCAGTGTCACTGGTAGAACTGCTTGAGCGGCGATCTCCGCTTCCGTGAGATAACCCGTGGAGGAAAATTTCTTGAACTGGCCGATCGTGACTTCGGTTGCACTCATCAGCAGCGGCTTGGTGATGACGACTTTGTGTTGCGGGCTTTCGGCTTGAATTCGTTTCACGGCAGCTTCATCAAGTTTCGTCTCTTCCGCGATCTTCAACGCCAGCGTGATGTCTGCGTCGGAACTTCCCATCAAAAACTCACCCGGCGGGATCAGCACCATCTTGGCCCCGACGCTATTAGTCGTCTCGACCGTCGTGCCGAGATGCTGGGCCCAGGTGGTTTGATGGGCTTTGGCCTGCGTGGCGTCGAAGGGGGCTTTGGCGAGAGGAGGTACCACCTCCGCTATATCGCCCAGTTTCAGCTCTCGGATTTCGATCTTGCGGAATTGAACCGTGCCGCCGTTTTGTTGGAGGCCGATGCGCCCCTTGGCATTGCGGTTCGGTCGTGTCTCGGTGTACTCGACCGATTGTTTGCCGTTCACCAGCAGACGAATTCGGTTCCCCTCGGCGATGATGTCGTAGGTGAACCAAGTATCGGCGGGAACGAGTTTGTCCGCGACATTGACGACCTTGTACAAGCTCCCGGTGCGGATATTGTCGGTGCCGGTGCTATTGATCTGGGCTTCGTAATCGCCCGCGATACTGAAGGGTTTGCTCGCACGAAAGTAGAGGCCACTGTTGCCGCTGTCGCTAATCTTGCATTCGGCGCGGAGGTGGAAGTCCGCGTAGTCGTCGCGTTCAGTGAGGAGATAATCCTGGGCGCCGGAGCAGGTGATCGCGCCATCCGCAACCTTCCAATCGCCGAACCCCTCCTTATCGCGTTTCCAACCGGAGAGTGTTTTGCCATCGAAGAGCGGCGTCCAACCTTTATTGGCAGTCGTCGCTTGCTTATTGGCTTTAAACCAAGTCGCGCCCACCACTTCAATATGATTAGCGCGGCTCGTGCTATCCTTGGCAACGCTCCCTTGGCCATCGTCAAGATGATAGAGAGCGAGGGTGGAGGCATCCGCGGTCATGCGTTGAGGCGGCGTGAAAGCTTCTTGATAGCGCACGATATTCGAGAGACGCACCTCGGCCATTGTTCCGTGAAAGCCAATTCGGTCATCTTTTGCGGACCAAACATTGGGGCCAACACTGAACGTGGCAGTAGCTTCGCTGTTTTGCGTCGGGACTTCGCATTGCTGTTTTCCGTTTACAAATAGCCGGAGTTTGTTTTTGTCGTAGGTCACAGCAACATGCTGAGGTTGATGGGGAATCAACGCCTCTTGCGAATTGGCGTAGGTTGCAGTATCCCCACCTTGCAAGTGCCATCGCAGGACTTTGTTGGCAGCGAGCTTCGCAGTAAAATTGAAGTCCTTATCAAAGAAGATTAAATATCCAGGGCCGTTTTCGATTAATGCCACGGGATCGACACAGACCCAGCCTTCGATTGTCCACGGCTCGTTCTTTACCAACAGCGAATTGCCGGAGGCTTGCCGCCGGGTGTATTGACCAAGTCCGGCGAACCGCAAGCCATAATCCGTAGCAGGAATAAGTTGGCTTGTTGCATTTCCTTGCGCAGCCACCCACTTCGCCCCGACGATCTTGCCGTGGTGGTTGTTGCCGGAGGAGTCTTTGAGGACGTCGCCGCTGCCTTCCTTGAAGTCATAACGAATGAGCGTATCCTTGTCGGCGGATAATTCCGCAGGTGGCGTAAACGCAGTAGTATATCGGGCGGTCGTCGAAATGCGGACGTCGTCGATCGTGCCATCGAGTGGTTTCCATGCTGGGTCATGCTGGCGCAATCCTCCCATGTCTGCGAAGGGCTTACCCTTCCACAACGTGGCTTCAGATTTCCCTTGATCTTTGCCGTTGATGAACAGTTGCAGTTCCTTGCCCGTGAAGACGGCAGCCAAGTGTGTTCGTTCGCCCATTGGCACGCCATCGGGGACAAGGACTTTGAGCTTTGTGACGCCTCGATTCGGACCAGACCATTCGATCGTACTCGATCCCCAAAGAGACAGCTGGGCGTTTCCTTGGTTTGAGAAGAATAAACGATGGGCCCACTTTGCGCTTCGAACCGTTGTATACATTTCCACCGTGAAGGGATTCCTGGTATCGATGACAGGTGGGAGTTCCACCCGGGCTTGACCCGGGGGCGCATCGTAATTGAAATCCAAAGCAAACTTAGTTGCAGCGGTTTCCGACGTTGTTACGGCAGCTTTCGATGGGGTAGCATCCGCAACGTTTTTGACTTCGGCCGCCCCTCCCTCGGGCACTTGGACCCGCGCGATCTCGTTGCCGTCCTTGTCCTTGATGATGACCCAAATCCCAAGCAGCAAGGCCAAGACGCCAAGTCCGCCAGCGGCCATGACGATCGGTCGTTTCCAGATCGGCGGCTTCTTCCCGCCGCTCGGGCGCGGTATGTTCTGCCGCACCAATTGAATCGAACGCGCGGAGACCGGATCTGTTTCTTGGAGCGGATTTGCAAGATTGACAGTCGGTGCGAGTTCGATGGGCTGCAATTGCGGCGCGGTGGTGGGTTCCGTGAGAATCGCCACCCCCGCCGCAGTTGGTTCGGGTTTACCGCCCAGTAACCCTTTAAAATAAGACGTCAGCCCGCCGCCATCCGTTTTTGTCGAGGGGTTGGCAAGGGCCGTGGGATTGTCGAGCGCTGCGAGGGCGGCTTCGACTTCGCCCATCGTTTGATAGCGGTCCGTTGGCTGCTTCGCTACCATCTTGGCGAAGATGGGAACCAACGCCGTGGGAACATCGGCGCGAACTTTGGACAGCAACGGAATCGGCTTGGTCTGGTGCGCCATCAGCTTTTGCACCAGCGACTCGCCATCGTACATGTTCCGCCCGGTTAGCAAGCGATAGAGCGTGCAGCCGAGCGAGTAGATGTCCGCGCGGGCATCGGCATGGCGCGTATCGAAGGCCTGCTCAGGAGCCATGTAATCGACGGTGCCCATGACTTGGCCCGATTGCGTTAGTCCTTCTTTGGCGGCAGCCATTCCGTCATCAAGACGCGCTAGTCCCATGTCGAGGATCTTGACCGTGCCTTCTTTGTCTAATAGCAAGTTGGCTGGCTTGATGTCGCGATGGACGACGCCGTTCTTGTGGGCAAAGGCCAAGCCCTTGGCCGCTTGGCGAATGTAGTTGATCGCCGTGGCGATCGGCAGTTGTCCCCTGGCCGCGACCGTGTCAGCCAGATCGCTCCCTTCGACATACTCCATGACCAAGTACCATACGCCGCGCTGGTTGCTCGCGTCAAAAGTCTGCACAATGTTGGGATGCGAGAGCTTCGCGGCTGCTTTGACTTCGCGCTGAAAACGTTTGACCGTCTCTGTGTCCTTCGTCAACTCTGGTGGTAGCAATTTGATTGCCGCCATCCGCTCCATGTGGCGATGGTGAGCTTTGAAGACTTGGCCCATCCCACCGGCGCCGATTTTGGCCTGCAAAACATAGTCACCGAGTACCAACGGCGTGTTGTTGCCCGAGAGCAATTCGCTCGCTTGGAATTTAGTGAGCTTCTGCTGCTCGATTAAAACTTTCGCAAACGTCTCGCCATTCTTGGGGCGTTGTTCCGGCGGCAGCGCGGACCAAAAAGCCTTGAGTTCCTCGGCCGGCATGATGCCCGAGGCGACGATGGCTTTTCCCAGTTGGTCGTTAGTTAAAGACATGTCCAGACCCTGACGAAACATTTCTTTCAGAAGCGTCTAGTATAAGCGGATACCGCAAGACACAAACATTCACTCCTTAAAAAATTTCCATGATCCCATTTGTAGAAACTCTTTCCGATACCCCTACCTGGTGCGAGTTCGAAATGAAGGATTAGGGTCCGAACGAGATCTGAAAAATCAAGTTTCTATTTACGACTTCAATCGATCAGCAAGTCCGTATTGCCAACCTGATACTGGCGATAGTTGACACGATCTTCACGAAATCACGCTTCGCCCCCCGTGTGCTGACTTGAACCTTTGCCTCCTCGGCGACAGGAAATGGCGAGTACTCGCACTGTTTGTCCGGAATATCGTGACAATCTGAAGGGAGAAATCTCAAAGCCCCTAACGACCCGCATCACGGGTGGTGGGAGTGGACTTTTATTTCAAAAAACGCTGACCGCCGCAGCTCCCGCGTATGCGATGGTTCGCTGGCTTCTCGCGAGTTGACTTCGCCCTGCGAGTCTTACTTCAGAAATACACGTTTCAGCCACGCAAATAGGCGGACATTCGGTGATTCAACGTGCGCTTTCAAGATGGCCCGTATCTCCGCTGATTCGGCGGTGTATGCGCCCATTCTCCATTCACCATGAAATTCGGCCACTTCAGACGCGTCGTATCCGTTCGATTCTTTGTGCAAGGGATCAGCGCCGTGCGTGAGTAGTAATCTTACGATTGCGGGATGCTGAAACTCTGCTGCGAAGATCAATGGAGTGCATCCTTTTGAATCTTGTATGTTGGGATCGAAGCCAGAGTCGATTGCCCTCTGAACATATTCAGTGTCGCCACGCCGGATGGCCTCACGTACCGTATCGAGAGTGTAGGACTTTTCGAAATTCATGTTTGCCAGCGAATATGTTCTTAAGCATTATCACTTCCCCATAAGAAACTCAGACGTCATCTTATAATCGGCTAGCGGCCCAAACAAGCATAACAGGTCAGCTAGCGACCAAAACTTACTAGTTCGACTGTACTAAATTCTTCTTCGATTTAAGTTCTTTGGTGGCAAGCGTTTATGTTTACGCCAGTGATAAAGCTTTGCGTGCTGATTTCGTATCAATCGCTTGGTGATGCGTGCCGCGACGACGTGGGGTGAATCGCATTCGTATGTTGTTCGGATGATCGATGCGACTGTCACACGGACTTGGTTGAAGGTCATGGCTGGTGACTTTTTTTCGGCTCGCCGCGTTTCGACGTTTAGGAACCAACTTGCAATA
Organism: Pirellulaceae bacterium; assembly: GCA_031411055.1. GTDB lineage: Bacteria > Planctomycetota > Planctomycetia > Pirellulales > Pirellulaceae > JAIYDQ01. The sequence goes on from JANOAI010000552.1 coordinate 6,093, forward strand.
AACGACAGGGTCTGATGATGGTGCCAGCCAATCCAATTTCTTACCTCATAGTCACCCATGCCAGCTTCGCCTTTGCCTCGATCAAAACGTGGAATTGTGATTGGCGAATCACGATTGTCTCAATCCGGACCCAACGAAGATATGATCATCGACTTCCAGCGATGGTCCAGAATGCAGTAAGCGTCGAACTGGCTCGCCAGCATGGCCTTCCCAAGTCCACGGCTCGTGGTTGGCTAAGCTAATTCGCAATGAGCGAGAACTCGCGCGGAAAAGTTTCGAATGTCGTGAAAGATAACTGCATCGAGGCCTGCGTAGATCGAACCTTCAAGACCACTGGCTTTTGATACCGACGCTAGCGTCAGTCGAGCGTCCCGCAATGTAATGTATAGTACGGCCGCTTTTGATCGGGAAAACTTCCGTAGTCAATTACATAGCCCGCAAAATCATCTTCCCAAGCGGCAACTAAATAATACAAAAGTGTCGCCTGAATATCCACAAACATCGTCAGGTGTCCGCAGCCGATCGGAACTTCACAGCGTGCCATTCGGTTGAGCTTACCTGCGATCTGCTCGGCGGTCAGCTCGTTGTCGGTTGCGGCGACTTCCGGCAGCGGATCGTTCTGGTATTCAGCGAAGAACGCCGCTTCATCTTGTAGCTTCAAGTTCATCGCATGTTGAATGGCCGATAACTCGTCATAGTTGAATCGCTCGGGCCAGGCAACCTTGGAGCCTTCGTCCATCGCTTGACGATTCTGCCTATAGAATTCGGTTGCCAATGCTCCGCCGTCACCGGCCCTGAAACCTTCGGCTCGAACTTCGGCGTAGCGTTTCCACAGGTTTTCGTTGAAGGGGAACGCATAGACCATCCGTGTTCGCTCGCCATTCCATTCCGGGTGCCGATCCCGGTCGAGAATGCTGTCGGCCATGTCACCGGGTCGAATGACCGTACAGGGCATGATGCCCGAGATCTTTTTACCGGGATCTGCTAACCCCAGCACCGCGCCGGCAAGAATACTTTCACGATTGGCACATTGGGAAAGTGAACGAGCCGACTCGTCCGTTTGAGGGTCATCTAAAATAACGAGCGAAGGCCTTACGCTGCGTCCATCAGGTCGTTTGAACTTCATACCGCGGATGCGTCCGGTAAGTCCAGCGACCTTGATGATCGCTCCGCTTGCTCGGCTTAGGCCCGTCCGGCGTTGATCCGAACATACTCGATCATCTTCTTGCTTGCGAACCATCTTCCGAGCTTCTGGATTCCTTGGATATTCATTGCGAGGAATTGCTGTCACAGTTGAATGATAAACTTAGGCAAGTAGCAATATTGAAGCTTAGCCGGTACACGAACGAGGAGATCGCTCGATTGCAAGGTCGAAGTGTATCGACGATCGAGCGATATTTGCAGATGATTCGTCAGACTTGGGCTGATACTTCGCTTCCAGGCGAGGAAATAGATGGAAATTTGAATGAGGGGTAAAGCGGAGCTGGCGTGAGTGTAAGTTGGAGCGTGAGCGAGAAACGGAGCGTTAATGTCGTGAAACGAGAGTATCACCATCGATGAGTTTCGGTAGTCCATAAGAAGCAAAGAATTCTTGATGTCGATTCAACTTTTAGAAGCGATTGATGAGATCTGCGAGCAATTCGAGGATTGCCGGCAGGCCGATTCACCCACGCTTTTAGAAAATTTCGTCCCCCCCCACCTGGATCGGGACGGATCGAGCACAGCTCATCCACTATTTGCTGAAGATAGAACTGGAATACCAAGCTCGCCGCGGTGAAGTCGTTTCGGTTCCGTCTCTCAAATCGCGATTCGCTGATGTCCCTGAAGTAGTTGACTCGGTTCTGAGTGCCATGCCAATTATTGAAATACCGCTCTCGGTGGATGCCTTTCAATTTCGATTAGAAGAATCGGGAATTCTAGCTCGCGAAGTTTCTGAAGAATTTCTGAGTTACGACCGAAAATTCACCTCCGGACAATCGCTCGCACAGGAAATGGTCAGCCATCGATTGCTGACACAGTTCCAAGCCGAAGAGATTCTCCAAGGACGTGGCAAGTCCTTGGTTTTGGGCAATTATTTGTTGCTCGCGAAGATTGGTTCAGGCGGCATGGGACAAGTGTTCAAAGCAAAACACAAACAGATGGACCGGATTGTCGCTGTCAAACTGTTGCCGCCGGATGTTAATCAAGATGCAGCAGCGATCCAAAGATTTTCGCAAGAGGTCAAAGCGGCCGCCAAACTCACGCATCCCAATAAGAATCTTGGTGAAAAGGTAAACGACGCAGGTCGGCAATCACTGGCTCGATTCGTCGGTGATAGTTCGCACCTTCTTTTTGCGGCAAACGGCAACCTGAACTTCGCCAAAGCAGACCGAGACGGAAACTGGAACATTGTCACATCCATCCCTAACTCATTCAAGTTCCTACTTGCGTGGCCAAGTCAGGACAGTCGAGTTCTCTACTTTGAACAGGACTTGGAAGGCGGCTACGGCAAGTTGGATATATGGGTGACCCGACGCGTGCTGAAAAACGCTTCTCCCTAGTACGCCAAAGCTTGTAGTACGCCAAAGCGGTGTGCGACGGGGAAAAGCCCCGTTCGCACAAACCCCGTTCGCACAAACCTCGATCAGGGATCAGGCAAGAACAGTACGCTCGTGTGTTCGGGGCTTGCCCCCGACACACGCCGCTTTGGTGCCCTACCGAGGAAACTTCATACAGAACCTGAAAAATTCAAAATTTCTTTCGTTTCCGTGCGGGTTATACTATTCTTCGCGTGAGTATCTAGGGTGATCGTCAATGGGCGGAAATTCCTTCGTTCCGCTGACGTTTTCTCGAATACCTTGTCTTTCGAATCGCCAAAAAATGAATATTCAATCCAAAAAACGCGCATCCAAAACACGTTCGAAACTCGCCAAGCAGCGACTGATGCGTCAGTACTGCTTTGAAGTATTAGAACGTCGTGAGATGTTGACGGCCGGACTGGATCCGGTCGTTTTCATTCCAGGTTTTGGTGGTACGTTTAGCGCAGACGAGACGCCGACCGGCGTCAATACATGGTTAGCCAATCGCGGGCTTCCACCAAACCAACTGGCCCTCGAACCGTTTGGCGGCGTCTATCAGAACATTGTCCAGTCGCTTGTGAACGTTGGCTATGTCTCTACGAATACGCCCAACCAAACGCTGTTCGTCGTCAATTGGGATTGGCGAGTTCCAGCGGCACCATTGGATGCGAACGCGTTGACCTCGCCCGATGGAACCCTGTCAAGTGTGACCGCTGCAAGTATTTCCAATACGACTTACGAAACAGGTCTCGACTACTTTGGAAAAGTCCTGGCCGATATCAAGGTCAAGTACCCATCGCTCACCAAAGTCGATGTCATCGCCCATAGCACGGGTGGCATTATCGCTCGCAGCTACATCCAAAGCGCAGCCTACGGACAATCCAATGGGTCTTTCAATCTACCAACGATCGATGATCTCGTCTTAGCCGGCGTCCCAAACGAAGGCGTTTCCGACCCGTTCAATCTTTCTGGCGATGACTGGGCTGCGAAGGCAGCATCGCGGGCTGCAGCGCAAATGGTCGATCGAGCCTATGACCTCATGAACGCAGGTTCCGGCACAACGATTGTCGGGCCAACCGGCAACATCACCAAAGCGGAAAATCTGACAACCCAACAATTTACGCAGCGATATGTCGCCTCGCTCCGCAATCTTTTGCCTACTTACGAATCGGTCGACACCAATGGCGACGGTGTTTATGAAAGATTTTCTACGAGCAATCCCGTTGGCAATACGCGTGTGAATGACTTGATGACCGACCTTAATACCCCCGTTAATGGCGTCAAGAATGCATGGCTTAACAGCGTCGGCAAGACGAACGTCGCCTACAGCACGGAAGTCAATACCCGAGACCGTCTGATTTCGAGAACCGGCCCATCGCCAAGCGGTTTCCTGACCGATGAAATCCTTTCGTTCCAGAATTTTATCGGCCGTCGCCCGAATACCAATGAAGTTTGGTTCGAAGACACCGTCTCTGGTCACGGCGGTGATGGTACAGTCGCAACTTTCTCCTCGGTCGATCCGTTCCTTGGCGATGCTCGAATTGGCTCCAAGCTCAATCTACTCCCGATCACCGGCGCTGCTGCCAGTGTAACGTCGGTCAGCCATACCGAACTGGTGGTCAACCCCTACGCCCAGACACAAATTCTCAAGGCTGTCGGCGCATCCAATATCACCAATCTCGAAACGACCCGCACGGTTTCCAAGGCGGGATCGGTCGCTAAGGCTATCTCACTCGGTCTACTCAGACCTGCTGACGCGATCGCGGAAGCCGCGACTAAGTTCAACGACTTGTTAACGACTACGAAGGCCCGCGATGTTCTCGATACGGTCCTCGCTTATACTTCGACCAAGCTCGGGACATTATTACCGGTCGATAGCTTGTGGCAAAACCGTATCATTGGTCCGCTGACAAGTCTGTTGACGACCAACCCCAACGCAACGATGGCTCAGATCGCGACGGCACTCAACACCGGTCTGCCAGTGGCGGCCTTTATTGTTGAAGCCGACTCCGCCTCCGAAAAATCACTTCGTTTTAACTTGAATGCAGCCAACTTTACGAACGTTGCCAATAGCACTCCAACGGCTAGTGGCACGCTCAATCTCGGTGCTGGCTATGCTTTGAGCGCAGGTGGAGCATACACCCTCACCGGAAACTTAACTCTCTCAGGCGTCCTTGGTTTGGATATGCTCCAGGGAGACGATTACGGAAGCGGGCTTTTCATTCGCGATCTGAACCTAGTCATGGGCGCGTCGGGGGCGATCAATAACTTGAATGCAAACGTCACGATCGGCTCTCTTACTGCAGCCATTGAAAGCGGCAGCTTTAACTTGCATGCATCGGCGGCAGTAGCGATCAAGAACCCAACGGGTGGCAGTCAAGTGACGCTCAAGCAGATCGTGAATGGCCTGCCTCAGTTCACCAACATGGTGACGATCACGCCAACGGCTGCCTTGAATCTTCGACTGCCACTCAACATAACGAATACCACTACCAGCTTTAGCCTAGCGAACTTCGGAAGGCCGGTGATTTCCGCTTCGTCGCAAAATCTCTTTGCCGGCACGCCCGATGTGATCGTCGATATCGAACTCGGGGACGCCCTCCAAGACCAGGTGTTATCGCTTCTCGCATCGCTCGATGCGGCAGCCGATGACGTGTCGAGTCGGAGTGCGCTCAATCAAGAAATCCCAGGCATCGGTAAATCGCTCAATGGGATACTCAACGAGACCGGCAGCGCGACGAACCGACGCTGGGGCGATCTAGTTAAATTCGAAAAGGCCGCAGAAAACTATTTCGGCAGCTTCGAACCAACAAGCCTCGTCTATAACCCCGCCAACGTCGGCAAGAAACCGACGGCTGTCGGATTGAAGAACGCGCTGGCTGCAAAAATCGATGAAGTAACGAGGGGGCTCTTCAGCAGCGCAGGTGGCGCCTCGCCGATCGCCATCAAAGGCGGCGTCGATCTCGCCACGAACAGACTGATGTTTGACCTAGTCGTCAACGGTAACTTTACCAAGGCCGTCGACCTCAAACTCGATTCGCTCGGCTCGCAGTGGAATAACATCGGCGTCAACTTCAATGCGAATGCGAAAGTGAATGTTGTAACGACGGTAGATCTTGGATTGCAATTCGGAATGGGACTCAGCCAAGCCACCGGTGTCGATCCGTTCTTTACACTCAATCGATTCAATCTCAGCTCTGCGATTGCCGGCAACGGTTCGCAGCTAGGATTCTCAATTGGCAATGGAACGATCGGCGGAACGATCACGGCAACGACACTCGCGATCAATGCAGGTGCTTCGATTACCGTTGCTAACACAGCCGGAGCCATCAAAGACCGAATCAGTATCACGCCAAGCGGTTCGCTCAACCTCGATTTCGCGTTCAGTGCGAGCCTATATGGTTCGAACCTTTTAAACGGTTCCGCACTACCAAGCGTCCAAGTCGTTGACAGCAATCTCTTTGATACGACGTTACCGACATTTACGCTCAATGTCGCGCCGCTGCTTCTCAATCTATCCTCGGAAGCCATTGTCAGTGGCCTTCTCGGACTTGCAACATGGCTCAACAGCGCCACCAACAGCAGCGCACTCAGTACGAAAATACCTCTCCTCAACAAAACGATCGGTGAAGTGCTCGCGACACAAGCCGAACCGCGTACTTTTGATCGTTATCAAATCGTTTCGATCACCAGCCCTCAAACATCCGGTGGTTTCAAGCGATTCACTGCACAACTCAATCTCGGTGGCAAAACAGCGGCTTCGTTTGGTATCAAACCGAATGATACGATGCGGTTCCTTGCAACGAATGGCGAACGCTTCGAAGGGACGATCGATAGCGTTGTCGGGGAAACCGTGACGATCCGATATCCAGACGCTCGCACAGATTTTCCCGATATTGCGAACCCTTCGCTTACGTTCCAAATCGGTGGCACGCTCGGCGATAATTTGCGAGCTGCCTTGGCGAATTACAACAAGCCTGGAGTGGTTGCTCCATCGCTTGGGCAACTCTTCAACGAACTTGCCGAACCGCTCGGTATCAGTGTTTCGGGGATCACTTACAGCAACACGACGAAGCTCTTAACACTTACGCCAACGTTCTCGCCGCGCCCGATTCAATACACAACCAAACTCGATTTTGGAAGCAAGATCGCGGGTCTCGAGTTCAATGCATCGGGTGAATTTCTGGTCAGCGCAGCTCCTACGATTCGATTGCCGTTGGAAATCAATTTGGATTCCAACAGCGGACTGACACCCGGCAATCGCGTTTCGATTATTGATGACACGACGCCAGAAGTCAGTCTTGCGGTCACGGCACAACTCGATGACCCGCAAGCCCGAGCGTCGCTTGGCTTCATCAGTGCCGTACTGGCCGAAGACCCTGCCATTACAACGAACGATGGTATCAAGTTCAGCACGACATTAGGCATCAACGTTAAAGATCCTGGCACGTTAGCCAACGCCAATCAACGCGCGACCATTACGGAACTGACCACACCAGCTAATCTGGCGACGTCATTCCAACCCACCTTTACGGGTTCCTTTGATATCGATGGGTTACTCGTGAAGCCTGAAGTGGCAGGAGCGGTTATTCCAGGACAGATTGCGATCTTTACGACGACCAACGGCACGACTCGCGGCAACGCGACGTTCGCTAATCTTACCGAACTTGGCACGCTCTACAATAACGTCACCGTGACCAACACGATCGGAACGACCGACGCCCTAACTCCCGAAGCCGTGGCGACGATGTTCGTGCAGCTAGGCAACTCGATACAGTCGGTTGCCGGCAAGCTCGACGTTCCCGAAGGGATCCCGTTTGTCAAAGATGCGATCAGCGGAATCCTCAATTTTAGCAAGACAACCCAAGATTTTGCACGACAACTTTACTTCAACCCGCAGCTTATCGGTGCCAACGATATTGCCGTGACCACGGGCCGTTTGAGCAGTGACGCGACCTTTGCGATTCGCATCGAAGGAGGCGAGCCCTCCTTCATTAAGATCCCTGCCAGCAGCACCTCGGAGAATAATTCGATCAATGATCTTTATGCCGACATCAATACAGCCTTGGACGCTCAGGGGCTTGGAAGCACGCTGATTGCAAAACGCCTGTTGCCCTTTTCCGGGGATAATATTTCAGCGTTCACAAATATTACGACCGGAGCGCTACCGCCATCGGTTCAGCCGTTCCCCACCCCGATTGCTAGTTACTCGCGATTCCGAGTTTCCTTCAAAAGTTCCATCAATCTCTTCAATCTCGGCCTGCGTGTCGGCGATGTGATCGAATATCGAGACACTGCCGGTTTCTATCAAAAAGCCAACGTCGACGAGATGTCGCTGTCGTCGCTTGCGTTCCGTTTTAACAATACCAAACAGGCGCTGCCCGAACTAGCGACGGCTCGCACGATCGCTTTGTTTGGAACAGACAATGCGAACAAGCTAGCGATTCGGACAACGAATCCTACCGCTGGCATTTCGCTGGAATTGAGCACCGTTCAAGTTACGGCCGCTGGCGATCTTCCAAGTCAGGTTGCATCCGATCTGAATTTTAGCGTCGTTATCGACAACGTGACGACGCCGGTCAGCATTCGAACTGCTGCGACGGCCAATAACGGTCAGCCATCCGACATGGTAGCCGGCATCAACGGGGTTTTTGCTGAAACGACGTTCGGCAGTGGCAAGTTAAATCAAAAAATACGAGCCCGACTCGAAGGCTCGCGTCTTCGAATTTTCTGTATCGATAGCATCAGTAAGTCGCTAACGATTACCGGAGCCTCCATCCTCGGTTTTGCGAGCAGTCAATCGAAAGATGCGAATACCGCCCGAACTGAACTCGGACTTGGCGATGCGACGATTGAACCAGGCAACGTTGCTGGATTCCGCGATGGGATGCTGGCAAGTCCACGATTCCGTGCTAACACGATTCAAGATTTGGTGCATGTCCTCAATGGTATGATCCAACAACAATTTTCCGGACAGCCGTTTAACGCATCGTTGAATTATATCCCCGCAAATGTGCCGACAAATACACCACGTTCGGTAACCTTCAACATCGCGTTGGGAACAACCTTTACCAAGTCGATCGATCTCGATTTTGGTGCGGGAATGGATGTTGGATTTGCTCAACTCAACATTGCAGGCGAAGCGACCGCAACGCTCACTGCAAACGCTGGTGTCGAACTGACCGTTGGGATCGATCTCGATCCGATCGGCGCGGGGACCGTCTCTGAAGCGACTCCCCTCAGTACCCTCGACAAAGGTCGTGGCGCTCAAGTAAAAGTTGGCGTTCTCGGTAGCAACGTTAACTCGAGCGGAAAGAATTCACCTGCAACCGATCTTACACTCAATCTTGCGGTAAAACGATTCGGGCTTGCTGCGACCAACGTCAACGTAACGGTACCCGCAGCCACCGTCGCCGATAATGCGAGCCTCAACGATCTGGCCGCTGAACTTACAAGTGCCCTCAAAGTTGCCGCCACGTCGGCTGGAATGCCGGCCGTCGACGATATTCCAGCAATCGAAGTGCAAGTCAGCGACGGCAAGCTCTATATCGTCGCGAATTCCAACAAGATCAACGGTCTCACCGTCATCTCGCCCGGGACATCGGCGTTCCTTGGATTCGCGGTCAATCAAACGAGCAACATTCCGGATTTGAGGATCGCTCTGCGAAACGGAACGTCGTTCAACGTCGACCTTGATTTCTCGGAAACGCTCGGCGATATCAAGAACAAGATTGAAGCGGCAGTCGGTGGATCGTCAGTCCTCGAAGTGACCTTCGTCAACGACCAGATCAAACTGAAGGATAAAACGACCTTAGTCGGAAATAACAAGTTAAAAGTAACCGCCATCGGTGACAACAACGGGGTCAGTCCGATTGGATCGCTGCTCGGTATCATCCAGGAAGTTTCCGCGACCAACGACGATCCGAACACGCCGCAAAACGACGCGACGGACGGAACCGAACTCTTTGGAGCTTCGCTGCTCAAACGTTTTACAACCGACCAGTTCTATGTGCTGACTTCTGGTAGCAAAGCATTTGCCAACGTCACCATCAATTCGACCGACATCGACTTAACGGCTTCGCTCGGAATTCTCGATCTTGGGATCGTCAACGGGAACATGAATTTCCAAGCGAACGCGCAGATCGGCTTAGTCGACGTCGATGATCCTGATACGTCAGCGATCAATGAAGGCGTTGACGGAAAACTGCGACTAGGTGATTTCAGTATCAGCCAACTGCAAACCAGCATCACACCAAGTTTTACTTATTCAGGATCCGCTCTCTTTCCGGTCGACGGTAGCTTGCTAACGCTTCTTCCAGCCAGCGTTCGATCGCTTCCAATTAGTGTCACGGCATCGATCAGCGGCAGTGGATTCAACAAGCCGACGTTGGCGTACGCGTTTAACAACTTTGATACCGTTCTATCGAGTTTCAAAAACTTCTCCGTAACCGACCTTGTCCAAGTGATCCAAAAAGTTGTCGATCTACTCAAGAGCAGCGATATTCAAGGACTCAACACACCGATCCCCGTTATCAATCAAACGCCGAACGACATTCTGAGTGTGGTAGGCGGTTTGGCTAAGGCGGCGGAGGAACTGCTCGCTGGCCCCGATCTCGATGCGCTCAATACCAAGATTTCAGAACTCGAAACACTCTTTACAAAGCTCGCCGGGACTCCTTCGCAGAACGATGCCGTGCGGGATCTGATCACCGCCATAAAATCAGCCGCCAATCCGAATCATGCTTATAAATTGAGCATCGCGGGTATCACACCACTCGCAAACGTTGTTCCAGTCGATATTCCGCTCGACTCTCCCGCCGCCGATCTATTCGATGAACTCACTCGTATCTACGGATCGGGTGTGATCAAGAGTGTCACCGGTAGCAGAAGTGGACCGTACACCCTCACTTTCGAAGCGGCTCGAGGGAACGTCAATGAATTCGCTGGCAAAAGTACGACTGGGCTCACCGTGCAAACTCGCACACTGACTCAAGGTGTTACCGGCACAACATCGGAAGTGCAATTGCTGACCTTTGTTGCGACAGGACAACTCGTCGCGGCTGGTACTGCGCTTCGGAACAACGTCGCTGCTCTACCCGTCGGAACCGATGGTCGGACTGGGTTGTTGACAAAGATTACCGAAATTCAAGATTCGATTGCGTCGACTAGCAGTATCGGCAAGATTATCGGCGATGCGATCAAACGAGAACTTGGTCTACCAGCTAACGCATTTAATTTAACGATCGATTTCCAGGACGCCGACGCAAACGTCACAGGATTTCAAGCAACAGCCATCGTCAAGATCGATATCGACAAATCGATCACCAAATCGGTTGGCTTTGATTTTAATCTACCTGATCTTGGACCCGTCACCGTAACCACCGGAGCCAACGTCGACTTCACCGTTGGCGGCCACCTTGATCTCGATTTTGGATTCCGCTTCGGAACGTTTACTCCGTACTTACTCAACACGACGAACGTTTCGCTATCGAGTTCGATCAATTCGAATATCGGAGTTTCTGCCGGAATCGGTGGCCTTTCGGGAAGCCTCAATGGTGCTCTCAAGCTCAAAGGCTCTACGGTTCAGAATATTGGAACCGGTTTAACAACCTTTCAATTAGCCAATGCTCCAACCGACAATTTAGTTGTCGTATCGCGCAACGGAACGGTTCTCAAACGAGGCAATCTGATTACCGATGCCAACATCGACTATATCCTCAATACAACGGCATCACCTCCGACTATTCAGTTCAAAGTCGCTACAACGACTGGGACTCAGGTCGAATATTCTTCGTCGGCTAGTCCAGCAAAAGCCAGTGTAGGGTTTGTGATTGACCCGACGCTCGTCCCCAGCGATGCTAACACGATTGGCGGGATTCCGTTTTCTCAGATTCTCTCGACATCGATTCCTGTTGCGAGCAAATTCGATTTCAACCTCAACGGATTGGCCACGGCGTCACTCGATGGCAACATTGCCGGAGCGGCTATCGATGATGCCATTACGGTAGTTGTAAGCCTTAATCAACCAGGAAGCCTCGATCTGCGCTTCGATGGCGTCAAGAATTATCTTGCCAGTTTCTCCGACCTGAGCAAGATTAACCTTTCGCAGATTATCACCGGCGTGCGAGCGGTCATTTCGATGGTCGAATCGGGACTCAAATCCGATTTGCTTGAAAAGCTACCGTTGATTGGAAGCGGGCTCGATCTGAACAACAGCTTCCTTGGCAAGCTCAAGACGATGGTCAACCAACTGGAATCGCTGATC
>JANOAI010000553.1:0-4725 GCA_031411055.1 Pirellulaceae bacterium
ATGGCGACGTCGGAACCTATGAACTGTCCGTTCGAACGCTCCCGATTGGTTGGACCGCTCAAGATGTCGGCGATGTCGGATTTGGCGGATTCTCGCAATTCAACTCCGCTACTAGCCAATTTACTATAGGAGGCTCAGGCACAGATATTGGTGGCACGGCTGATGAAATGCAGTTCGCGATGCAGACGCTCACGGGCGATGGAACAATCATCGCGAAAGTCGCGTCGTTAACCAATACGAGTAGCAGCGCCAAGGCTGGGATCGAAATTCGTGAATCGACAGACGCAAATGCGAAGCATGTTGCCCTCACGGCCACCATTTCGAGCGGCGCCAAATTTATTCGTCGAACAACGGTCGGTGGAACATCGGCGACTACCAGCTCAACAGCGGCAGCCTTCGCGCCGGTTTGGGTGCGGTTGACTCGCGTTGGAAATGTCTTTACCGCATCAACGTCTAGCAATGGAACAACCTGGACTCAGTTGGGAACTCCGCAAACCGTAGCGATGAATGCGAAAGTTCAAATCGGATTGGTTGCATCGGCTCAGAATGATACCAAGTTCAATATCGCGACCTTCGAAAACGTTTCGGTAACTGGCAATTTAGGGGAGACGACGACTCTTCCAAATGCGCTTCCATCGCCGACCGGAGTGACTGTTACTCGATCCGTTGGCTCAGGCCTCGCCGTTTCCTGGGTCGACCAGCTCGGCGAAACGGGATATCAGGTTGAGCGGTCCGAAGATGGCGTTGTTTTCAAAACGGTCGGTACGAATGCTGCGGACGTTACATCTTTTAGCGATCCAAACCTCTCGGGATCGATGCGATATTTCTATCGTATTCGCGCGCTCGACGCGTTAGGAGCTTCGGTTCCTTCGAGCATCGTCAGCGAGCTCAATCGCCCAAGTCCGATTACAAATCTCAAACTTGCTTCGATCAATACGACTACCATCGTGTTGGACTGGCGAGACACGTCTGGGGAAACCGGATATCGTATTGAGCGTTCATCCGACGGAGTTTCATATACGTTGCTCAACAGCGTCGCAACCAACGTCCCAAGCTACACGGTCACAGGCCTCACCGCTGGTAGTACCTATTTTTATCGCGTAACACCCACCAGCAGTTTCGGCGAAGGTGATTCTGTGGTCATCAGCGGCAGCAGTCGCTTGGTCCAAGTTCCAGGTCTGGCATTTGATGAAGTTTTGAGCAATCAAACTCGTTTTCACTGGACTGATATCACGACTGAAACTGGTTACCGAATCGAGCGATCCACCGACGGAAAAACGTTTACGCAGCTCGTCACCCTGCCAGCAGGTACGACAACGTATACGGATGCGACGGTCCTGCCAACGACTGAGTATTACTACCGCGTTCTGGGGACGGCCGGAACATCGGTCAGTTTATATAACTTGATTTTCGCAGCAACGCCGCCCGCCACACCGCTTCCATCACCATGGTCGGCGGTCGACATCGGAACCGTTTCAGGTGCAGGCAGTACGGATTTGACGAGCGGAACTTTTAAGATCATCAGCAGCGGCTCTACGATTGGCGGGACAAGCGATAGCTTCCGATTCACCTCTCAGACTCTCAACGGTGATGGCTCAATCGTGGCGCGAGTGGCGAGCCTTGAAGATACGGCGGGGAGCGCACGGCTGGGTGTCATGATCCGGGAAAGCTTAAGTGCGAATGCTCGAATTGTGACAATGTCATTGAGGCCTCCGACAACGACTGCCCAAATGCAATCGCGATCTTCCATCGGTGGCAGCACTACGACGATTGACGGAGCTACCCTGTCGGCTCCGAATTGGGTTCGATTGACCCGAGCTGGAAACGTTTTTACGGGAGCGACATCACCCGACGGCATAACCTGGACAACCGTCGGCCAAGTGACAATCGCGATGGCCTCGACGACCTATGCTGGCCTAGCTGCAACGGCCAATATCACGACACAATTGAACACCGCAACGGCTAACAATGTTTCGGTCCTTGCCAATCCCGTTCTGGCAGTCACATCTGGAAATAGGGGCTACAATAACTCGGTATACACCGCAACTGCTTCGATTACGGGCAACGCTCCACTCCCGACGGTTTCCTTTGTCTATTACAGCGACGCTGGAGGAACGAGCGTGATTCCTGCACCTGAGAACGTAGGGACGTACTATGTGCGCGCGTCTTCGGCTGCAAATGCTGGCAACACTGCAGCTCTATCGGCGATTACTCAGTTTCAGATAACTCCGTTCGCCTTGACGATTTCGGCGGTCGGGCAAAACAAAGTTTATGACGCCACCACGGTCGCCACCGTAACCCTATCGGACAATCGATTCTCCGGAGACGTATTCACCGTAAGTGCCACATCGACATTCAACAACAAGAATATTGGGACCGCAAAACCCGTCGCCGTTACAGGGATCTCGTTGTCCGGCGCCGATGCAGGCAATTACAACTTCAATTCTTCGACAGCGACAAACGCCAATATTAGCGTGAAAGCCCTCACGGCTTCCGGTACAGCGGCTAGCAAAGTTTACGATGCCAACACTAATGCGGTTGTCACGATCAGTCTAAGTGGCGTTCTCGGAAGTGAAGTGGTTACTGGTTCCGCTTCAGGCACCTTCAGCGACAAGAACGCATCTACGAACAAGACCGTTACCATCGGAACCGTTACTCTTGGTGGTGCTGATGCTGGCAATTACATCGTAGGGTCGGCGGCGAGTACGACGGCGGATATCACGCCGCTTGCAATTGATGTTCAAGTGATTGTCGACAATAAAGTCTACGATGGTACAGTATCGGCGACGATTCAGTCACGAACGCTCACCGGAATTCTCTCTGGCGATACCGTGAATGCTATCGGAGGAGCAGCTGAGTTCGGCGAAAAGAATGCAGGAGCCGAGAAACCTGTCTCCGTTTCAGGGCTTACTTTATCCGGTACCGACTCAACCAATTATTCTCTGGGCTTCCAAGCCGTCGAATCCGCCAACATCGACCGTAGAGCGCTTACGGCGACTGGGACCGCCACAAACAAAATCTACGACGCGACCGCGAGCGCCGTTGTTACGATTACGCTTGGCGGGATTGTTAGTGGCGATGATGTGGTAGGTACCGCCAGCGGTAGCTTTAGCGACAAGAATGTCGCTTCTGGAAAGTTGGTGACGATTGGCAGTGTTTCACTCTCCGGCGCGGATTTTGATAACTACACGGTCGGATCAGCATCGGGAACGACGGCCGACATTACAGCCAAAGTGGTTACGGGGAGTATCACCGCATCCAACCGAGCATTTGATAGTACGAATGTTGCAACGATTCTGACTCGAAGCCTGACGGGCGTACTTGCTAGCGATACAGTCAGCTATGTTGGCGGGACTTCGACCTTCGATACGGCGGCAGCTGGGTACGGTAAGACCGTAACGGCTGGCGGATTGAGCTTGGCTGGTTCAGATGCTAGCAATTATTCTGTCAATACAACTGCGGAGACGACAGCCAATGTCTATTCGACGATTGCGGAAAGAAAGACTTTTTACAACAACGCAACGGGTGCGTCGCTAAGCAGTGCCGGAGCTGCAAACAATGCGATTGCTTCAAATAAGTCCGCACTCCTGCCTGGTCAAGCTTCATCCTTCAGCAACTATACGAGTTACTCACGTGGCCTCAACGGCATCATCGTTGATATTAACAGTTTACCGTCTACGACGACCAACGCTCAGATTTTGGCGAACTTACAGTTCGCTCAATGGAACGGAATTGCGGTCAGTGGATTTACAACCTTGCCCGTGGCCGCCGTTCCGACAGCCACGATTCTCAGTGGCTTAGGAGCAGGCGGTTCGTCGCGGGTTAAGATCACGTTCCCTGACGAAACGTTAAAGAACACTTGGCTTCGTGTGACTGTATTAGGAAATTCGACCACGGCCTTAGCCGCCGATGATGTCTTCTACTTTGGCAACGTCGTTGGAGAGGTAAATATTGGCAACACGGCGTCACGACTGCGGGTCAACAATCAAGATACTTCGGCCGTCTTGGCAAACCAATCGCCCGGTGCTAACACGGCGCTGGCGACAAACGACTATGACATCGATCGCAACGGCCGCGTCAATAATCTGGACACGTCGCTCGTTCTAGCCAATCAACAAGCGAGCGGCATCGTCGCGCCGATCACCGCTCCGCCTGCTGGGCCACCCTCCGGTTTCTCTATGTTGATGGCTCCACCCATTGCGCCTTCGACTTCCTTATTCACTCTATCGCCAAGTAAACCCCAAAGTGAATCGGCATCGATGCTAAGCGAGAAAAATCTGATTCAGTCCCTACCATCAGCACCGTCAGCAACCCCAGTTGCGAACTCGAAGGATGTCGTATTCAAGAGTTATTCATCACCCACTGCCAATGCGACTCAAATCACTCCTGCCGTGAATTTATCCGTCGATGAATATTTTACAACCTTGGGCAAGAAGAAGTTAATCGCCTTTTAGGCGTTTTTCCTGGTGCATTTCGGGAGACACCTGTCTCCAGTAGCTTATTACGCCAATTCAATGCGCTCGAAGTTGTGAGGCACAGAGTGAGCTCCGATAAAGACGCAAGCAACAGCCATATACAAAGTTGGTGTAATCGCGTTTCGCAATAAAATCACAGCCACGTGTTGGGGCTATGGGGTCTGTTTTAAATTGCCGGAACGGCCCTTCGGGTGCTTTGCAAATTTGACTCCTGACCCCATACCCCAACCCTAAATCTAAAACGTGACGC
>JANOAI010000554.1:0-12062 GCA_031411055.1 Pirellulaceae bacterium
TGATTCCACCGCCGTGATGATTCTCGTTCGCAAATCCATGCTTAATGCATTCATTCCAATTCCTCCATAAACTTGGACTAAACCACAGTTTATCCATACTACCGGGAATTCACCTATACCACTTTTCAAGATGCTCTAGAACAATTGTATTCGCTGGGAATTGGTAACCTCTCCCGCTTGCGGGAGCGCTTTTTCAGCCTTTACAATCGCGCACGACTATTTAGGTTGGAGGTTCAAGACTTCTCACGGCTGAGATTGGAAGTCAAGGAAGAATCTCATCGAAGCTCGATATCCGGTGGCCGGAGAAGGCCTCGGGCAGTGGAGCATTCCCTGGGCGAACGACTGCCATTGACTGAAGTCCGGCCTGGTTGGCTGCCTCAAGTTCGGCTGCAACATCGCTCAGGAAAAGGATCCTGCCCGGTGAAAATCCGAGCTGTGTTGCGATCGTGGTGTAGCTTGCCGATTCTCGTTTTCCGCCAATGGTCGTATCGAAGTGCGCGGTAAAGTAAGGACGCAAATCACCGAACTCGGTGTGACCAAAAAAGAGTTTCTGGGCAACAACGCTTCCGGATGAATAGATCGCGAGTGTCTTTCCGAAATCTTTCCATCGCTTCATGGCGGGAAAACAATCTGGGAAGAGATGCGATCTTAGCTCGCCACTTTGAAACCCACTTTCCCAAATCAATCCTTGCAATGCTTTTAAGCCAGTGGTTTTGCTGTCGCGATCCATCAGGCTGAGAACATGATCGGCAACCGCTTCTTCAAAGCTCTTGGACGGTTCGTTTCGCCAAGTACTATCATTTGGCATTCCAGCGTCGGTAGCCATCTGACGGATCGCACTGGCTACGTTGTCTTGCATTGAACTTGAATTCAAGAACGGCAAGACATGCTTCCTCACGAACGGAAACATGATGTCGTAGACGAAAGCAATGCTCGATGTCGTCCCTTCGATATCGAGCAGGATGGTATCGATTGAAGCCAACGTCATACGGTGATGACCGGCTTCTTGCTGCAAGCTTGCCCATCGACATACTGTGGCCCAAAGCACATCGGTGCATATCCGTCGTGCACGCCTTGGTCGATGTAGTGTGGCGTCCAACCGGTAACGTCTTGGAAGAGGCGAATGCAACGAATGTGGCGATCATCACACAGATTGAACCAATGCTGCATGCCGCATGGCACATTGATCAAATCGCCAGTTTCGACGGTAACGGCAAACACGGGACCGCCTTCGGGATGAAGATGGAATACACCGCGACCGGAAACAGTGAAGCGGACTTCGTCTTCGCTGTGGGTATGTTCTTTTTTGAATTTGTCGAGCATCGTATCGAGGCCTGGCGTATCGCGATTGACGTTAATCACATCGGCGGTCACGAAATTGCCGGCGGCTTTGAGACGTTCAATTTCAGGGGCATAGGTTTCGAGAATTTGTTCGTTCGTCGGATTCGCCGGGAGTCGGCCAGCCACTTCCCATTTCTCGTACCAAACCCCAAACGGCTTCAAGAACTCACAGATATCTTTTGCGTCAACAAGCGTACGGTTTTGGTCGGGAATATTTACGCTAGCCATGTTGGATTGATCTCCATCGGATTGAGATTCGTTGATTGAGAAAGTGCTTGAATGCGAGCTTATTGTAGCGAATCCGTTGGGGCCATCGAGTCGAAATACGGGCTGTCGGCTAAAGCTTCAATTCGAGCAGTCGATCGATACAGTTTTCGACGGTAATGCCATCGGCTTCGGCTTTGTAACTGAGCAAGATTCGATGTCGAAGGGCTGGGTGGACGAGGGCTCGGATGTCGTCGCGTGAGACGTGCGAATTGCCGCGTAGTAAAGCTCGGGCTTTGCCTCCGAGGACTAACATCTGAGCGGCTCGAAGTCCGGCGCCCCAGCTTACCCATTGATTGACGAAGTCGGGTGTTTCGGGGCGATTAGGGCGGCTGGCTGCAACCAATTGAACGGCATACCGAGCGACTTCTTCGGCGATAGGAACGCGGCGTACCATCGCGTGAAACTTCAATACATCCTCGCCTGTAAAAATCGCTTGGATCGGTTCCGCCCCGCGGCTGGTTGTTTTTAGAACGACATTCAGCTCATCCTCGATTGGAAGGTAGTCGATGAGTACATTGAACATGAAGCGATCAAGCTGTGCTTCCGGGAGCGGATAGGTTCCTTCCATTTCGATCGGATTCTGAGTTGCAAGAACGAAAAAGGGTTCAGGAAGCGGGTAGCGTTGGCCCGCGGCAGTCACCTGATGTTCCTGCATAGCTTCTAAGAGCGCGGCTTGGGTCTTGGGAGGGGTTCGATTGATTTCGTCCGCGAGAACGACATTTGCAAAGATCGGTCCTTTGGTGAATTGCATGGCACGGTTGCCGTTGGACTCGGCGAGGATCTCCGTGCCGGTGATGTCGGCTGGCATGAGATCGGGGGTAAACTGAATGCGGCGGAACTCGAGATGGAAAACTTGAGCGACGCTTCGGACGAGCAGCGTTTTTGCCAGACCTGGCGCGCCGGTAATGAGACAATGGGATCCTGAAAACAAGCAGACCAAGAGTTGTTCGATGATCTCTTTCTGGCCAACGATGGCCTTCGATAACTCTGCCAGAATCTGCTCACGACCTTGTCGGATTCGTAGAACGACTTCTTCATCATCGATCATTTCAAGGGATGGTGCGCTCACGTGGTTCGATTCCTTTTGAGGTTGAAGTTGCTGGATTTTACCATCTTTCGAATGTGAATGTCGCTGTTCGTTCGCAGGAACAAAGGGCGTCACTTCCAGGCACGATCGAATACTGTTACGATTCCAAGCGTAATCAATGAAATGGAAAGCTTTTCGGCGTTTTAAATGGTCCGCGAAAAAATAGTATCCGGCGATTCGGAAGAAGACGAGCCAATGCTCCCAAAGGGGGTATCGCTTCCGCCTGGTGTAATCGAATCGGATACCGTACTGCGACCGAAGCGAATCTCCGAAATGGTTGGCCAGCAGGCAGTCATGGACGTCCTCTACATTGCGATTGATGCAGCTAAGAAACGTGGCGATCCGCTCGGGCATATTCTGCTTGACGGTCCGCCTGGGCTAGGCAAAACAACCTTTGCGACTTGCATCCCGCGTGAAATGGGGGTTCCGATCAAAATGGCCAGTGGGCCGGGGATCAAAGCACCGAAGGAACTGATCCCCTATCTGACCAACCTTGAACGAGGCGAGGTGCTTTTCATCGACGAGATTCATCGCTTGCCCAAGCCAGTCGAAGAGTACCTTTATACCGCCATGGAGGATTTTCAGATCGATATTGTTCTCGGCGAAGGGGTCAATGCGAGGACTTTGAATTTAGCCATTCCGCCATTCACTTTGATCGGAGCCACGACGCGGGCTGGGATGCTAAGTGCTCCGTTGCGAGACCGATTTCAGATTCGAGAACACTTAGGCTTCTATGAGAATTCCGAGTTGGTTGAGATATTGCGACGCAACGCGAGCAAGCTGAACATCAAATTGGATGAGGATGCTGCGTCGGAGATTGCGGAACGTTCTCGTGGGACGCCGCGATGGGCGAACAATCATTTGCTATGGGTTCGCGACTTTGCACAAAGTAAAGCCAACGGTGAAATCAGTTTTCCGGTTGCCCAGAAAGCCCTGCTGATGCGAGGGATCGATGAGCTAGGCCTCGATCGCCAAGACCGACGCTATCTAGAAACTCTCATTCGCGTTTTCAATGGTGGGCCGGCCGGGATCGAAGCGATTGGCCACACAATGAGTGTTAGCTCGGACACGCTCGAAGATGAGGTCGAACCGTTTCTGTTGCGAAGCGAATTAATTGTTCGTACTCGACGCGGGCGTTGTGCAACCAACAAGGCCTTTGAGCAGCTCAAAATCACGCCGCCGAGCGACGCTTCCTAGACGATAAGCGGGCCGTTCATTTTGTCGTACGACGGGCTACCTGGTCCGTCGATCGGTCGCGCGGCGAACTTGGAATTTTTTATTACACACGTAACTCAAAAAAATCGAAATAAATCAGCGGCCGGCAAGCTACGTCGAAATCGGCGAATGGGAATTCGTTTCGCCGAAAAACGGCGACGGAAGTTGATCTTTCGGCGGATTTCCCAATGCTTTCGCGGTCTCTAAGTAGGGCCAGAAAGAGGCAATCAACCAAGTGAGTGTACATATTTCAGGATAGGTCGACAGAATCGTATTTTCGGTAAGCCCCGAGATCAGGATAAAAAAGATGATGGCGCTGATGGTGTGAATGGGCGTTGTGAATGCCGTTTTGATGTTGATAAGTAACCAGATAAACACGATGAATCCTCCGAGTAAACCCATGCTCAACATAGGATTCAAAAGAATGTTGTGCGTATGATAAGAATAGTTTTCAAGCAACAGTGGCGAAGTTCCCGAGCCGTATCCGGTGATGGGACGTTGCTTAATAAGTTTCCAGCTGTAGGCCCAAATCGCTGTCCGCCCAGTTGCGGACGTAATCTCATCCGCATCACCTGTTTTTGAGCTACCGACCAACACCTTTTCGATCACCCGGTCGAAGCCATACCGATTGTCGACATACACCATGGTAGCTAAGCCTACCAATACGGCGGGGCCGATCAGAATCAGGAAGATTCGACTGCGCAGCCAGTCGCGATTGAAAACCATGATACTGACCAAACAGGCGACCATCGCGGTTCGGCTGAGCGATTCCCACACGGAAAGCAAGCCAAACGACATCCCCAAAACCGTAATCCATAACGAGTATCGGCCCTGGCGATAGCCAGCCAGAAGGAGAATAGTAAGTACGCTCGCAGATCTGCCCAGGGCATTAGGGTGGCCCAGACCTGACATTCGAGGAACTTCATCGGTTCCGGCCGCTTCCATAAACACGCCTATTTCCGGTATGAACAAGAATGCAAACCAAGCGGCGCATAGGAAAATAAATAATCCAATGACTGCGTCCATCAACAGCCGATAGGGACCATAGAGGACCATCGCCGTCAGTACGAGCAGGAGGTAGCTCGTGAACGCAACGGCGCCCATCGTCGAAACCTTCGGATCAATCGATGTAATGCTGGTGGCAAAGTACAGTAAACCAATCACCATCGAAAGCATTCCGACCGGCGATAGCAGAAGTGCTCGTACAGCTGAAAACTGCCACCATCCAATTGCGCCCAGAATCGCAGCTGCGACTACCAATGCAGCTTTGCAAAGTGCTTGTGAATTGATGCCTACGGTTGGATTCAGGGCTCCTTCGACATCAATGGTGTTGCCGAAGAAAGCCAGGAACAGCACAATTCTTACCGCTATCGGATAGAGATCCTGCTCCAACATCCGAGCCACGTAGAGTTGCGTTTTTTCAACCAGTGCAAGCGCACTGTTGGCTGGTGCTGACATAGAACGGCCGCTCTAACCACGAATTCGTTGGGAAAACTACGAACCAGGAATCGGGTCGAGTTTCGCATCGTCCGTGATAAAATCGCCTGGGGATTGTGCTCGGAATCGGCCGCTATAAACGCGATAAGTCCCTTGTAGAGGAGGCTGGCTTGCCTGGGACGGCGGAACCGTTCTTTCTCGAGCAGGGATCGCCGGTTGAGGTAGCGGATGCAATACGGCCTCTGGAACAGGTTGTGGTTGCGTTGTTGGTTTTGCTACCGCCATGATTGGTTGTCGTACTAACCCGTTGAGGAGTTCGACGGCTATGGCACAGCCGCCGCCAAAGAAACCAGAGCCGATAAAGCAAAATGCGATCATCAACAATCGGCTCAGACCCGACTTCGTTAGATTCAAGGTTGCATTTTGTGCAATGTTAACATCCGAGAAGGCCTCCTGATCAATCGCCTCCGTCAGTTTTGACTGTTCGCGTTTCTGAGAGAACGAATTGAATTCACTTACCGCCATCGTCAATTGTCTTTGCAAGTCGTTAAAGAAAATTTCGTCTTCGTTCAGTTGCTTTTCACGGAGCTTTAACTCACTGAGTTCCCCGTCAAGCCATGCTAACTGTGACTCGTAATTTTCTAGATCGCCAATACCCCTTGCGTACTCAAGCTGCAAAGCCATGCGATTGGGATTGATCACGTTCCGATGTTGTTCTCGATCTTGAGGTTTCCCACCTTCAATTTCTTTGGCTTCCGCCAGGGCTTTTTGCTTTTGAATCAAAGCTGGGTGCGACGGACTGTAAATCGCAGCCGCTTTCTGGTGCTCAACTTCAAGGGCAAAGACCGAAGACTTGATTGAGTCCGTGGCCGCGTCGGCAATTCCGCCGGTTTGTTCCATTTCCAGAGTTTCCGGTTGTCCTTCGATCTGAGCTTTCAATTCGGCAATTCGGGCGCGTTGACCTTCGAGCAATGAAGTCACTTCGCTGAGGCGATTCGTCGTTGAAGCAACGCGGCCTTGAACCAACTGTCGCTCGGCATCCACCGACAGAATGTGCCGTCGATTGAGTTCATCGCGTTTCTTGTTTTCAAGTGCCATCACATTTTCGCGTTGAAGTGCCAATTGTTCTTCGAAGAAGCGAAACGAGCCACTTGGCTTGTGAGCTGCCGTATGC
Source organism: Pirellulaceae bacterium (assembly GCA_031411055.1). GTDB lineage: Bacteria > Planctomycetota > Planctomycetia > Pirellulales > Pirellulaceae > JAIYDQ01. Next base: position 6,522 of record JANOAI010000554.1, read on the forward strand.
ACAAATTGATACTCTTCCATAGCGAACTGCACTAAGTCTCGAGCGACAAGCGGATCATGTGCCTTGGCTTCGATTTGAATGAGGTAAGAGTCCTTGGGGGAATCGACTGCGATGGCCTTATTGAAATACTTGATCGCGGTTTCAAGCTGTTTCTGATCGTCGACTTCCTCTTTGCTCATCCCCTCAGGCAGTTTGCCTTCCTTGAACTTTACTTTGCCCATCATGTCGCCTACGAAAAGCTCAAGATCGGATCGTAGGGCAAGAATCTTATCCACCCCGATTTTTTTACAAACCCGTTCGCCAACCTCGCGAGATTTCAATAACTCCTTCACGGAAACCACTTCTTGGTGCCGATTTTCCAGCGATGAGACAGTAGTACTCGACGATGCCGTTGGGTCAACCGTCAACGTGTTCTTGCCCAATCGGACATAAAGTGCGCCTTGGGAAAAATAGGTTGGCCGCAAAACGAAAAAGACGAACAGCCCACCGAAAACCGCCAGCATGAGAGTGCTGAAGGTTGCGAGCTTCCATCGTTTACGAAGGGTGGCAAAAATGTCTCCAATCGTTAGGAACGCGTCGTTGTTTTGGCTCATGGCAAACACACTGTTGAGTAAACTCAGGAATGGATAGATCGGTTTGGATCAACCGATATTCATATGAACGATCCGTTGTCTAATCAAGAATAACCATCTAACGCGTTTTTCGCGAGCATTTTTTGAGTGACTTGATGTTCGAAATACAACTGAACATTCGATATTCCCAAGAAAAGTGCTCTCTACACTGGTCAACAATTTTTTTGGCTAGAGCTTTTGCGCCAGCGTTACAACCGTCCTGACCGTTACAAGTTGCATTTTCTAGACTTCGCCTACGTTTTTCAATGGTTTGGGTTTGGAGGTCCAGCTCCCGCGACGATGCAAAATGACCGATTTCAAAAATTGCATAAATCAGAGTAGACACTTTTTGTACACTAAGTATTCTAGGGAACGTTTGATCATCAGTTCCGTATCCTACGCTTTCTTCCTCCCCAAAGGAGTCCAAGGCATGAATCGAAGCCTCACCGAACGCCAGCAAAGTGTCTATCAGTTCATTCGTGAAAAGATTTTGAAGCGTGGCTATGGCCCGACTGTTCGAGAAATAGGTGAGGAAATGGCGATTCGATCGCCTAACGGAGTCATGTGCCACCTTCGGGCTCTCGAGAAGAAGGGGATGATCATACGAGACGCCAATAAAAGCCGAGCGATCGAGCTCGTGCATGGCGGCCCGTCTCAAAAGCGTTCCAGTAGTATTCCAATGGCCGGACGCGTCGCGGCAGGACAATGCACACTGGCCATCGAGCAGGAAGAAACCATCGACCTTGCCGAACTATTTGTTCGCGAAGATCGGTTTGCTTTGGAGGTGACGGGGGATTCGATGATCGATGCCCACATTGCGGATGGCGACTACGTCATTATTCAAAAGCAGTCGTACGCTTATCCTGGACAAATCGTGGTTGCTCAAACGCCTGAAGACGAGGCAACTTTAAAATACTGGTTCCCTGAGAATGGCCGAATTCGACTTCAACCGGCTAATCGAAACATGCAACCCATCTATGTCGGTGAAGCCGTTGTCAAAGGGATCGTTATCGGGGTTGTACGACGTTTACGATAACGATCGTCTGGGTGATGCGTTTACAAGTCTTCTAGCGGGAGTGGTGGCCGCCGCCGTATGGAGGTTGCTGCAAAGATGAGTAGTCCCGTCCAAACGAGTGAAAACCCGATCCATCGATCCACGCTGATTTCCTCGTGAAAAGCGAGCCAGCCTACAATGAACTGAATCGACGGGGCGATGTATTGAAGCAATCCTAGTTGCGAAAGTGGTATGCGCTGCGCGCCATAGGCAAACAGTAAGAGTGGAATGGCTGTTGTCGGTCCGGCTCCGAGGATGAAAAAATCGGTCGTCCGGTCGATCGTCCCGAGTGAACCTTTCCCTGTCGCAATATACGAAGCCAATAACGCAATGGCTGGTAGCAATAGCATGGCCGTCTCAAGCCACAAGCCCGGCATGGCTCCAAGGGGCATCCGTTTTTTAACGATACCATAGACCGCAAAAGAGCTCGCGAGGATGATGGCGAGGAACGGGACTTGGCCGATCATAAAGGCGATATAGCCGACCCCTACTGCAGCGCAGCTGACCGCGATCCACTGCGACATTGGCAATCGCTCACCGAGCAGAATCACTCCCAACGCAACGCTCATCAACGGAGTAATAAAATAGCCAAGAGCGCTTTCTAAAACCATCTTATGCTGCACGGACCAAATAAAGACTAACCAATTGGTCGCGATCAAGAGAGCGGCGAGCAAGCTCCAAAGATAGTTTGTTTTATCGCGATGAAACTTCGTAAAGCTCGCGACCGTTGACTTCCAGGTGAACCCAAGCCCGATGAACAATGCCACGAAGGACCAAACAATCCTGTGACCGATGATTTCAATCGCGTCCACATGCTGAAGATGTTTCCAGTAGAACGGAAAGAGTCCCCAGAGCACATAAGCTGCGATCGCTGCGAGGTAGCCTAGATTCAATCGAAATCGGTCCAAAAAATTCTAAGAGCAGGCGTATGCTGAGATCGGTCAGCGGGAGAGGGATCTCAACCAAGCACAGGAAACCGAGCTTTATAACCTAAGAAGCTCAACCTGAGGGACATGTTCGCGCAAGCGGAGGCATTCGCGATCTACAATTCCGACCTTCGCCGCCATTTCCAACGAATCGATGTGCCCGACTTCACAGGACTTCATCAGAACAACTCGATGTGCATGGATTTGGTGTGCCAACATCAACGCCAGCGTGTCGGTGGTAGTAGCCCAACCTTCCGTCGGCCAAAACGTATCGGCTGGTAGGCTACCTAAATCCGAAATACCTGGCTGGTAGAAGGCGGAAACGTGTACCCAGTACAACTCACGCTGGGACACGATGAGGTTTTCTCGGATTTCAAACGCTGAATGGATTAATAGTTCGTTGGAATATTTTAGGACTTTAATCTCGGGCGTCAGTTCCGATGCGATCTCAAGGGTTGCATCCAGTAGCCGAATGCATCGCCAATGCATGGCTGTCTGCGATAACCCATGGACTCGATCCAGTTTTCTCATCGCTTCGACGACATCGCCGCCGCCAACGATCCCAAAGTACTTGCCTGGTGGTTGTTGATTTAGCCAAGCTCGCAATCGCATCGGCCAGTCGACTTGATCAAGTAAACTCCCGCCGAGTTTGAAAACACAACGGTCGGTGGTCCGTTCAGCCACGATCCACCGCCTCGGCGAACGCTTCCTTTGTCAGCATCGCCACGGCATGGGCTGGCGCGCACCGCGACATGTCGGGCCCCAGTTTTTCGGAAAGTTTGACTCGCTGGCTATTCCATTGGTTCTTTTCCATCGCGTCTTCGATGAGAAAATCTCCGTGTCCACTGAAGATGAGTTTCTCGACTTGGCTCCCGTTGAATGCTTTTGCTACCTGATTCATGGCTTGACTGATACGATCGACTTGTGCGTCGTAGATTGCCTCTGCCATCCATTCAATGTCTTGTGAGCTTAGTGTGTTTCCATCTTCGCCGACGACTCGAGCCAGTCGATACGTTGCACACGCTCGTGTTTTGGGGCGACCGTCCGCGGTGTCACAATTGTTTGCCGCTTCATCCACGTAGCCGAGAATCAGGTTGACATCGCCGGTGGTCGCAAAATATTCGTTTACAACGGGTGTTCTTTGACCATGAACAACGAGGTCCTGAACAAGTCCAACGACCGAGGAACGTTCGATCCCTGTATAAACGAGTTCGCTCGAAACGAGCCGTTCGCGATCGGAAGTGGAGGACGATAGGACCTTGGTATCGGCAATCGCAATGATATCGGTCGTCGTTGACCCGACATCCACGAGGAGAGCGGTTTGGCCGGCTGTCCATCGCGCTGCATACGTTGCAAGGGCTTTCCAGTTGGAAGCGGCGACCTGCCACGGCGCGCGAGCCGCTTTCGAAACACTCAGCCATTGACCATCGACCGCGTAAACTTGGATGACTCCGGCCGGGATTACTCGTGTGACTTGTTCGAGTATCCGGCATACCCCCTCTTCACGCGTCTCGAAACAATCCGCCATTTCTCCGGTCATAGTGAGGGCGATGGCGTCAAACTCGGGCGTATCCGAAATCAATTGAACCAGAGCTTCATGGAGTTGGTCCGGTTGGCGCCACATGGCAAAGGGAATTTGCCGAGCGAACGCCGTGCAGTCAGCGAGCTTAAGATTGGCGCCGCCGATATCCAAGCCAATCCAACGCATCATCCGCCGCTTCGCACGAAGGCACTGAGAGCATCGAGGACTCGCTGAACATTGGCGGGGGTGACTTCGGTCCACTCGGCGAGACGATGACGAACAATCGCCAGCTTGAACTGTTCCATGGCGTCTTCGATATCGGAGGGTAGATCAGGCAAATCGGAAAAAGGATTGCTTCCTGCGAACACTTCGTTGTCCGTATCGTCTACGTCTTCGTATTCCGCGTTATCGGCCACCACCACGTCGCCATCGGATTCGCCTTCGCCGAAGTCTGGCCCTTCGTTCAATGGGCCGGTCGTACCAATGCGATCATCCGGTTCACGATCCACTTCAACGGAATCTTCTGCTTCGGAGAGAGGTGTAAAATCTTCGTCGGCGTCGACGGTCATCACGGGATTTTCAGCTGGCGATTGCGATGGATCTTTTCCGGTCGCTTCCCAGCGAGTTCTACGCATTTCGGAAACGCTCCATTTGCTCTGAAGGGCACCTTCCAGCCACAATTCGGCGTCGGGCCATTCCATCGCGGCCAGGAAATGGGTCCAGTACAAACCCTTGTAAGATGGTTGCGTATCTTTGAATCGCTCGTACACGCGTCGAAGTCGGCCGACATGCTGAGGTGAAACACCTTCGACAGAACGAGCCCAGGCGTCGTCGCTGTATTGACTGGGGTGAGCGTTGTTGCTGATCAGTTCCGTTCGCCACTGGACAATTATGGCTCCCTTTTCCCAGTTGGTGGTGCTGACCAAATGATTCCAACGGTTCACAAAAGGAGCGGCCAAAGCTTCCGTTTCCGCGGAGTGGAAAACTTGTTCATCGGAGCCATTCTCGGCCGCAACGGCCGTGCCTACGTTGACATCCACGGGCATTCCGTCGTCAGCCAAGGGCGCGTTTTCTCGGTTGGTTTGTTCGTTTGAATCAGCTGAATTTGGGCGAATCATGAATTCCTACGTTGTCAAAATGGCGATCCGTCGAACGTCCTTGAAGTTGCATACCAACGTTCGAAGCTCAAAGAGCGATCCATAGCTTAACGCCCGATCGCCGCTCGAAAAGTCGATCGTTGCCTTTCGACTAGCAGCCATCCAATTTAGAGCCCGGTTGTATCGAGTGCGAAAGATATTCTGAGACGGGCGATCGGTCGATGTGCTCGTGGTTTTCTACCCCAAACCGAAAGACTCTTCATCCGCACAGTCTAGATTTTCCCAATGGTTTTCGTCGGGCTTCCAGGTTCTTGGTTGGTGCAGATGCTTG
>JANOAI010000555.1:0-4274 GCA_031411055.1 Pirellulaceae bacterium
CGCGCCAACTTTGGAAACTCGCTGCGGGCGAGATCGATTGCCCTTGAAAGGTCATTGGCTTCCGATGAATTCAAATTGTTATCTTCTTTTTTATCATCCCCTCGAGTTGGGACAATACCGTCCGGCGTCAGATTGGGGTTCTGACTCACTGGCTTAGCCGAAGTTCGTTCGCCGGTTTTGCTCGCAAGTAATTTAGCATCGTAGCTGTCATCGAAGACGTAGTGGGGAATGATTCCGCGAGCACTGATGGCATGGCCGGCTGGCGAGAAAAACTTGGAAATGGTAAGGCGGATTCCGCCTTCGCTCAGCTCGTTTTGAAAGACCCCTTGCACACTCCCTTTTCCGTAGGAAGTTCGACCGACGATCAATCCACGACCATGATCGCGAATTGCACCGGCAAAAATTTCACTCGCACTGGCGCTATCCTCATCGATCATGACCATCAAGGGCATGTCCCAGGTGCCCGGCATTTTCGCAGTGTAATTGCGGTTTTCTTGGCCGTTTCGACCACGTGTTGAAACAATCGAACCAGAGGGTAGGAATCGATCAGCTATTTCAACAGCCGCGTCGAGTAAACCGCCTGGATTGCGTCGGAGGTCGATAATCAGGCTCTTCATCCCTTGGCTGTATAGTTGACGGAGAGCTTCGTCGACTTCGCCGGTGGTCGTTCGTTGAAAATTTGAAATTCGAATGTAGCCAATGCCGCTGGCTGCATCTTTGATGGTCGCGGTGCTGACACTTGGAACGTCCACCCGGCGGCGCTTAATCGTACAATCCCTTCGATCGCCTCGACCCCGTTCATAGACAATTTTGACCGACGAACCTTCGGGACCACGGAGCAGGTCCGCGGCACGCTTGGCACCCACATCCGCCACACGCACACCACCGATCTCGACGAGCATGTCGTCTTTGGCGAGCCCGGCGTCCTGGGAAGGCGCTCCTTTGAATACTTCGACGATTCGAAGGACGTCACCGTCCGCCCAAAGCTCAACACCAATACCGATGAGGTTGCCCTCGATTTGCGACATGATCTCGCGATACTCAGCCCCAGTTAAATAGGCCGAGTAAGGATCAAGCAGTCCTACAAACCCTGCCATGTATTCGGAGATGACCGCCGTTGGCGGTAATCCCACCTGATCACGGGCCAACGTTGCGATACGGTTGACCGTATTGCGAGTGTCTTGAATCGACGCCGACGGGAGACCAATCAATGCTTTGTGAATGTTCAGCCGGAAATGCTCAAGGCTTTCGGCGGAAACGCTCGGGCTGACGTTCTGACGACAGAATTCCGGTTCAGTAAGGGCGACTTCAAGAAAGGCTGTTCCATTTTGAAGCAGACGTCCGAAATCGAGCGGTTCCACATAGTAAAGTTGTAGCTTCGTGAGAATTTCGCCCATCAAATCCAGGGCGGCAGTCGGCTGGATACGTTCGATCGACGACACAAAGGAACGATCCGCGTATCGACGGCTCACATCGTAGTGAACGCGAACGATTTGTAATCGACGCTCTAGCTCAAGGTTCTGCGGCGATTTACGAGCAATTTTCTCGTAGATCTGAATAGACTCTTGCCACCGACGGTCTTTTTCGAGCCGAAGGCCCTCGGCCATGAGATCGTCTTGAGAAATGGGTGCGATGGTATCGATCGCTATAACCATTCGATCTGGTATCAGTTGTGTCAAACACAACGATAGGCCGAGAGCGACATAGCACCCGAAAAACTTCCTGAGCATAAACCACGTTCCACGTTGGCAGGAGGATGAGTGGGTCTGCCCACCTCTTGGAAGCAGCACCCGGCAATCCGCTGTCGACCAGACAATCGAACGCGGTGTGTGCCGGCCAGAGTCAGGGTCGAAGGAATATACGTCACACAAATTGCTCGGTCAAAAAATGATCGCTAACAATCCAGCCGTATCGTCCAACCATTCGATAAAACCGACAGTGACTTTTCCTCGTCTGCCGATGGTGAAGGTTATAGGATCTCGATGCTAAAAGCTGTCAGCGAAATTGACCCTGCATCCTGCAAAGAAAATTCGGAAAGGACTTATGTAGTCTCCGAATCAAGCGTCCGAACAGATCGTACGCAGGGCACGCGACCGAGACAAGTATCGTCGCTTTCCATTTTTCATATCTAAGGATTCGGCGGTATGTGTCTCGCCTGGAAATGCCAAGCGGGACGCAGAACAACGGAGGGAAATTGTTCTACAATAGGGTTTCCGTCCAACGTCCGTAGGTCGATTTCAGACTGCCGCACCCATCCATTGAATAGTGTCCATGCCAGTTGAACAACATCTTCGAGACGGAATAGTCGTCCAAGTCCAGTTGGAAGCTTCGGATGATGACCAACGAGAACTGGCCCAACTGCTTTCCGTCGATGAGCAGAACCGAGCGAACCGTTTCGTCACTCAAGAACTTCGAAAGCGATTCGTCGTTGGGCGAGCTACATTGAGAATGGTACTTGGCCGCCTAGTTGGGAAACGGCCTGATGCCATTCGATTTCGCTACAGCCAGTTTGGGAAACCTTTTTTGGATGATCCGAGCGAACAATCGCTGGCATTTAATCTGTCGCACTCCGCGAATTACGCCCTGATCGCTGTCCGGCAAAACTCAGTCGTCGGAATCGACACGGAGTTTTCCGACCCAAAAATCCAAGCCACTTCACTTGCCACGCAAATTTTCCTACCGGATGAATTATATCGGTGGGAACGTGTTCGGAACGAGGATTCGCGTCGCAGTTTACTTTTAGCTTGGGTTTTTAAAGAATCTGTTTTGAAAGCGATCGGAATTGGGTTGAATGACCGGATGGCGTCGATTCCACTCCCAGACGACTTCTTTTTGGATTTCAATAAAAAGGTTTTTGCAATCTCGCCCGGCAAAATTACGTCTGGAATGGCACCAAAAATTAAAGCGCTGAACACAATGGAGGAAAAAGATACGCTTTCCTTTCAAATTCGTATCTTGGACCTGAATCCGCAATTTTTTTCGGCACTTTGTTGCGATCGGGATCCCGCAAGTTTTGCATGCATGTCCTGGGAAAGTTTCCGCGTTCGCTTTTTGGCCAATTGATGTTGACGCAGCTTGTGCATTTCCTGCATACTCTCCCCCCGTGTTACGGATAACACGTCGGCAGGCAGATTTTCCCCGCAGGAATGTCTAGTCAGTCGCGAGGATGGACCCTAAACGAAGCGACACAGCGAGCAAGATGGCATCGCGAATCGAATTGCCTTCGATACAATGGCTGATACCAAATCAGTTGCATCCAAGTCAATTCAATTCCGAAATCCGGCTCGCTTCAGGAGAGAACGTGTCCTTCTTGATCGATAACGACGCCAAGGATCGCGTGAGAACCGCAGTCGACATTGTCGACCTGATCGGGGGCTATGTTCAACTACGTCGCCAGGGTGCGAATTTTGTTGGATTGTGTCCGTTTCACGAAGATCGACGTCCGAGTTTCAACGTAAATCCTGCTCGGCAAACATGGAAGTGCTGGGTTTGTGATCTCGGGGGTGACGTATTCAGTTTCCTCATGGAAAAGGAACGGATTCCTTTTCCGGAGGCTCTCCAGATGCTGGCGGAGCGCGTCGGAATCACGCTCGAACAAAAGCGCTCGACCGGGAAACAGGATGCTCCCGATTACAAGAAATCGCTTTACGAAGCGATGGATTGGGCCTGCCGTGAATTCCATCAGTGTTTGATCAAAGACCAAGAAGCCGAACCCGCCCGTCTCTATTTATCGAATCGCGGGATCTCTACTGAAAGCATACAACGTTTCAAGCTTGGTTTCGCTCCCGATTCCTGGAACTGGCTTATCGATCGGGGCGTAAACCGTGGATTGAAAGCCGAAATCCTGGAAGCCATCGGTTTGGCAGCCAAATCAGAACGTGGCTCACGCTACGATCGTTTTCGCGGGCGTGTGCTTTTTCCGATACGTGATCCGCAAGGCCGAGCCATTTCGGTGGGCGGACGCGTCTTGCCCGGCGCTCCGACCGATCAAGCCAAGTATGTGAACTGCAATGAAACGCGACTTTATCACAAGAGCAGCCAGTTGTATGGCCTTGATTTAGCCAAAGAAGCGATTCAAAAAAGCCGAGTTGCAGTCGTGATGGAAGGCTACACCGACGTTATTATGGCTAGCCAATACGGGATCCAAAACGCCGTGGCTGTTTGTGGAACGGCACTCGGTGAAAGCCATATTCGCTTGCTCAAACGTTATTGTGACGCGGTGGTACTTCTCCTCGACGGGGACGAGGCTGGCCAAAAAAGAACCAACGAAATCC
>JANOAI010000556.1:0-8722 GCA_031411055.1 Pirellulaceae bacterium
ATTTAACCGGTTGGTACGGATGGTCAACGCGTGATCCTCACGAATTGTGGAACATGTCTTCGGTAGAGCAAGCCAAATATAAAAAAGAATCGATTGAGGGTGGGCTGCTTGATAAAAAGGGGAACCCAAGTGAAGACCATCTCAAGGCCCACTGGCGAGTCGAGAATGGCGAGCTTGTGAATGACGGTAAGGGACTCTACCTGACTACCGACAAAGATTACGGCGACATCGAGCTGATGCTTGAATATAAGGCATTACCCGATGGCGACAGCGGAGTCTATTTGCGTGGCATACCTCAGATCCAAATCTGGGATTCGACCAAAGGAGATCCACGAGGTTTGGGCCAAGACAAAGGTTCAGGTGGCCTTTGGAATAACTTAGGACTCGCCAATAACTTTAAGCCCTTAGGCAAAGACCCACTCAAGAAAATGGATAAACCTTTCGGAGAGTGGAATCAGATATCCGTAAAGATGATCGGCGAACGCGTTACAGTGAAACTCAATGGCGAGATCGTGGTCGACAACCAAATCCTCGAAAACTATTTTGCGAACAACAGTGCCGGATACGCTGCCTACAAGAAGGCCAAAGACCCTGAAAAGCAATCAGCCCTTCCGCCGCTCGTCAATGACAAAATGCTCGATCCAATTCCGGCCAAGGGTCCGATACAGTTGCAAACTCATGGTAGCGAGATCCGATGGCGCAATCTCTATGTCCGTGAAATTGGAGCCGAAGAAGCAAACAAACAGCTTGCTTCGGATAAGACCGAGGGGTTCGTCGAACTCGTCAACGGAAAAGATTTGAGCAACTGGCGAGGCGCTGTCGAGAATTATGAAGTCAAAGATGGTTCGATTGCCTGCAAGAAGGGAAAAGGTGGCGACCTTCTCACCGCTGAAGACTTCGAAGATTGCATCATTCGAACCGAGTTCAAGCTACCGAAGGCTGGCAACAATGGAATCGCAATTCGAACACCGATCGACGGGCATTCTTCGAAAGACGGACTGGAACTACAAGTGATCGATAGCGATGGCTACAACGATACGCATGGCAGCAAAGTCTTAAAGCCAACTCAATACCACGGCTCATTGTATTTTTGCGTCGGAGCGAAACACGGTTACCTTCGTCCGGTTGGCGAATGGAACTTTCAAGAAATCGAAATTCGTGGGCAGAAGATCAAAGTAACATTAAATGGGACCAAGATTTTGGACGTCGATATTGATCAAATCGACCGAAGTGCCTTAACCACTGTACCCAAGGGTCTCGACCATCGTTCTGGACGTCTAGGATTCGCCGGCCACAACGATCCCGTCGAGTTTCGAAGCTTCAAGGTGAAGCGATTGTAAATCCGACAAGATAGCTATTGCCCGTCGCGTGCTGACTGTTACTATTCCAGACGAGTTTGATATGTTTTCTTGAGGGTACGCGATGATCGCTGGTGATTTATTGTTGGTCCGGTGCTGGTTCCACTGCGTACCGTACTCCCATTTCGGAATCGATATGGGCGATGGAACCGTGATCGAACTGGCCAGCAATCATCAGGGAAATCCAGATGTCTTACCCGACATGGAAACGATGCGAGTTAGAAGGACTTCTCTCGAAGACTTCGCGAGAAAGTCTCAGATCCATGTTATTAAAGTCCAAGAACCGCTCGACGCACCAGAAATTCTTCGACGAGCAGAATCGAAGCTCGGCGAGAGCGTCTATTGTTTAGTATCTGGGAACTGCGAACACTTTGCTCGTTGGTGCAAAACGGGGCTCTGGGAGAGTGAGCAAGTGAATGAAGTTCGCGATCGTGCTGTTCGAAGCATGACTCATCTTGCGGTTTTACTTTCTGCAGGTGTCAATGCAAAACTCGGAGTCGTTGTACAATCCGGACTGTTGGCATCGAAACGCAGAACAGGAACCATTCTTCCCTCTTTGATTGGCGAAGCAGCGGAGTACATTGCACAAAATGCTCTGTCGCACTCCACTCTTTCGCCGGCGGCCATTCAACGCCGCAGCCAAGCCTTCGGCTATGGTGCGGTCGCTGTCGTCGGAGTTTTGTTCGGTGGCCCCATCGGCTCGGCTTCGGCCGTTGCAGCGCACGCACTTACCCGGACCGCTGTTCGACTAGCTCGTTAACAACGCGTCCTTTGTCGCTGAACGTCATCGGACGGCCGATGGGTGTTCGGATCTCTTGAGTAAAATCGATACCAAGACTATCCAAAAGCGTCGCGTGGAGATCTGGGACGGCGATTGCGTTTTCAATGTCGTCGCTTCGTTTTCCAGGATCCGTCGTTGGGTTCGGTGATGTAGCGCCATGAACGTACCCACGTCGAATTGGACCACCGCCGACTAACCAGCTAAATCCATGCTGCCAGTGATCGCGACCGCCAAGATTATTGATCGTGGGCGTTCTCCCAAACTCACCACCACAAACAATCAATGTTGAATCAAACAAATCACGTTCGCGCAAAAGCTGTATCAACGACGCCAAGGCGGGATCCAATACGTTGCACTGTTTCGATTGCGATTCGAAGTTATTTGCATGGCTATCCCAACCATTGAGTTCCACTTCCACGCAGCGAACGCCACATTCAATCAATCGCACTGCCGCGAGACAGCCACGACCGAAGTCAGAATCACCAAAGGCATCACGGGTGGATTCGCTTTCCAGCATCACATCGAAGGCCGCGACCTGCTCGCTCGCCATCATGGATAGCGCTCGGTTCGTAGCCGTCTCGTGCTGCGTCTTTAATTTATCTAAATCGCTAAAACGGTTTCGAGCGAACTCACGTTCAACGACATTCGTCAGGACATCTGCTCGTTTCTTGGATCGATCGTTGCCTGAATAGCCACGAAGATTCGGAACGCGACTCTTCGGATCACCTGTTTTGAAGGCGTCTAGCGCTCCGCCAAGATAGCCGCCTCGAGCTGGCCACTGCGTTCCAAGAATGGAAACATGTCGTGGTATTTCTAAGCTGTCGTTGGTTTGATGACAAAGGATGGCCCCCATCGACGGATGAACCAGTGTTGGGTCCGGACGCCAACCGGTTTTCATTTGGTACGTTGCTCGCTCGTGGTCTCCTTCCTTGCTTTGAATGGACCGAACGAGCGTCATGTATTGCAACTGTTCAGCCGTCATCGGCATTGCTTCGGCAAGTTCGATTCCCTGAATCGAAGTTGAGATAGCTTTCGTTTCACCGCCAATCTTGGTCCCCGCGTGCGGATCGAAAGTATCTAATTGACTCGGTCCACCCTGCAGCCAAAGCATAATCAATGAACGAGCTTTCCCTTTCAAAGGCTTGGCACTGGCTTCACGAGCCGATTCGCTTGATCGAGCCAAGTTTTCGGCGATGGCGGTGAGGCTTAACCCGCCAAGCATCGTCAGCGAACTTCCTAACCATCTTCGTCGTTGCATACGATGCCACGAATCGCATTCCATCTCTCGCTTTAGTGATTCCATAAGAACTCCGTCGAATTCAATAAGACCCAATAGATATCTCCGACGGCCCGCGACCTACCTGGGCCTCGTTTTTTCGCTAACACTTCTTCAAATGCGACTCGCTCGTCGTCGGTGGGCAACCGATTGACGGTCGATAAATAGGCCGCTTCGACAGCCTGCTTGTCGTTTCTAGCCAGCAAAGCAATCTGCGTCCCCGCGTTTAAAACGGGATTGTCATCAATACGTTCTCGAACAAATTTTCCGTTCATCACAAGCAGTCGTTGCGGTATGGTCACGGGCTGCGAGATGAATTCATCCTCACCTCGATCACCGTATGCTTTCGTAAAGTCTTGCAATGTTCCGTAACGTTCAAGCTTGGCTGCGATGGAACTTTCGTCGTCAATAATTTGTAGTCGACACGCTTGATGAAGCGATGCGGCAACTTGTTCCGGTCGCAATTGCGTAAGCGGAAACACCGCCCAGGCTAATTCATGAGCTTCCGAAATCGACTCCCCTTCCAAGCGTGACTCGCGACGAAAGGCCTCCGTAGCAACGATCGAGACAACCAACTGGCGAAGATCGTAACGCGAGTCAATAAAGCTCTGAGCTAAAACTTCAAATCCAGGAGGATACGGGCCATCCAAGGGAATATCGTCGACCGGATCGATCATGGGCTTGCCGAAGAGGATCGCCCAAACTCGATTTACCGTCGCGCGAGCGAAGGCTCGGTTATCGGAATCGGTAATCCATTGGGCGAGCTGCTCACGTGGAGAACCACGCTTCGGTCGGTCCGATTTTAGAAAAGGAACATCGGGTTTCACGATCGTTTCCTCCTCTTGGCCAAGCAATGCCGTTTTGTATGGTCTTCGCGTATCTTGCAGACCAGCAAACGGGTTTTTAGAAATCGAGGTCGAGCCATAAAAGGCAGCCAGCTGATGAAAATCAACTTGCTGCCCACCGTGACGATTCCCTTCATCACCCAGATAGACTTTGTCCATAAAATCATCATGACATTGAAGGCAATCCATTCGCATTCCCAAAAATGCTCGGGATGTACGTCCTGCAAGGACTATCGCGTCGACTTCACGCCCCCCCTCTTTCGAAATGGACGACGTTAAAAAATTGACTTCAGGATTACCCGTCCAAAGTCCCTCAGCCGAAATCATCTCGCGGACAATTTGATCATAGGGTTTCCCATTCTTGAACTCTTCCGCTAACCAGGACTCAAATCGCCTTCGCCGGAAAACGATGAACGGCCCTTGATTCGTCCCGACAAAGGCTCGTGAAAATCGCTCAGCAAAGTAATCGGACCAACGAGAATCCGCGAGCAGGTAGTTGGTCCACCAAACAATACGCTCGTCATCGGTGATCGTCGTGAAATCGATTTCTTTTCCGCCGAGCGTTTCAATCGCCCGATATTCTTGCAGCGATAGGGAACAACCCGTGAGCGCTAGAGAAAGTCGCCGACATACGATTGGCCAATCCGCATCCTCGGCAACTAGGAGCCCCTGACTTTCGATCGCTTGTGCAATCTCGCCGTCGATCTTTCGAGCCACGCTCGTACTTTGCTCCGACCAGACGGTTTTGGCGGAAGCCCCTCGGTCACGCAATTTCGCTTCCGGCGCCGTTGATCCTAAAAAAATCCCAATCGCAAGCAATCCACAACCAAGCAACAGAAGACGCTTGCGCCAGCGCTTATCATTCGTTTTCGTCGATTCATGCATGACTTTTCGAGCAACCTTTTTTTGCGAGTTGGAACGACTCCCAAAAATCGCTTACGACAGTGTATAACATTTGTCCGCAATGGTTCCACGTTTGCTTGCTGTCTCTCAGAAATTCGAAGACGCAATGATCAACTTCTTTTTCGACAATGAACTTGGAACCGCCATTATTCGCTCGTCAACCTACAATCTTGGATTTTTAGCCGAAGAGACAGTCTCACTTAGAATTAATGAACCTACTTAGTATTTGTAACCTCTCCCGCTTGCGGGAGAGGTCGGACGCGGTAGCGGCCGGGAGAGGGCTTCCCCTGCGCACGAAAAATACGGCCCTCTCCCGGGCCTGAGAGCCCGACCTCTCCCACGAAGACGTGGGCGAGGTAACGAGTAAGTTGGACGTTCTTTAAAGGCTCGAAAGACGTTACGAGCAATTCCCACTTCAAAGTGACGCTGCCAAACTAGACAACCGCATCCACTATTGACACATCCTTTCTCGCCTATAAATTAGACACCATTGTCCAGTTTCAGCCAAACAAGGAGCATCAGTGGTGATTCAATTAAAGAGTTGGTTATTCGCAAGCGTTGGTATCGTAATCGGAGGACTTTCCTTTGCCGCTTGGTCAACGCTGAATGCTGCCGCTCCCGACGGGATAACGGCATCGGAAGGTGCCATTGCTGCCGCCCGTCGCGAAACAAAAATGCTTGACGATTTGTACAAAACCGCCATCGTCACCGTGACCGACATCTACGTCAAAGACGAATCCTCCGTTGCGGCTGCGACTGCTTTTCGACCCGTCTTCAAAGCGATGAAAGATGCGAAACATCACGAAGCGCGTTTGGTAGACGGTCTCGGTCAACCCGTTGGAGCGGATAACGTGCCACGAGACGACTTTGAAAAGGCAGCCATGAAAGAAATGCTCGCGGGTAAAGCGACGTTCGAAAAAGTGGAAGTCGTTGATGGCGTTCCACAATTGAGGACGATGACCATCCTCCCGATGGTCATGGAAAAATGCATTCTCTGTCACGACAACTATCGCGATAAGAAGATTGTTGGTGGCGTTGCATACATCGTCCCGATTCGCGAAGTTACGAAATAGAGGACTTGCTATAGTCGCACGCGATTGTGAAGCATGAAAAAGCTACCGATTTCGCCAAAATTTATCGTCACCTCTCGCTTACGCGAAATCGGGCTCAACACGCGGCATTGGATTCAACACGTCTTCACCCTCCCGCTTGCGGGAGGGTGAAGGTTGGAATGGTAAAAAAGATGTCGAGACCAACAGCCTGTCAGACTCAATAGATCGAATATTCTCCAACCCGGCGATCTTCTTGTGGAAGGTATACTTTTGGTGTTCGAATAATGAATAGAGGACTCAATAAGTCAACTCAATTGCTTTCACTAGCGCTATGCTCGCTTACTTCCTTCGCTTCCAATCTCCTTGGACAGAGCGATGATTTTGAAAACGAGCCGATCAATTACAGCAAATCCGAGCCCGCCGATCCGGTTGCCAAGCTGAAAGAAAAGCTTGATTGCGGCGAAATGCATTGGAAGTGGGACGATAAGTTTGGATATCTTCCAAATCTATTGGAATCTCTCAACATTCCGATCGAATCGCAAGTTCTTGTCTTCTCAAAGACCAGCCTCCAAATTCACAAGATCTCGCCAACCAATCCGCGGGCACTTTATTTTAACAACTCCGTTTACGTTGGCTTCGTCCCCGGCAGTCGGTTACTCGAACTTGCAGCCAACGATAAACATCTTGGCGCGGTTTTTTATACGCTTGATTCCGGCGAAGACGAATCGGAGCCAAAGCTGGAAAAAAAGACTACGGAAAAGGATCCATCGACGGATGAGGCATCGCTAAACGCCCCACCGCATCGAATCCAGCGCGACAAAGGTCAATGCTTGGCCTGCCACGCAACATCGCGAACGAACAACGTTCCTGGTTATGTTGTTCGGTCGATCTATTCGGATACGTCAGGTCGCGCGCGAACAGGTACCGCAACCTACGTGACCGACTATCGCAGTCCGTTAGAACATCGCTGGGGCGGATGGTATGTCACCGGCTCGCATGGCACGATGCGACATATGGGAAACGTCTTTGCAACCAACCGTGAGGATCCAGAGGAACTCAATCGAGAAAGCGGTGCCAACCGGATCGAACTACCGAAGGTTGTGTCGGCTTCGAATTATCTTGGACCACACAGTGATATTGTTGCCTTGATGGTCCTCGAACATCAAGCTCGCGTCCATAATCTGATTACGCGTGCCAGCTTTGAGTGCCGAACGGCTATCTACCAGGATCAAGCGATTAATCGAGCACTCGATCGAGCACCCGATTTCCGCTCCGAAAGCACGCTCCGCAGAATTGCGAAAGCCAGTCATGAACTCCTGGAGGCGTTGCTGTACGTCGAGGAAACTCCGCTCGAGTCAGAGATTGATGGACCAAGTGTTTTTTCTGAAAGTTTATCCAAGCGAGGTCCCGTTACGAACTCTGGAAAATCGCTCTATCAGATGGACTTGAAGACGCGATTGTTTCGCTATCCTCTGAGTTATCTCATCTATACGCCCGAGTTTGAAGCACTCCCGACGCCCGTACTCGATGCGATCCGCAAAGAACTGCACCGTTTGCTCATCGAGCCCGTTTCGGCCGATGCCAAGATTCAGCTGACAACCGATTCGCGAAATGCTATTCTCGAAATTTTGCGTGAGACCAAAACCGATTTGCTGCTGGAATAGTGGATGTTTTCTCAAACCGTTGAATATGCACTGCGCGCTGTAACGCACTTGGCCATCACGCCCGATTGCGTCCACACAACTGCCGACATCGCTCACGCCACAAAAGTCCCATCGCCTTACCTTTCCAAAGTCCTGCAATCGCTCCAAAAGCAGGGTATCGTGACGGTGAAACGCGGTTTACGCGGCGGGTACCAGCTAACGAAAAGCCCTAAGGACTTGACTCTCTTCGAAGTCGTTCACTCGGTTGATCCCATTCAGCGGATCGAGACTTGCCCGCTCGAAATCGCTTCGCATGGTAAAAAACTCTGTTCGCTTCATCGCAAAATGGATCAAGCCATGGCAGATATGGAGCAAGCCTTTCGCACAACAACCCTGTACGAGCTTGTAACCGACCCCGGTCCGAGTACGCCTCTTTGCGATAACCGTACAGGCGCCAGGAGTTGAACCGTTTCGTTGAGGCGAACGGCAGGCCGAAATTTTCACATGAGCCTGAGGCGCTAGCCGATCTTGATATCCAATCAATAAATCGGCTAGCGCCTCAGGCTCACGAAATACATATCTTGGGATACAGCAAACTGCCCGTTGCTTATCTCGAATTCTTCTTGTTATGACTCATTAACTCTTGGTTCGCCTGCGTGGCAATACCAAGCAGACCACTGATGGCGACTAACACGCTCAACAGAATTCCGACAAAAATAAAACACTGCCAACCGAGCCATCGATCGACGTAGTCGGCCTCTTCGACGGAGCTGATGAATGTCCCGAGGCTCGACGCTCCACTCTGCAGGTCGCGCTCGAAATCCTGAGTCGGCGCGAGCCTTCTCTCGAGCACCAGCGAAGACG
>JANOAI010000557.1:0-8472 GCA_031411055.1 Pirellulaceae bacterium
GAGATAGGCCAGACCGTTTCGAGCCCAGGCAACGGAAACGGCGCGACGGGGCTTACGATCTACTCACCAAGCCGAGACATCAAGCAAAACGCGAAATTCAACGGGGACTGAAGCGTTAACTAAGTGCCATTCGTTGGACACACCGGAGCGTCGAAACCGCTATCTTTCCTGGTTGAATTTATGGTCCAAAAGTTGGCTTGCATGGGGAATTAAGTTAAATCCCATGTGTAGGCGTTGAGTCGCCGGACGTCAGAGTCTTGAAAAACAGACTTTTCTAAAGAGCGTAGTTCCTTGGTAAACGGGCTTGTAATAGCGGCTGGATAAGGGGAATGTCGCTGGCGTTTCTAGTCGGGCAGAGAAGCTTCGGTAAACTTGGCCTCGTCAGCCGAGCTAAGAAGAGATCGGGTTGCTCCCGTCCTGAGTCTATTCGTCTCGTGTTCTCGCCCTTAGCGCTGGATGCCAAGAGGTTTGCTCGTCCAGCGCGCTAGATTGATACTCAAGCACGAAAGCCGAGGTTGAAAGCTAGGTTATATCGTGGATCATCCTCGCCAGCCTTAGCCTCGCAACATGCCGATGAGTTCGTCGGTTGAAAGCTTGGCGGCGGTTCCGGTGCCAGCCAGTACCCCTTCCACGAGATCCCGTTTGGTTTCATGCAGAGCGAGAATTTCTTCCTCGATCGTGCCGCGCGCGACCACGCGATAAACCATGACCGGTTTGGTTTGCCCAAAGCGATGGGCGCGGTCGGTGGCTTGATCTTCCACGGCTGGATTCCACCATGGGTCCATGTGAATGACGTAGTCGGCAGCCGTCAGATTGAGTCCGGTTCCGCCAGCTTTGAGCGAGATAAGGAAAGCAGTCGCAGTACCGTTTTGGAAACTATCCACGCGCTCTTGTCGCGCGGCAGCCGGGGTCGAACCATCGAGATACTCATAGGTAAAGCCGCGTTCGTCGAGGGCTTTCTTGATCAAGGCCAAGTGTTCGGTAAACTGGCTGAAGATCAGGGCCCGATGGCCTTCTTCGCGAAGGTTTTCAAGGGTCTCGCAAAGCTGGTCCAGCTTGGCCGACGAGCCGGTCCAGGCTTTGTTGACCAAGCCGGGGTGACATGCAAACTGACGTAAACGCGTGAGCAAGGCTAAGATCTTGAAGCGTTGATCTTGGATCTCGGGCAAGCCACCGATGGCATCGATCTCGCCAATAGCCGACTTGCGGACCTGTTCATACTGAGCTCGCTCTTCCGGTGTCAAATCGACGTACAAGGTCATCTCGGTACGGGCTGGCAATTCAGTCAAGACTTCGGCTTTGGTGCGTCGCAGAATAAAAGGTTGCAAGCGATGCGCGAGGGCTTGTCGCGATTCATCGTCGCCATTCTTTTCAATGGGAACGGCAAAACGTTTGCGGAAGCTTTCCCAACCGCCGAAAACACCGGGGGAAACGAGACTGAAAAGGCTCCACAATTCGCCAAGGTGATTCTCCATCGGAGTACCGGTCAGCGCGACTGTCCATTTGGAATCGAACGTGGAGATCGTTTGCGAAGTCTTGCTACGACTATTCTTTACTGCTTGGGCTTCGTCGAGGATCAAAGTTCCCCATTCGACCTTGGCGAGCGCTGAACCTTCACGAAGGGCCAGACCATAACTGGCGATGACAAGATCTCCGGGGCCGATGGTTGTTAAGAACTCTTCGCGATCGGTTTCTCGATAGAGATGAACGCGAAGCTCGGGAGCAAAGCGAGCTGCTTCGCGCGCCCAATTAAATCCAACCGACGTCGGAGCGATGACCAAGGCTGGCCCGTCTTTCATCCGATCGAGTACCACCGCGAGGGCTTGAACTGTCTTGCCCAAGCCCATGTCGTCAGCCAGGACGCCACCCACGCCCCACTCGGCCAGCCGTCGCATCCACTTGAAGCCTTCAAGCTGATAGTCACGCAGTTCGGCTTGAAGGCCACTGGGGAGTTGCGGATCGAGTTTTTCAGAGCGGTCCAATCGCTCCAGACATTCGAACCAAGCCTTCGAAGCTTTGACGTGAATGTCACTTTGCATAAGCGACCGAACGGCTTTGGCCGCTGTGGCATCAAAGAGACGATTTTTTCGATCGGTATGCGTGGCGTCGCGCAGTTCCAGCAGTCGTTTACGAAGATCGGAAGAAACCTTGGCCCACTGACCATCGCCGACTTGCATGTATTGGCCACGGATGACCTCGCCGGGGTTGGTCGATAGATTCTGCATGACCGAGTCGAGCGGCATCGTCTTATCGCCGAAGTCGCATTCGCCAGAGATACCGAACCAATCGCGTTTCGCACTGATGTCGACACGCACATTCTTCCCATTCAAGGTCCCCAAGACCGACATGGGCTTCTCGCCCGTCTTGTCCCACAGGACCTCCACGGCGTCGCCGAGAGATTGGATGCGTTCAAGCAAGTGTAAACCTTGTTCGAAGTCGGAGATCGTTCCATTCCAGTCGCTTTGCGTATCGCTGTCGATTTCCAACTGCTTGTTGATCTCGGCGGCTCGTTCGGCTTCATGGACCG
This sequence comes from Pirellulaceae bacterium, assembly GCA_031411055.1. GTDB lineage: Bacteria > Planctomycetota > Planctomycetia > Pirellulales > Pirellulaceae > JAIYDQ01. Next base: position 2,528 of record JANOAI010000557.1, read on the forward strand.
TATCGCGACAGAACTGAACGGGTTGGTCATGGCGTTTCCCCGAATAGACGCATGGCGATTCGCTCGGCTTGACTAAGCGGCCAAGACCACTTCGTACGCGCAGTCCATAGTCGAGCTTGCCATCCGCTCGAGATCGGAGCAACAAAACAAATTTCGAATCGTCGATGACCACTGGGCCAGCGATCGACTCGGGAAGAAAAAGGCTGATCGAACTTTGAAGTTGCCTAGCCTTAGTACCGACCGTAGCCAGATGGGCAGTCGGCAAGCTTGGGAGCTTCGTGAGCGACTTCATCACTTCGAAGCTGTCGTCTTGAACAAAGCCTACGGAAAGGATCGAGTCATCTTTCGAAAGTAGAGCCACCCATTCTCCGTGAACGACAATCGGTTGCCCGAAAGCTTTGCCAAGACCGTCGACATATGCGAATTGGCAGACATCCTTGTTCGCATTCAGATTGACAGCCAAGGTCAATGGCTTTACGAAGCCAGGCAATCCGTTAATCCTAACGTTGTCTTGTCCAATCAAATACTGAGCGGCTTGGATGTCGTTCTCCAAAACATAGGTGAGTCGTCCGTAGCCGTAGCGGTCGGTTTGATGTTTGGCGAGCGCAATAATTTTGCGATCAGCGTCGGTCAGTTCTAAATCGATCGATGATTTCAATCGCTCCCAACTAATCGCCTTTCCTTTCGTAAAACCACCGCCACGTTTCTTTTCTTGTTGAACCAAAGCGGTCACTTCGATGCTCGGCATTGCCGTTGACGGATGGTATTCGACATTCCAAATTAAACGCTTGGTGGCGATTTCTTGGATTGGCGGAAGGAGCGTGTCCTGGCCACTCGCAATGGTTGCTGGCCCTTGGACACGTTCGCTCAATTCACCCAGTCGAGCAAGGACCATGGCAGAGCGATCGATTTTGAAGCGGGACCGATCGGGCTTGTCCGTAAATAGCTCACCAGCTTTGATAAACTTGGTGATCTCCGAATGTGGAAAGCGTAGCTGCTGGAGGACGAATTCCACAAAGCAGGCCGTGTGGATACAAGGAGCGTCTCCACTGGACTCTTCGCAGTCGCATCCGACGGGTGGCTTTAGTCCTATCGGATCAATAAAGAAATGATGAAACTCGTTTCCGAGCTGGCATACGCCTTGAAATTCGCCCGATGCATAGATGCGGACCTTGGAAAATCGACCCGAGTAGGGATTGGCATGCGCAAAGCCTGCTTCGGCGAGATCTAAACCAAGGGCTTCAAGCCGCGTGGTCCAATCGTGAACTCGATCGTATTTCTTAACGGGCGGCTTGGAGCTCAGGGAGTTGCCCGTCGACCCAGGAAGTACGCTTTGGGGTATGCCAAACTGAGCGACCAACTCTTCTAATGAGGTTACTTTACCCGCTGCGATTTCTTGGATCGCTTTGGCAAACGCGGGTCGAACAGAAGGCCCACCAAACGAACGCCGATTCTTTCGCTTTGCCATCACCGATTCCTTGGACCGAACGAGATTCACTTCCAATCTAACGAAAATTCTAGACGAATCAGGGAAGCCCGCCAACGCGAGATGAGGATGAGTTGAGAATAATGCGGCTAAAGCTTGTATTCCAACGCAACGTGGCGCTGTCCAACTGGGTTATGTTGAGATTTTGCACTGCCGTGACAGGCTCTGTGCGGGCGTTTTCGAACAATAGATGCGTTTCTTCAACGGGCGGGATTGTGAGTGGTAGAAGGCGAGCCTAAACTGGCACTTGCTTGGGCCTCATCTCGATCTTGTCGCTTCTCAATCTTATTCGTCAATCATTCTTCTATGATGAAGTCCCTAGTTTTCAGTCGGCGGTTGTTGGTTGAGTCGCTCGAGTCGCGATGCTTGATGGCGGGCGATGTGACGGCTAGTCTGATCGGTCATTGGTCCCTCAACAGTACAAGTGGCAATACGGCCGTTGATATTGCTGGAAATGACAATCCCGGAAGTTTAGTCAACGCAGCGACTTGGACGGCCAGCGGTAAGGTTCACGGAGCTTTGAGCTTCAACGGCGCCAATCAGTCGGTTTCGGTCCCCCATGCGAGCAATCTTGCGATCGGCTCCAAAAACTTGGTCGTTTCGGCTTGGATCAAGACGACGGCTACGGACGGAACGATCGTGAGCAAGGGCCTTAACACCAGCGACCATTTCGCGCTGCGCGTCGTTGGCGGCAAAGCTCGATTCGAGTTTAGCGTCGGGGGGAGCACACCTTTCAGCGTAACTGGGGCCCAGGTCGTCAACGACGGGGCATGGCATCTACTCGTCGGCGTTCGGACGGCACCAAGGTCTGTGGCTCTGTTCGTCGACGGAGTTGCCGACGGTACATTCACGGAGTCGACTTTGGGAGGTTCAATCGACGAAAGTGCGTCGCTTTTGATCGGCGCTCATTCGAACGGAAATTATTTCAATGGAGCGATCGACGATGTCCGGTTTTATAACGGTCGACTCTTTGATGCCGACGACGCCGACACGCTATTCAAGTTGGCAAACAATCCCTTCGCCGTCAACGACACGATTGCACTCACGGCGACAACCACAACGATCGGAGCAGCTTCCGGCGTTCTTATAAATGATATTCAGCGCGACGAAGTGCCGATTGTGGCCGTGCTGAAGAAGAACGCCACGAATGGAACGGTGACGCTCAACGCCGACGGTTCGTTTACGTACGTGATGCGAAGCGGATACATCGGCCCCGACAGTTTTGAATATACGGTCAACGACGGTACGGCTGACCCCGTCGGCGCGACTGTTCAATTGACGGTCGGCACATGGGTCATCGAAAAGCGAGCGTACGCCAGTGCCATGTCGGGAGCTTCGTCGATAACGGCCACGCAGGTCAATGATATCGTCGGGCTGATGAATACCAATGGAAGCTTCAGTGACTTAACTTACAATTCGATCGACGCGTTGGATACGCACATGGCTCGCATGACTCTTCTCGCGAAGGCTTTCAGCGTCGTCGGTGGACCGAAATCAGATGACGCAACGGTTCTTCAGAAAATAGTCAGCGGTTATACCTACTTGGCCAATACGGCTCCGAGTGCTACGGCTCTCTCCAGCAGTTTCTTCGATACGACAATTGATGTTCCCTCGGCACTGTGGCCGGGTTTGATCATTACGCGGAGCCGATTGAGTGCGACGGTGATGAACTTGCTGGTTGCGAAGTACTATGATTCGCCCAACGTTTGGGACACTTCGGAACAATCGGACGAATTTGGCGGATTCAATCTGGCGGCTCGAGCTCGATCAACCGTTGCCTTTCAGGTACTAAAGAATACTTTGAGCGTCCTGACGGACGTTCGATCGATCATGACGACCGATTTGCAGTTTGGCGGTCGCCGCGTATCGAGCCGGCTGCCCGACAATAGCTTTGCACAGCACTCCGATGGCCCGTTGGGAACCACCTATCAAGGCGGGTATCGCTCGGGGGTGGCGGTACACATTGCGGCCGGAAACTACGGCATCAATTACGTATCGAATGCCGCCGACGTCCTCTACTGGCTGGACGATACGACGTTTGGATTCACAACCAGTGCCGAATCGGATTTCGTCGAAGGGATACTCGACGGATTCGCTTGGTATTTTAAGGGCCAGCGAATGGACGTGACGATTGCTGGACGAGCCAATGTACAGAAAGGGATTACCCTGGGAGATGCTGCGGACTCTTTGGCGAGCGCCGTTATCAGGGCGAAACGGTTAGGGCTTCAGGAGCTTGAGTTGCAAGCTCTGGCCGATCGACTCTCGAACGGCGAGACGGCTACCAATTATATGGAAGGGAACAAGTCGTTTTTCGCTTCCGACATGATGGTTCAGCAGCGGCAAGGCTATCGAGCTTCAGTCCACATGATTTCTCAGCGTACTCAGCGTCCGCAAACGGTTCAAGTTGCCGCTACCGCCGACGGAGCACAGAATTTCTTCTTGGGTGACGGTGTAACGATCATCCACCAGGACGGAAATGAATTCGGCAGCGCAACGGGTCAAGAAATCTATCCGGCATGGAATTGGGCCAGATTGCCCGGTACGACGACGGAGCAGTTGACTCGGAACGAGGTGAGGGCGCTGAGCATCGACAACTTAGGGACGAGTGCTCTGATTGGAACCAAGTCATTCGTCGGGAGCGTATCCAATGGAATGTACGGCGCGGCGGCCATGGATTATGGAAGGTCGCTAGGAAAAGTCACGGCCAAGAAAGGCTATTTCTATTTTGACGAAGGCTTGGTGGCTCTTGGGGCAGGCATCAACGCTCCGAACGCCACCAATCCCGTCTACACGACTTTGAATCAGGTTGTTCAAGACGGTGCAGTGACCGTTCGAGGCGTCACCGGAGCAACTCAAACGTTCAGTTCCGGTAACACCAATAGCTATACCGATCCGCGTTGGATTTCGCACGGCGGGATCGGCTATTTGATGCTTGGGGGGAACGGCACCGTTACCGCTCAGGTTCAATCGCAGACGGGTCCCTGGAATTCGATTAGCGCCTACGGTTCGGGAACGGTGACGAAAAATGTATTCAGCGCGTGGGTCGATCACGGTAACAATCCCAGCGGCGACAAATACGCTTATGCCGTCCTCCCCGGTGCCACGACGACGGCCTTGGACGGTTACTTCGCCAGCAATACGTTCACCGTGCTGAGCAACACGACCTCGATTCAAGCCGTTCGTCATGCAACGGCTGGCATTACTCAAATTGCGTTCTACGCGGCCGGCTTTTTACAAATCAAACCCGGCTTTCGAGTCACCGTCGACAAACCGTGTATGTTACAAATTCGAGAGCTTGCCGACGGACGAGTTGAATTCTCCGTATCCGACCCGACGCAAACGCAAACGCTCATCAATGTCTCGGTCACTAAAAATTTGAGTGGTGCCGGTGCGACGTGGTCGTATGCGCTTCGCAAGACCGATATGGTCTTTACACTGCCGATGGGAACCAACGACGTGTACGCTGGGCAGAGTCTCACCCGCACGTTTGCCGAGATTCCCGATGCGACGGTGCAAAGTCGGTATGTCTTTTATAATCGTTCGACGAGCCCTCTTTTCGGCAATGGCTCAGGCAATCCAACGGCGGCCATCGATCCCACGAAGAACGCTTTGCCGCCGGGAAATGCGGCGAGCTTGGCAAATTACACGAACTACTCAAAGGGGCTCAACGGATTGTTAGTCGATATCGCTAACGCGGGAACGATTTCGGCGACCGACTTTCAATTTGCCACTTCGGATGGAGTGAGCCCGTTCGTCGTTTCATCGGCGACGGCGACGATTACCGTGCTCGCTGGACAAGGGGACGGTGGTTCTAATCGAGTTAAAATCGAATTCGCTGACAATGCTGTGCGCAACACATGGTTGCGAGTCACTGTGTTGGCCAACGCCACCAATCGATTGGTATCCAACGACATTTTCTATTTCGGGAACGCGCGCTTTGATGTGACGCCTACATCGCCGTTCCCGTCACAGCAAGTCACGATCAATATTTTCGATACGAACGCCGTACGAGCCAAACAAGGGCAGAATTCGGGAGTCATTTCGAATGTTTATGATGTCGATCGCAATGGCGTTGTCAACATCTTCGACACGAACGCCGTCCGCTCGGGGCAAGGCGTGAGCAGTCTTCGCTCTTTCACGGCGCCGTCGAGTTTGCAGATGCAAATGAGTTTGGCGCCAGCAAGCATCGATTCGACTTATGCTGACACCAGTTGGATCGATGCAATCCAACTCGACAGCCCGAAGAATCGTCAACGAAAGCGAGGATAGGGGCCCATTTCGCTGAAGTAATTGCTCTAACGAAAGTCAGCAAGATTCCAGGCGGAGCCTAGACTGCGTGGAATGCGTTGATTTCGTCTGATTTTCGGCTTCTGCTACGCGGTCGTTTTTGTTCCTTACAAGAGGTACTCATCCCGAAGAGATGGCAGAAATTAGCCGGGGGTCGCTGCGAAGCAGCGCA
>JANOAI010000558.1:0-1985 GCA_031411055.1 Pirellulaceae bacterium
CGTGGGTGGATCCATTCTCAGCGCTGTGTTTACGAAGCTACCCAGCGGTCCGGTGATTGTTCTCTTCGCCGCGACGATGTTTGCCTTAAGCCTTTGTTTTGGTCGAAAACGAGGAGCGTTGATCCGAGCCATTCGACGCCGACAGATGATGTTTAAAATGGATCGTGAACATCTTCTGCGAGAAATGTACGAAATCTCGGAAGAAAATCGTGCGCAGAATGCTCAATCAGTGATTTCCATCGATCGGCTACAAACCGAACGCAGTTGGACACGCCGCCGACTGCGATCATCGATTTACCATGCCTCTCAAAGTCAGCTCATCGTTGCGACCCCCAACCAAGAACTGTCATTTACGCCAAAGGGCCATTTGGAAGCGGTTCGTTTGGCCCGCGAGCATCGACTGTGGGAACTCTACTTAATCACCCATGCGGACATTGCGCCTAGCCGGGTCGACCACGAGGCCGACCGGATTGAACATGTCCTGGAACCCGAACTTATCGCAGAACTCGAGAGCTTATTGGGGGATTCTACGACCGTACAAGGGGTTCCGCCGAGTCCCCATTCGGCCGTGGATGGTCCCCCGTTTGACCGCTGATATTCGCCAACAACGCCGAAAACCCGAAAAAGAGCCCTCCCCAGACTGCCAGAAAACCGTTATCATGCCTGCTCGAAAATTTCAATGTCTTAGGAGAATTACCGCAAAGTGGTCCGAATTCGAATGAAGCGCATGGGACGCAAGAATCGTCCGTTTTACCGTGTTTGTGTTGTTGATGGCCGCCGTCCTCGCGACGGTCGTGTTCTAGAAGAACTTGGCCACTACGACCCAATGTGCAAGGATGTTGATGCACGTGCCATTCTTCGTGGCGAGCGAATCGACTACTGGCTGAGCGTTGGCGCACAACCAAGTGAGGCTTGTGGCGTACTCATCAAAAAGTATGGCACGAATGGGACCCATCTGGCGAAACAAGCCGATGCTCTCGCCAAACTTGGCCGTACTCCCAAGAATTCCGTGGCGGCTAAAACGGAACCAGTTGCTTCCTAATAGGCAATTGAGATAACCTAGAGAGAACCGCAGTCGCAAGTCGCGTTGAAATTGAGTTCAACGAGGCCAGCGTCTGCGGTTCTTCGTTTCGATACGATCCCCGTTCGTTTGGCGTCAGCCCGAAATCGATCCAGCCATGCGATTCGACATCGTCACCCTCTTTCCAGAAATCTTTTCGGGATACCTCACGCAGAGCTTATTGAGTAAAGCGATCGATGCCGGACTGGTTGATATTGTTATCCATGATCTTCGCCAATGGTCAACCGATCTGAAGCATCGCAAAGTGGACGATCGTCCGTTTGGCGGTGGCCCGGGAATGCTCATCCAAGTCGAACCGGTTATCGAATGCGTGGAGGCGGTGCAAAGAATGCACTCCGCCGTGGGACAAGTTATCTTGCTCACGCCACAGGGTGAGCCACTTCGGCAGCCCAAGGTCGAAGAGCTCTCGGGATTTAATCGACTTATTCTTTTATGTGGCCGATATGAAGGTTTTGATCAACGCGTAGTCGATATTCTAAAGCCGATCGAACTCAGTATTGGCGATTATGTTTTAAATGGAGGTGAGGTTGCATCGATGGTCGTTGTGGATGCCACGATCCGCATGATTTCGGGGGTGCTTGGCGATGAACACAGTAGCATTGACGATTCATTCTCGCGTGGAAATCGCATCCTGGAGTATCCTCAGTACACTCGACCACGCGAGTTCCGCAACTTGACAGTCCCCGAAGTCCTCTTGAACGGCAATCATGAAGCCATCGCTGCTTGGCGTGCCGAGCAGAGCCAAAAGAAGACTCAAGCTCGACGCAAAGACTTGCTACTTCCAGAATAGGATGCCAAGCGAGCATCATTGGATAGTTTTCATTCTTCTGCTCGTCTTGGATAGGGGTACGGCGGACGTCCAGGACGGCGGTGGCCAAGGTTTTGGACGGACTGGAAGTACGCC
>JANOAI010000559.1:0-7450 GCA_031411055.1 Pirellulaceae bacterium
CGACATTGACTTGCAGGGTGCCTCTGCTTTGCGCCATCGCTTGTTGCCAACCACTACGTTTCGAACCGCCTGGTGCGGACCCGCATGCCAGGTGGTGTCGGAGGGCGCCCGGAAACGGGCATCCTTACCCGATTTATCTGCTGATTTCGTTGATGACCGGTCATCAGCTTTTGTCTAGTGTCGTCGGCTATTCATGTATGGAATCACCACATATTAGTTTAGCGAATTCGCGAGACGGCCGACTATTCAAGAAACCAAACGTCTGTGTCACGGAGCTGGCACACCATCCAGCGGCGCTTTGATTTCGACGTTCGGGAGTAGCTCCCGCAATCGATCAACCGGCAAGGTGAACTTGCCATGGTGACCAATGTATAACGTCTTGAGGGCAGGAAGCTGCTGCAAACTCTTCAGTCCCGCGTCAGTGACGGTTGCTTGCTGGGTTGTTAATAAGTCTGGAGCGAGCACGAGCGTTTCGAGATGAGGGAGAACGGCCAATTCGGCGATTGCAGCATCGTTTAGATGTTCGAACGAACTTAGGAATATAGTGTGCAACTGCGTTAAACTCGCAAGATGTTGAAGCCCACCAGCAAAATTTGACCGACTCAGGTCGAGCGATTCAAGTCGCGATAGTCCAGCGAACTTCTCTAGGTCACCGCCGTTGAAGCACCGCAACTCACGATCCACAATCTGAACCCCATTGAGCGAAAGTTGCTTAAGAGACTGGCACTTAGCGATACTCTCCAAGTCTCGCTGCGTCAAGAAAATCCCTTTAAGATCGAGTCCGCTCAGGTTCGTAAACTCGCTTAAGAATGCAAGGCGATTCGAGTCCCACGAAAGAGCTTGCTTTGGTTCTTCGGGTACTGCCTGAGGCAGAATTGGCGAGTTAGCTTTGAATGAGAGCTGCTCTTCAGTCAGCTCCAACATCAATCCAAGCGATAAGTATTTAACTTTGCTTTGCTTTCCGGCCTTGCGGATCGCCTGCAATTGAGCGTAGTCGCTAACGGCAATGTTCGGCAATTCGAACGTAGGCGTGCTGACATCGATTGCGTCTTCGTCAACTTCATTTCCTACGACTGCAACAGGGCTTGGCTCTGGCGGCAAAGCATCTGCGTTGGCCTCCCGCACCGTTAGATCGGCATAGACAATCTTAAATCGGTTGTCGCCATCGGGTGAATACCACAATATGGGGCGATCGGCATCATTCATCCGAGCGCCGCCGAAGTATCGAAATTGGTTGGCGTCCTTCATTTCAAGGAAAAAGACCGTGCCGCGAATAACCGTCGCACGAAACTCGGTCTCCGCCTTGAGCACCGCCGCTTGCCTTGCTTCGTCATCGTCATTGAATTGGCTTTTAATTTGTTCAACCAACTTTCTTTGAATCCCAAGCGGCGAGCCTTCTTCTTCGTTGAAGGAAAGTGAGAGTGGAAACAGTGATTCATTTGCTTTGCCACAGATTCGAAGCATCTTAAGCACGTCCTCCAATGTTGCAGGAGAGGTATCGGCAAGAGGATCGTCCTTTTCCAGTAGCCGATATCCGTCTGGTACCGTCATTGAAAATAATGTGTGATCCACAGGGACATCGAACTCGAAATCCGACATTACTTGCCAAAATTTTTCCTTCGTTCCACCTGTCAATTCAGCCGGAATCTCCTTTTGCACACGTACCAGAACTGGTAAATGCGATTTGCGATCGAACCAAGCTTCAATGATTTCGCCGCCGATCGCGGATCGCATTCCAAACGCTTGTTTACCATCAACACTCCGGGTTCCCAAATCCTTGACGTCGGCTTGGTCCTTGCGATTAGTTCGAAAATGATTGCGAACGGCTTCGACCAGTCGAACAGGAGACACAGCCGTACTTGTATCTGCGATTTGCCCTGATTTCACAATTGCCTCTTGAGAGCCAATGTCGAGCATAAGATAGTTGCCAGTCTCGCCGTTATAGACTTCAATTATCTTGAGCCATTCATCTCTTGAATGATAAAGCGAAGGTGCGAGATACGTCAGCAACTCACCGTTATTGCCATCGACGTCCACCATGGCATTCTCGTCAACAATCTGAACTCGACAGACCAATGATCTCAGGCCCTCCAAACGCTCGGCCACTTGAGCGTAGAGGCTGGTGTTGCCTCCTAGAATTCCGAACACGAATGCGCCTACGAAGGCAGCCAACAATGACGCGGCAACGGCGAACTTGGCTAACATCATGAACCTCTTTCGGGATGGGACTGTTGCGTGAGAGAGACTAAACGCAACCGCGTCTCTCTGAGACACTGGCAAATGCGAATCTCGAAGAGATTTTTCAACATGGGAAACGTCCATCAATTTTGCTAGTACCTGAACGTTCATATCGGTAGGCAAGCCAAAGTCGTTCTTCGAGCTTTCTTGCTTCCAATTCGTCAGTTCTTCAACTGCCAGACCGAGAATACCGTTTAGTCCGTCATCAGTTTCGTTCGTCATGATCTACCTCTGCACACGTACGATTGGCTTCAACACAGGTCGTTACCGGCAACTCATTTTCGCCCAGCAGTTCTCGTAACTGTTTTCGAGCTCGACTGAGCATGGCACCGACAGCATTGCGGTTCGACTTGGTTCGTTCGGCGATCTCGTCATAGGTCAGTTGGTCGACATATCGCATCACAAACACCTCCGCTTGTTCGATCGAAATCGCAGCCAGTGCACGCCGTAGACGGTTGGTAAGTTCCTTTGCAGCCAGGTCGTCGCTCGCCGTCGCCGATCGGCATTCAGCCGTGTCGACCGACGCTGTTGAATCCACTCGCTCATCCCGACGGTATCGAATGCGAAGCACATCCAGCGCTCGAACTCTGGCGATACGACCCAGCAGGTGAGACCAATCATCGACTTTAGCCCGCCGCGAAAACTGCAATGCCTCCACGAATACTGTCTGATAACAGTCCCGTGCATCGGCTTCGTTACCGACCAAACTGCGAACCGTCCTCCATACGGCCGGGCCGTAGCGTTCAAGGATCTGTTGCCAGTCAATTTCCATGTAGGATCACAGTAATGGCCGCTTCAAACATAAATGGTCGCTTCAATCTACCAGTCGATTGAAACTGGAAGCTATTACGCGAAAACAGCAGATTTCAAAAATATTGTGAAATTCGGTTGCCACAACAAGTTCAAGGCGGAAACGCTGGTCGAGATTACGTTACGAAACCGTTTCATTGGAAATCTCTCCGATAACGATACGAAATTCGAGGCAATCTCCGATTTCAAAGATGGTGGCATCGCATTTTTTGAGAATTCGCGATGAATATGCAGTATCTCCGCGACTCTTACCGCCTCTGTGTTACTTTGGCTTCAGCACGTTATTACCGGGTTGGCTTGTACCAGAATGCAGTTCGAAGAACTTGTTCAACCGAAATAGCGAGACGGTTCATTTGACGAAGATGTGGCGACGAGAAAGATGCAACCATTGAATCCGCTCGGAAAAAGGGGCGGGTGTTCCGCTGCCAACGACGAGCAAAAACAAGAATTGGGGGAAGCCACCGAAACGTTACCCACGAGTCAAAAAAAGCTCAATGGTGAACCGTGATTTGGCACAGTCTTGGCACAGTTACCTGTGCCAAACAAAAAAACCTTTAAAATCCCAAGTATTTTGAAGGCCTGCAAGTCAAAAGCGGAGGGCACGGGACTCTCCGAAGCGTTTGCTGTAAGTTGCGACTGAGCAAGCATTTTCGGCGACAACCCGTTCTCAGTCAACGACTTGCGTCTTGCAGGTTGTTGTCAGCTGTGGTCACGTGCTCTCACCTGTTGTCGCCGGTTTTGTCCCACTGGGCCAATCGATTTGGCGTCACTCTATTATGGAGTGACGCTATGAGTTTTGGAAGGATTGAAGTGCCGCCACCTAAAAATGGACGCCGCTATAAGATATTGTTGGTCGTACGAATAAGCACCCCTAATCAAAAAAAGCAAAGTCTCGATGACCAGGTTGCGCTTTCTAAAGGGTGGACTGATAGGAATCTAGACGGGCCATACGACCTGGATGTGATTTCCAGTCAATCCAGCGGCGAGATATTGGATCGCGAAGAACTCTTTCGAATTCAAGAGTGTATTGAGTCCGGTATCTACGACCTCGTCCTCACTGAGGACTTGGGGCGAATTGCTCGACGAATTCAAGTGTTGACGCTGCTGGAGTTGGCCGAGGACTCCTCGACACGTGTTGTGACAATTAACGACAGGATTGATACTTTCGACCCATCCTGGAAGCAGAACGCCGTCTTCGCTGCGATTCGACACGAAACTTCCAACGACGATACGTCAAAACGAATCCAGCGAAGCTTGCGAAATCGTTTTCAGATCGGACTAATGGTTCGTATCCTACCTGCGGGGTATATCAAACCCCATCTCGAATCCCATCTCGAACCCCATCTCGAACCCCATCGCAAAGCCACAGAAGCCGAGTGCTATAAGGATCCGAGTGCTGAACCGATCTTTGACGAGATGTTCAACCGTTTGGAGGAAGGGCAAACTTTCTCGCAAATAGCCGACTGGTTGAACGCAATCTCGTTTCCAGTTGGCTCTGCATCACGTCAGAAGCAGTGGACGGGAAGAAAGGTGGCTCAAACGGTCTACAATCCGATCCTGAAAGGTCTACGCGAGCAGAATCGCAAGGTAGCAATACGTGTAAACAAAACGGGACGACGAAAATGTGTCGCTGCACCAGACGACATGTTGTTGCAACGCGAGGCTCCGCATTTGGCCTTTATAGAGCCAGAGAGGTACGATCGCGTTATTTCGATGCTTCGCGAAAGAAACGCACCGTATCGAAAAGGAATTGCTGCCGCCAACCCTGGAGGTGTTCGGAAACGCGGTACACGCAACGACTCGCAGTGGCCCAGCCAACATGTGCTATGCGGTGTATGCGGCCGGAATTTCGTGCTCGGTGGGCATGGCGATAAGCATCGCCTGATGTGCGACGGTGTTCGGAAGTACAAATGTTTCAATGCTTTGACTGTCGATCGAGTCGAGCTTGCGACGAAGTCGGCTGCGATCGTCGCGGATAAGCTCATCAATCTCCCGGATTTCGAACCGGGACTTTTCAAGGCCATCGAATCGGAACTTGATTTCGACGCTCAGAGTCGCGACCGAGAAATTAAACGCCTAGAAATGGATCGGTCGAGGCTCCGAGAACAAATCAAAAATCTGGTTGACGCGATTGCAATCGGCGGTCAAATTGTGTCTCTCCTCGAGAGGCTCCATTCTTCCGAATCCGAGTTGCGAATCATCGACTTGGAGATACTACAATTCGCGAAACGACAAGTGACTTCGTCGGCGATAATTCCAAACGCAGAGGTGATTCGCTGCCTTGCTCGCCAGATTTTTGGCGAGCTAGCAGTCGACAGCCGTGAATTCGGCGATCTGATGCGCCGATTGCTAAAGAACTTCTTTATCGTTCCATTTCGCCTCATCGACGGCGGACACATTGAGGCACGCGTTCGATTCGACATCGACTTGGCGGAATTGAATGGTGTGAATTTTCCTTCTGGACTGCCAAGCATGACTATTCCTTGTACGGTCGACCTCACCAAATCTCCGCAACGTGTGACCTATCGCGAAGCGGTTATGCGACTACGTTCGGAGGGGATGACCGAGCGTCAAACTGCGTCAAAACTCGTTATTACACATACTGCAGCACAGGACGCGGCTCGTCTCGACCGGCTTATGGCGAAAGCCGGTATCGCCGATCCGTGGATGCAGGTCATCTCCGTCGAGCAATGTTTAGAATCCTTTAAGCGGTTGCGTCACCCGCGATTCAAGTTCGAGCCACTGCTAGGCTTCGAACAGGTCATCCTGCGCTAACGCGGGCTGTCCAGTTTTTTAACTTCAAATCCAATCCCGCTAAGCCACGTCCGCACTAAGGACGTGGCTTTTTTTTCAGGAGCACACTGTTGAACTCAGAAGGCAAAAAGAAAACGCTCATGGAGTCGCTTATTGAACTTGTCGCAAAACATATTGCCCAACGAATTCGCGACGATACTGGGCAAAAAAACATTGATTCAGGTGAAGCATCAAAACCCATTCACCATAAGCGACAGCGTCGTCCAAGAAATCGAAAATTTTAAGGCTAACGGTATCCTCTCATTTAACAGGAAAAGGAAGATTAGTATGAGTCACATTGTTGAAATCCGGACGGAAGTCCGAGATGAGGCGGCTGTTCAATCGGCGTGCCGAAGAAGAAATCTGCTAGCACCGGTGCATGGCGAGTTTAAGTTGTTTACGAAGCAAGCGACGGGGCTCGGCGTTCGTTTGAATGAATGGCGTTATCCGGTCGTGATTGACTTGCCGACGGGGCAGCTGAGTTATGACAACTATCAGGGCAAGTGGGGGAATTCAAACGAGCTGAATGGATTCCTTCAGGCGTATGCGGTAGAAAAAGCTAGTCTTGAAGCTCGCAAACTGGGGCATACGGTCGTCGAAAAGCCACTCGACGATGGGAGTATTCGCTTGTCGGTCATGGTCGGAGGTGCTGCGTAATGAAGATCATCGAAGTAACGGTCGATCCGGAAGGCAAAACGAAAGTCGAAACGAAGGGCTTCTCCGGCAGCGAATGTGTCGATGCCTCACGTGCCTTGGAGCAGGCTCTGGGCGTTCAAATCGCTGAACAAAAGACCAGCGAGTTTTATTCGGATGCGATGACCGGAACAACCCAATCGGAAACGAAATATCTGAAGCAGAGTGGTTAGGGTGATTCGCTTCGCCTGATCTGCATTTCAAAAACCTCACAAGCCGCCGATTACAAGGCGGCTTTTTCTATTGGTACTTATTCAAACTAGGATTCTACATGACACAACTTACAAACCGCATGAATGAATTGATCCGTGCTTGCTTTACGGGGATCTGGCTTCGCAGTTTTGAGCCAAGCGAAGCGATTGCTGACTTGAATCGACTTTGCCAAGATGAAAACTGGCAATTCTTGTCTTGGGATATTGATCAAGGCTTGCGAACGGCAAATGGTTCTACAGTCGCCGACGCGGTTGACCCGCTGGCTGCTATCCGATCGCTGGCGTCAATGAATAGTGGTTCGATCGACAATCCGAGCACGACCTTGCTGGTTCTGAAGAATTTCCATCGTTTCATGAACTCGCCGGAGATCATCCAAGCGATGACTCGCGTGATACTCGATGGCAAGGTGAATCGGACGTTTGTGGTAATCCTCGCACCGGTGATCCTGTTGCCACCGGAACTGGAACGACTATTTATCGTTGTCGAGCACGAATTGCCAAGCAAAGATGAATTGCGTGGTCTTCTTGAGTCGCTGGCAAGTGAACCAGGGGAATTACCTGCGGATCAAGCTTTGCAGGCAGTGCTCGATGCATCGGCTGGTTTAACGCGATACGAAGCGGAGAACGCATTCTCGCTGTCTTTGGTGCGTCACAACCAAGTCCGAGCCGATTCGATCTGGGAACTGAAAACACAAACACTGAAG